>CAIWHR010000529.1 GCA_903912485.1 uncultured beta proteobacterium | reverse complement strand
GCCGTCGCCGTCGCCGCAGCGGTCCCCGATGGCGGCGACGCCCGCGTACGCGCCGATGCCGATGCCGGCCGCGCCGGCTCCGGCGCCGCAGGTCATCTCGGTGGTGCGCACCGAGCGCGACACGCGCATCTCCACGCAGCTGACCGAGGAAGTGGCGGCGCTGCGCGGCATGCTCGAAGGGCAGATGGCGCAGCTCGCGTGGAGCGACACGCAGCGGTCCAAGCCGCTGCGCGCGCAGTTCACGCGCGACCTGCTGGCGTCGGGCTACAGCATCGCGCTGGCGCGCGAGATCACCGCGCGGCTGCCCGACGACTTCACGCCGGCGCAGGCGCTCACCTGGATCGCGGGCGTCATCAGCAAGAACCTGCGCTGCGTCGAGGGTCAGGACGACCTCGTCGCCCGCGGCGGCGTGTTTGCGCTGGTCGGCCCGACCGGCGTGGGCAAGACGACGACGGTGGCCAAGCTCGCCGCGCGCTGCGCGGTGCGCTTCGGCGCCAGCAGCCTCGCGCTGCTGACCACCGACGGCTACCGCGTCGGCGCGCACGACCAGCTGCGCATCTACGCCAAGATCCTCGGCGTCGCCGTGCACACCGTCAGCTCGTCGGACGACCTCGTCCAGGCGCTCGATTCGCTGCGCAACAAGCACCTGGTGCTGATCGACACCGTCGGCATGGGCCAGCGCGACACGCGCGTTCCCGAGCAGACCGCGCTGCTGTCGCACCCGCGCGTCAGGCGCGTGCTGGTGCTCAACGCGACGGCGCAGGCGGAGACGCTGGAAGAAGTGGTCGAAGCCTACGGCGACGCGGCCGAAGACCGCGCGCGCACGCCGGGTGCGGCGATCGTCACCAAGCTCGACGAGACCGCGCGTCCGGGACAGGTGCTCGACGCGGTGATCAGGAACCGGCTGGTGCTGCAGTACGTCGCCAACGGCCAGCGCGTGCCCGAGGACCTGCACACCGCCAACGCCGGCTATCTGGTGCACCGCTCGCTGCGGACCGCGCCGACGACGGCGTCGTCGTCCCCGTTCGCGCTGCGGCTGGACGAGTTCGGCATGCTGATGGGCGCCGTTGCGGGAGCCGCCCATGCGTGACCGGGCCGACGACCAGGCCAGCGGCCTGCGGCGGATGTTCTCGCGGCCGGCGCTGTACGCGCTCGCGGTCGCCGGCAGGGGCGGCACCGAGGTGACGCTGAGCCTCGCCGACGCGCTCGCGCGGCAGGGGCAGCGCGTGCTGGTGATCGACCGCGCCCGCGGCGAGGTCGCGGCCGCGCTGCGGCTGAAGGCGCGCTTCGACCTGATCCAGGCGCTGGCCGGCGACATCCGGCTCGCCGACGCGCTGCTGGCCGGACCCGAAGGCATCGAGGTGCTTCCGGCCGCGAAGGGACTCGATTGCCTGGCGCAGGACGGCGCCGACTGGCGCGCCAGCCTGGAGGCGCTGCTCGCACCGGTCGCAAAGCCTTACAATGCATGGTTGGTGAACGGCGTTCCGCCGGCGGGCTCCAAGGCCGACGTGCTGCTGGTGGTGTCGCCGACGCAGAACGCGCTGACCGAGGCCTACGCGCGCATCAAGACGATGAGCCGCGAGCAGGGACACGGCGATTTCCGGATCGTCGTCGACCGGGCGGCGTCGGAATCGGCGGCGCTGACGGCGTATCGTTCGGTCGCCGACACGGCGCAGCGCTTTCTGGGCAAGCGGCTCGAGTATCTGGGCTACCTGCCGCGCGAGGAGTCGGCGCAGGGGGTGGCGCTGGCCGACCGCCGTTCGCCGCGCGGGCACGCCTTCGTGCGGCTCGCCGAGAGGGTCACCCTGCGGGGGGGCGCCTACGCCATGGCCGGATGACAGGGAACAGTACATGTACACCGCAGCAGGGAAGACGGACGTCGAGAGCAGGATCAAGGAGTTCGCGCCGCTGGTGCGCAAGATGGCCTACCACCTCGCCACCCGGCTTCCCGCCAGCGTCCAGATCGACGACATCATCCAGGCCGGGCTGATCGGCCTCATGGACGCGGCCAATCGCTTCGAGGAGAGCCAGGGCAACCGCTTCGAGACCTACGCGACGCAGCGCATCCGCGGCGCGATGATCGACGAGCTGCGGCAGAATGACTGGCTGCCGCGCAGCCTGCGCCGCTCGCTGCGCCAGATCGACAAGGCGATGCACACGCTGGAGCAGCGGCTGGGCCGCGCGCCGGCCGAGAGCGAGATCGCGCGCGAGCTCGGCGTCTCGCTGTCCGAATACCAGACGCAGTTGCAGGAGGCCAAGGGCCACCAGCTCCTGCACCTCGACGACTTCGGCGAGGACTCGGGCGACGACTTCCTCGAGCGGCACCATCCCGACGAGCGCGACGACCCGCTCGCGCGCCTGTCCGACAGCCGCTTCCGCCAGGCGCTGATCGACGCGATCGAGCTGCTGCCCGAGCGCGAAAAGCTGCTGATGAGCCTCTACTACGAAGAGGAAATGAACTTCAAGGAAATCGCGGCCGTCCTCGAGGTCAGCGAATCCCGGATCTGCCAGCTCCACTCGCAGGCCGTCGCCCGGCTGCGGACCAAGCTCAAGAACTGGTAGGCGGGCACGGCCGCGGCCACGGCCACGTCGCCCCGGGCTTCGCCGGTTGGCGGCGGGGGCTCGCGATCGATGTCGGTGGCGGCGAAGCCAGGGCTACGAACGGGTGGGTGCGCGTCGAGTCCGCGAAACGGGGTGGGCGCGTGTCGCGCCCGTAGCCCGGGTTGCGCGCCCCGGAACGACCGCTGCGAGCCGCCGGCGCATCCCACGCGCAACCCGGGGCAGGCGTGCCCATGGCCACGTCGCCCCGGGCTTTGCCGGTCGGCGGCGGAGGCTCGCGATCGATGTGGGTGGCGGCGAAGCCCGGGCTTTGCCGGTCGGC
>CAIWHR010000528.1 GCA_903912485.1 uncultured beta proteobacterium | reverse complement strand
CGCGGCTGGTCGCGCCGGCGCGGCAAGCCGCCTGAACGCGGCGCCGACCGGCAATCCGGGCCGGCGCGTGCGCCGATTGCGGCCGCGAACCCCCGGCCGCGGCCCGCGCGGCCCTCGGGGCCGCTACAGCGCGGTCCCGCAGTTCCAGCAGAGTTCGAAGGTCGCGGGGTTCTCCTCGCGGCAGGCGCCGCAGAACAGGACTCCCTGGCGGTTGCGCGCGGCGTGGTAGTCGCGCAGCACCGCGACCGCACGCTCGCGGTCCGCGTCGTCGTCGAGCCAGACCTGCGGCCACGCGACTTCCGGCGGAACGTCGCCGACGATGCTGGACATGTTCTCGTTGAAGACGTGCGCCTTGATGCCGTTGACCGCGAGCACGTCCTTCAGCAGGTACGCCTGCGTCCGGTCGAGGCGCACCAGGAGGATCACCGCCGCAGCGCCCCGTCGGAGATTCGCTCGACCGGCCGCGGCACTAGAGATTGGCGATGATGTCGTTCACGAGGTCGCGGACCGAAACCATGCCGACGAGTCTTCCCCGGTCCATGACGGGCAGGTGCCGCAGGTGCTGCGTGCCCATCAGCACCATGCAGTCCTCGCTCGTCTGGTCGGGGCGGACGTCGATCACCGGCGAGGTCATGATGTCGCGCACCGGCGTCGTGCGCGAGGCCAGATCCTTGAGCGCGACCTTCTGCGCGTAGTCGCGCTCGGTCACGATGCCGACGACCGCATCGCCGTCGGTGACGACGAGCGCCCCGATGCCCTTCTCGGTCATCAGGCGCATCGCTTCGAACACCATCGCTGCGGCGCCGATGGTGTGAACGGCCTGGTCGCCCTTGGACCTCAGGATGTCGGCCACCGTCTGCATCGGCGAGCCCCCGGCAAAGCCGGCAAGCCCGTCGTGATGCACCGGGCCGTCCCGGGTGGACGCCGGACGCATGAACGATTTCCCGCGGGATCCCATCGACAACCTCCACGACCGTGCGCTCGCATCGGGCGAGCGGGCCTGCGGCAGCCGTCTCGCCCGGTGACCGCAGACCAAAGCATGGAGAATTGCCCCCAAAGAGACGGGGGGCATTGATGTGGGTCAACTAACTCCCGAGTTGCCGGCCTCGGGCTGCGCCGGCCGCCACGACGACAGCGCGTCGACGAGGCGGGCGAGGACGCTGCCCAGCGCCCCCGCGCGCAGCGGATCCCAGCGGTACGGAGGCGCCTCGTCCATGTACGCGCACTGCGCCATCTCGAGCTGCAGCGCGTGCACCGCGCGCTCGGGCTGCCCGTAGCGGCGCGTCACGTATCCGCCCTTGAAACGGCCGTTGACGGCGAGCGTGAACCCGGCCGCCGCCAGCGCCCCGGCGGCGGCGGCCTGCAGCGACGCCGCGCAGCTCGCGCCGCCTGCCGTTCCGAGGTTGAGATCGGGCAGGCGCCCGGCGAAGAAACGCGGCACCTCGGCGCGGATCGAATGACCGTCGAGCAGCACCACGTGCCCGTGCCGCGCGCGGATGCGCTCGATCTCGCGCTCGAGTTGCGCGTGATAGGGATCGAAGTACCGCTCCCGGCGCGCCGCGACCTCGGCGGCGCCGGGAACGGTGTCGCGATAGATCGGCTGGTCGGCGAAAGTGCGCGTCGGGCACAGTTCGGTGTTGTCGGCGCCGGGGTACAGCGCCGCGCCCGAAGGATCGCGATTGAGGTCGACGACGAACCGCGAGTGCGTCGCCGTCATCAGCGTGGCCCCGGCGGCGCGCGCGAACGCGTAGAGCCTGCCGACGTGCCAGTCGGTGTCGGGGACCGCGGCCGCGGCCGGCGTCAGGAGCGCCGCGATCTCCGGCGGCAGGAAGCTGCCCGCGTGGGGCACGTCGATCAGCAGCGGCGAATCGCCGGAGTGGAGTTCGTAGAGATCCATCGTCATCCTATGCCGTTGCGAGCCGCGCGAGCGCCGCCCGGTAGCCTTCGAGCACCGCGCGCTCGTCCTGGTGGCGGCCGTCGCGCACCACCCAGCGGCCGCCGACGATCACGTCGCGCACGGGCCGGCGGCACGGACCGAAGATCGCGGCGTCGAGCGCGTCGCCGACGGCCTGCGACACCAGCGCCGGGTCGTCGGCGTCGAGCACGACGAAGTCTGCGCGTCGGCCGCGCGCGATCGCACCGATCGGCTGCGCGAGCGCGCGTGCGCCGCCTCCGGCGGCAAGCGTGTAGAGGAACTGGCCGACCGGCACGTCGCGCCGCGCCAGCACGTTGCGCTCGAGCCGCACGAGCCGCTGCGAGTATTCGAGCTGGCGCAACTCGGCGTAGGGGTCGATCACCGTGTTCGAGTCGCTGCCGATGCCGAGCGTGCCGCCGCTCTCGACGTACCCCCGCGCCGGGAACACGCCGTCGCCCAGATCGGCTTCGGTGGAAGGCGCGAGGCCGGCGACCGCGCCGCTCGCGGCCAGGCGCCGACTCTCGTCGCTCGTCAGGTGCGTCGCGTGGACGACGCACCACCTGGCGTCGACCCCCGCGTTGTGCAGCAGCCACTCGACCGGCCGGCACCCCAGCGCCGCCACGCAGTCGGAGACCTCCTGCAGTTGCTCGGCGGCGTGGATGTGGACGGGCGCGCCGGCCGGCGCGAGTGCGACGATCGCCGCCAGCTCGTCCGGCGTGACCGCGCGCAGGCTGTGCAGCGCCACGCCGAGCGCGTAGCGGCGGGCGGCGGCGCCCGCGGCAAGAGCCTCGAGCAGGCGCCCGAAGCTGTCCGGCGTGTGCACGAACCGCCGCTGCCCCGGCACGGGCGGCGCGCCGCCGAAGCCCGAGTGCGCGTAGAACACCGGCAGCAGCGTGAGCTCGATCCCCGCGCGCTGCGCCGCCGCGGCGATCCGCTGCGCCAGTTCGGCCGGATTCGCGTACGCCCCGCCGCGCGCGTCGTGATGGACGTAGTGAAACTCGGCGACGGCCGTGTAGCCCGCCTTCAGCATCTCCACGAAGCTCTG
>CAIWHR010000527.1 GCA_903912485.1 uncultured beta proteobacterium | reverse complement strand
CGAGGCCCAGACCCAGGCCGCCGTGCCTGCGCGTCGACGAGCCGTCGACCTGCGCAAACGGAAGGAAGATCGCGTCGTGTCCGCCGGCGGAGATGCCGACCCCGCTGTCCCTGACTTCGAAGCGCAGCACCGGCGCCTCCGCGGACCCGGAAGCGGCCGGCAGCAGGTCGAGCGACACGCTGCCGTGATCGGTGAACTTGAGCGCATTGTCGATCAGCCGGAGCAGGACCTGGCGCAGGTGCGCCGCGTCGCCGGTCACCCTCGCCGGCGTCGACGGGGCGACGCTGCACGTGAACGCGAGTCCCTTCTCGATCGCGCGGGCGAAGAACAGGTCGTGCAACCCGCCGACCAGATCGCGGACCTCGAAGGTTTCGGGCTTGACGACGATCCCGTCGGCCTCGGCCTCGGCGAAGTTCAGGATGTCGACCAGCACGACGTGCAGCGACTCGGCGCTGCTTTTCACGACGCCGGCGTACTCGCGCTGTTCGGAGTTCAGGCGCGTGTCGAGCAGGAGGTCGCTCATGCCGATGATGCCGTTGAGCGGCGTGCGGATCTCGTGGCTCATGTTGGCCAGAAACTCGCTCTTGGCGCGGTTGGCCGCCTCGGCGACGAAGAACGCCCGCGCCAGTTTCTGCGTCCGCTCGGCCACGCGCTGTTCGAGCAGCGCATTCTGCACCTTCAGCGCGCGCGTCGCGGCGCCGAGCGCGAGGTGCGTGGCGACGCGCGCCAGCAGCGTCGCCGGATGGATCGGCTTGACGACGAAATCGACCGCGCCCAGCGTCAGGCCGCGCTCCTCGTCCTCCTCGGTGTCCGAAGCGGTGACGAAGATCACCGGAACGTCCAGCGATTCCGGCGCTTCGCGCAGCGCGGCAAGCACCGCGTAGCCGTCCATGCCCGGCATCACGACGTCGAGCAGGACGAGGTCCGGGATCGGCGCCGTCTTCGCCAGCGCCAGCGCCTCGACGCCCGACTCGGCGCTGCGGACTTCGTAGAGGGGGCACAGATATTCGGCGATGATCGCGCGGTGATCGGGGGCGTCGTCGACGACCAGCACCGTCGGTCTGCGTTCGGTGTCCATCCTGTCCTGCATCGTGGTTCTCCCTTGCGATCAGTCGCCTGCGGCAACCGCTGCGCCGGCCCGACCGGGCCGGCCGGTGCTTGAAGTGGGTGCAAAGACGGGCGGCATCAGGCCAGGTACTCCCTGACCTCGGCCAGCATCGCGTCGAGCGTCGCGGCCAGTCGCCCGGCGTCGGCGGCCGCGCCCGGGCTCGCCGCGCGGATGGCGGTCTCGATCGCCGCCGCCTGCGCCTGCAGTTCGCCCGCGAACAGGTTGCCGCCGGTGCCCTTGAGGCCGTGGGCGAGAAACGCCAGCTGATCCATGTCGCCGGCGGCGGCCGCCGCCCGTATGCGCTCCGCGGTCGCCGACTGGCTGTCCTGCGTGATGCCCAGCAGCCTTTTCAGGAAGTCGGGGCGGCCGGCATGTCTGCGCTCGAGGCGCGCCCAGTCGATCATCGCGGCGCGCACCGGCGGGCCGGCGTCGGCCGATGGCGCCGTGCCGGTGTCGGCCGGCGGCGCCGGCACGACGGCGGCGGGTGCCTGCCCGACGTGGCGCAGGATCATCGCCACCAGCGCGTCGTAGTCGAGAGGCTTGGTGATCGTCTCGACCATGCCGGCGGCGCGGCATCTTTCGTGCTCTTCGGGCAGCGCGTGCGCGGTCTGGCCGATCACCGGCAACGCCGGGGCGATGGCGGCAATCCGCCGCGTTGCCTCGCGACCGTCCATCTCGGGCATCTGCACGTCCATCAACACCACGTCGAACGCCTGCGGATCGCGCGCGACGGCGTCCACCGCCAGCCTGCCGTTGGCGACGATCTCCAGTTGCGCGCCCTCGAAGCTCAGCACGTCGTCGAGCATCAGCTGGTTGGCCTCGTTGTCCTCGGCGACGAGGATGCGCAGACCCTTCAGCCGCGATAGCGGACGCGCCGCGCTGAACGACGGCGCCGGCGCCGGCGCGGCGCCCTCCGCGGACTCGACGCAGGGCAGACGCAGCTCGAAGTCGCTGCCGCTGCCCAGGCGGCTGGAGGCATGGATCTCCCCCGACATCAGTCCCGCCAGCTGCCGGCTGATCGTCAACCCGAGTCCGGTGCCGCCGTACCTGCGCGTGGTGCTGCCGTCGACCTGCTCGAACGGCGAGAACAGCCGCTCCAGATGCTCGGCCGCGATGCCGATGCCGGTATCGCTGACGCGGAACACCAGCTGCCCGCCGTCGCGGAAGGCGGCGAGGCGAATCTCGCCGTGCTCGGTGAATTTGACCGAGTTCGACAGCAGGTTGATCAGGATCTGGGCGATCCGGATCGGATCGCCGAGGATCGAAGCGGGCAGGTTGGGCGCCTTTTCCGCCACGATCTGCATGCCCTTCAGCGCGGCCCGGTCCGCCAGCGCCGCCACCGCCGCGTCGACGCTGCGCCGGGGGTCGATCGGAATGGACTCGATGGCGAGCTTGCCGGCCTCGATCTTGGACAGGTCGAGGACGTCGTCGACGATCGCCGACAGCAGCCTTCCCGACTCCAGGATGCGCCAGAAAGTGTCCCGCGCCTTGCCGCGCCCGGCGCTGTCGCGGTAACCGATCTGCGCCATCCCCAGCACGCCGTTGAGCGGCGTCCTGATCTCGTGGCTCATGTTGGCGAGAAACTCGCTCCTGGTCCGTGCCAGCCGCTCGGCCGCAGCCCGGGCCGCTTCGCGCGCGTCGTCCGCCGCCTGGCGCCGCGTGTTGTCGGCAAAGGTCATCACCGCGCCGATGACGGCCTCGCCCCGGCGCATCGGGTGGACCGCCACGGTGACCGACAGCGGCCTGCCGTCGGCGCGCCAGAACGTCTCGGCGTCCTCCCGCAGCACCCGCCCGGCGATCATCGCGACGCGCAGCCTGCAGGTCGCGTGCGTCGCCGCGGCGCCCTCGCCGGGCACGTGGTGGACCGCGTCGTGCAGGTCGCGGCCGATGAGATCTGCCGGCGCGTAGCCGAGCATCGCGCAGGCCGCGGGGTTGACCAGCGCGATGCGCCCCGCGTTGTCCAGCTGCATGATGCCGTCGGCGCTGGAGTCGACGATGAGGCGGGTGCGCGCCTCGGCCGCGGCCAGCTCCAGTTCG
>CAIWHR010000526.1 GCA_903912485.1 uncultured beta proteobacterium | reverse complement strand
CGCCGGCAATCGCCTTGATCAGCACCGGGTAGCCGATGCGCGCCGCCTCGCGCGCGAGCAGCGCCGCGTCCTGGTCGTCGCCGTGGTAGCCGGGCACCAGCGGCACGCCGGCCGCGCCCATGATCGATTTCGCCGCCGACTTGGAGCCCATCGCCGCGATCGCGGCGGGCGGCGGCCCGATGAACACCAGGCCCGCGTCGGCGCAGGCCGCGGCGAAGCGCTCGTTCTCGGACAGGAAGCCGTAACCCGGGTGAATCGCCTGCGCGCCGGCGCGGCGGGCGATGGCGATGACGGCTGCGCCGTCGAGATAGCTCTCGCGCGGCGGCGGGGGCCCCAGCCGGTACGCCTCGTCGCAGGCCGCGACGTGCAGCGCGTCGGTGTCGGCGTCGGAGTAGACGGCCACGGTGCGGATGCCCATGCGGCGTGCGGTGCGCGCGACGCGGCAGGCGATTTCGCCGCGATTGGCGATCAGGATCTTGTCAAACATCGGCGTGAGGCCTCGTCGGGTCGAGCGGGCGGTCGGTCTTGGTGGCGCCGAAGGCGCGGCGCATGCTGCCGCCCGCGGCCTTCAGCAGGCGCCAGACCCTGGGGATCAGCCATACGGTCAGCGCCAGCAGCAGCGCCAGCAGCGCGAGCGATGCGACCGGATTGGCGAACGCCAGCCACAGCAGCGCGCCGACGGCGAGCTCCTCGCCGAACGACGCGGCCCAGTTGGAGAACGGTTCCGGCGACGTGTTGATCAGCGCGCGCGCGCCGGTCTTGGCGACGTGGCTGCCGGCGGCGAGCGAGCCGCCGACGATCGCCGCCGCGAGCATCATCGCCCCCGGCTCGTCGCCGAACACGCTGGCCGCGAGCGCGGCGCCTGCCGGAATCCGGATGAACGTGTGCACGAGGTCCCACGCCGAATCCACACCCGGGACCTTGTCGGCAAGGAACTCGACGCAGCACATGAACCCCGACGCCGCGAGCACCCACGGATGCGCGAGCAGCAGCAGTCCCTGCGGCAGGTCGACCCAGTGGAAGAAGCCAACGCCGCCGACGACGAACAGCACCGCGTACAGCCGGATTCCGCTTGCCCAGCCGAGCGCAGCGGCCAGCGCGGCCAGCTGCCAGACGTCGAGGCGGTCGAGGCCCTGCGCGCTCATTACGGTCGCAGCGCCGCGGGCACCCACGCGGCGGCGCGCTTGTCGAGGAAAGCGGCGATGCCTTCCCTGCCCTCGGGCGACGCGCGGACCGCGGCGATGCGCTCGACGGTGTCCGCGACGACGGCAGCATCGATCGGCCGCTGCGCGACCGCGCGGATCAGCGCCTTCGCCGCCGCCTGTGCCTTCGGTCCGGCCAGCAGCAGCGTGCCGAGCAGCTCGTTGATGCGCGCGTCGAGCTCGTCCGCGGGAACGATGTCGTGGACGAGGCCGATGCGGAACGCCTCGGCCGCGGTGAAGCGCTCGGCGGTGAGGAAGTAGCGCCGCGCGTGCCGCGCGCCGATCGCCTCGATCACGTAGGGGCCGATCGTCGCCGGAATCAGGCCGAGCTTCGCCTCCGACAGCGCGAACGTCGCGTCCTGCGCGGCGATCGCAATGTCGCAGGCGGCGACGAGCCCGACGCCGCCGCCGAACGCCGCGCCGTGGACGCGGGCGATGGTCGGCTTCGACAGGCCGGCCAGCGTGGCGAGCATCAGCGCCAGCGCGGTCGCGTCGGCGACGTTCTCGGCGTGGCCGTAGCCCGCCGTCCTCTTCATCCAGTTCAGGTCGCCGCCGGCGCAAAAGCTCCTGCCCTCGCCCAGCAGGATGACCGCGCGCACCGAGTCGTCGGCGTCGAGCGCGGCGAGCGCGCGGGTGAGCTCGTCGATCAGCGTCTCGTCGAAGGCGTTGTGGACGTCGGGCCGCGACAGCGCGACCATCGCCACGGCGTTGCGGACTTCGACGGTCAGCGTCGCGTACGCCGCCGCACGCTTCGGGCGGCGCGCCTTCGGCGGCTTGACGGGAAGGGGGGCTGCTTTCGCCATGGGGAGGAGTCCCTGCTGTCGTGTTCGGCGGTTCGTGGAGAATGGGCGCGTGGTCGGAGCCGACCCGGGCTTCGCCTTGCGGCGGCGGGGGCGGGGGCGGCAGGCCGGCGCGGGTGGCGGCGAAGCCCGGGCTACATCCGGAACACGCCGAAGGTCGTCGGCTCGATCGGGCGGTTGAGCGACGCGGAGATCGCGAGGCCCAGCACGCGGCGCGTGTCGGCGGGATCGATGATGCCGTCGTCCCACAGCCGCGCGCTGGCGTAGTACGGATGGCCCTCGCGCTCGTACTGCGCGCGGATCGGCGCCCGGAAAGCCTCCTCGTCGGCGGCGCTCCAGTGCCCGCCCTTGGCTTCGATCGCGTCGCGGCGGACGGTGGCGAGCACCGTCGCCGCCTGCTCGCCGCCCATCACCGAGATGCGCGCGTTCGGCCACATCCACAGGAAGCGCGGCTCGAACGCGCGGCCGCACATCCCGTAGTTGCCGGCGCCGTAGCTGCCGCCGATGATGACGGTGAACTTGGGCACCTGCGCGCACGACACCGCGGTGACCATCTTCGCGCCGTCGCGCGCGATGCCGCCCGCCTCGTACTTCTGCCCGACCATGAAGCCGGTGACGTTCTGCAGGAACAGCAGCGGAATGCCGCGCTGCGCGCAGAGCTCGATGAAGTGGGCACCCTTCAACGCCGACTCGGAGAACAGGATGCCGTTGTTGGCGACGATGCCGATCGGGTAACCCCAGACGCGGGCGAAGCCGGTGACGAGCGTCGTGCCGTAGCGCGCCTTGAATTCGTCGAAGTCGCTGCCGTCGACGATGCGCGCGATCACCTCGCGCACGTCGTAGGGCTTTTTCGGGTCGGCGCTGATGACGCCGTAGACGTCCTCGACCGGGTACTTCGGCGGCACCGGCAGCGCGACCTCGGCGTCGATCCGCTTCGGGCGATTGAGATTGCCGACGATGCGGCGCGCGATGGCGAGCGCGTCGTGGTCGTTCAGCGCGAGGTGGTCGGCGACCCCCGACACGCGGGTGTGGATGTCGGCGCCGCCGAGGTCCTCCGCGGTGACGATTTCGCCGGTGGCGGCCTTCACCAGAGGCGGGCCGCCGAGAAAGATCGTCCCCTGTTCCTTGACGATGATCGACTCGTCCGACATCGCCGGCACGTACGCGCCACCGGCGGTGCACGAGCCCATGACGACGGCGACCTGCGGAATCCCCAGCGCCGACATCGTCGCCTGGTTGTAGAAGATGTGGCCGAAGTGGTCGCGGTCGGGGAACACCTCGGTCTGGTTCGGCAGGTTGGCGCCGCCCGAGTCGACGAGGTAGATGCACGGCAGCCGGTTCTCGCGCGCGATGTCCTGCGCGCGCAGGTGCTTCTTCACCGTCAGCGGGTAGTAGGTGCCGCCCTTGACCGTCGCGTCGTTGCAGACGACGACGCACTCGCGGCCGGCGACGCGGCCGATGCCGGTGATGACGCCGGCGGCGGCGATGTTGTCGCCGTACATGTCCCACGCGGCGAACTGCGAGAACTCGAGGAAGGGCGAGCCCGCGTCGAGCAGCGCGCGCACGCGCTCGCGCGGCAGCAGCTTGCCGCGGGCGACGTGCTTGGCGCAGGCGGCGGCGCCGCCGCCGCGCTCGATGACCGCCACCTTGGCGGCGAGATCGGCGACCAGCGCGGTCATCGCATCGCGATTCTTGGCGAACGT
>CAIWHR010000525.1 GCA_903912485.1 uncultured beta proteobacterium | reverse complement strand
GCACCCTGTTCATCGGAGAAGACTCTGGCCAGCACGTCAACAACTTCTTGTGGGCCTATAACGTCGACAGCAAGAAGTTATCGCGCATCCTGTCGATTCCAGCCGGGGGCGAGTCGACCGGTTTGCAGGCGGTCGACAACCTGAACGGATTTTCCTACATCATGAGCAATTTCCAGCACGCAGGGGACTGGGCCTCCATCCACTCGATTATCAAGGCTGGCGTCGATCCTCTGATCAACGCCAACTGGAACAATAAGAAGAGCGCCGCTGTCGGCTACCTCAGCGGCTTGCCGGTGCTTTGATCTCCGGCGTCAAGCAGTTCAGGTGACATTGGCCAGGCTGCTTGACGCCATCCAGAAGGGCATCGGAATGTCCGTGGTCATCGGCGGGGGCGGCCGCTCTCTCATGGCGCTTCCCTCGTCACCTCCGGCACTACGGTGTCACGCACCGGCCCGAGGCGCTCGCGTACGCCCCTCGTGGCAATGTTGCGTATTCCGCTGAAGATGACCGCTGATTCCGGTCGAACGTGACCGGTGATTCCGGAGGATCGTGACCGGCTTGAACGCTGGGTCAGCGTTGTTGATGGTTCTTACACGGGTCGGTCACCTTCAGTGAATCTTCTTCGATTTTGGAGCGGATTGTTGTTTGTCTGAGGCGGCTCGTTTGCGCATTGCCCGTCGGCGATGAAACGTCACGGACCCGAGGCGCTGCCCTCCGTCTCAAGACCGGCGGCAGGTCTTGTCAGGCAGCGCGGTAGCAGAGTCCAGGCCTTGCGACATAGAGGCGCGAGGCTTCGTGACCCCGAAGCGGCGCTTACATCCACGGCGAGATCCGCAGCAATTGTGGGCATCGTCGGACATCAACCCATTGCGACGGCGGGGTGCTGGGTCGGATTCGACCATCGTCGTCCGGGTTTCGGTTAGAATCGTCTGGAATTGCGATCAGGAGAGTACGATGGCTGACGGCAAGAGCAAGACATTCGATCTGGGCGATGGCGCCAAGGTTGTCTGCCATGTGTCCGAAGACGCCAAGAGATTGCGCATCGAGTCCGATGTCGACCAGGGCGGTTTGACCAAGACACAGGTCAACGGTCTGATTGACGCCCTGAAGAAGACCCGGGGCAAGATGGAGCGGTAGGCAGAGCGTCGAGTTGGGGGCGCGCGTTGGCCGCGCACATGGGAAATGACGGCCCCTTGTTGGCGGGTTGAGCAGCAACCGTGAAATCGTACCGCGCCTATTCGGCGTGGCGGAGGTTGGTTGCTCGCTGGTCTAGACGAAATCGGGCCCGATTGCGACGCGCAGGCCCACGGCGGCATGGCCTGACCGGTCGCGGTTCGAAAGCCACCATGCGGCGCCCTTCTTGACAGCCCAGTTAGCCTCTTCGCCCGAGAGGAGGAAGGACGCCACGGCACCCAGCGTCGGTTGGTGGCCAATCACGACGACGGGATCGCGCGAATCCGGCCACTTCGCGGCCACAAGGACTGCGGCTACCGAGGCGCCCGGCGCCAGATCCTCCACGGTCCTGAACTTGCGCTTGAGAGCGCGCGCGGTCTGTTGCGCGCGTTCTGCGGGGGACACGAGAATCCGCGCCGAGTCGGGGAGATGGTGATCGAGCCATCCTCCCATTCTCTCGGCTTGCTTAAGGCCCTTGGAGGTGAGTTGTCGCCCGAAATCGGGTTCGCCCGGTTCGGCTTCGGCGTGGCGCCAGAGGATCAGGTCCATTGGTTGATCGCCATGGTGGTGGGGGCAGCGCTGGAGCCGGCGAGTGCGCCCGCCCAACAGGCGCAAATCGGCATCTGAATTGGCTTGTTCACTTTCCCCGCCTTGTGCGTGGCCTGCTGCTCGGTTCAGCATGCTCGACCTTCTCGGGCTCGCGCAGGCGGGCGAGCAGTTCGGCCTGCGCCGAGCGCGGCGCCGCGCGCCCCCGCGGCGCCGCCTTCTTCCATCCGCCGTCGGCGGCGAGCGTCCACGCGTCGCGGTTGTCGGCGAGGCAGAGCAGCAGCGCTTCGTCGATCACCCGCTGCCGCAGCACCGGGTCGCGCACCGGGAAAGCCACCTC
>CAIWHR010000524.1 GCA_903912485.1 uncultured beta proteobacterium | reverse complement strand
GCGGCGGCGCCGGCGCCGGCCGGCACGGCCGGCATCGCGCCGCCGCCGGTCCGGGCCGCCGTCGCGGTCTGGGCGAGTCGACGCCCGTGCGGATGGCGCGGCACGACCACGCCCATGGAAATGATGTACTTCAGCGCCTCGTCCACCGACATGTCGAGTTCGCGCACGTTGGCCTTCGGGATCATCACGAAATAGCCGCCGGTGGGATTGGGCGTCGTCGGCACGTAGACGCTGATGTGCTCGCCGGGAAGGTGGCTGGCGACGGCTTCCGCCGGCGAACCGGTCATGAATCCGATCGTCCAGCACCCGGGGCGCGGGAACTCGACCAGCAGCGCCTTGCGAAACGCGTTGCCGGTGTCGGACAGCAGCGTGTCGCTGACCTGCTTCACCGACGAGTAGATCGACTTGACGAAAGGGATGCGACCCAGGAGGCTCTCCCAGCCCAGGATGAGGCGCTGCCCGAAGAAGTTGGTGGCGATGACGCCGGTGCCGAACAGGATCAGGAACGAGAGCACGACGCCGAGGCCGGGAATGTGGAAGCCGACGAGGTGCTCCGGGCGCAGCCCCTCCGGCACCAGCAGCAGCGTCTGGTCGAGCGTCGTCACCAGCCAGTTGATCACGTAGATCGTGATGCCGAGAGGCACCCAGACCAGCAGGCCGGCGATCAGGTACCGCTTCATCGTCGCGGGTTTGGCGCGGATTTTCACGCAGCGTCAGGACGCGGCCGAACCGGTGCCGGTGGTGGCAGTCGACGCGCCGGCGGGCGCTGCCGCGCCGGATTTGGTCTCGGTCTTGGCCTCGGACCTGGCTTCCGTCTTGCCTTCGGTCTTGGCTTCGGTCTTGGCTTCCGCTTTGGTGTCGGCCGCCGCGTCGGTCTTCGCCGCGGCGGGCTTGCCTTCGCCGCCCGCGGGCTTGGCGGCCGGCTTGCTGCCGGAGTTCTTGAAATCGGTGGCGTACCAGCCGCTGCCCTTGAGCTGGAAGCCGGCGGCGGACATCAGCTTCACCAGCGCATCCTTGCTGCAGGCGGGGCAGGCCAGCAGCGGCGCATCGGAGAATTTCTGCAGCGTCTCGAGCTCGTGGCCGCAGGACGAGCAGCGGTATTCGTAGATCGGCATGGCAAACCTCGGAGAATCGGCGCTTCGCGCGCAAAAGCGCTTGATAAAAAAGGAAATATTATACCCGATCCGACTCGCGATCGGGTGCCGGCCCGGCGCGCCGGACGCGTTGCCTCGCACCGCGTCAAATGGGGGCGTTCGCGCCTCGTACAAAGGGGGGAAAGTGCTTTATGCTTGGAGAACACGTCCGGACAAGGCGAGGCGCACGGCATGGGTGGGCACTGGATCTGGTGGATCGCGGCGGCGGTGCTGGTCGGCGCCGAACTCGTCACCGGCACGTTCTACCTGCTGGCGGTGGGCGTCGCCGCGGCGATCGGCGGCGTCGCCGCCTGGATGGGCGCGGGCCTGCCGCTGCAGTACCTCATCGCCGGCGGGCTCGCGCTGGCGTTGACGATCCTCGCGCACCAGTGGCGCAGGCGGCAGCCGCCGCCGCCGGCGCAGGACTCGCTCGACGTCGGCCAGACGGTCCACGTGCAGACCTGGAACCCGGACGGCACGGCGCGCGTCGCCTATCGCGGCACGCTGTGGGACGCCGAACTCGCGGCGCCCGCGACGCCGCACGCCGATACGCTCTACATCGTCGCCACCCGGGGTTCGGTGCTCGTGCTGTCCGATCGCCGGCCCGCCGCCTGAACCTCACGTCCAATCGGAGCCCCCGGTCATGTTGATGGGATCGTCGCTTGTCACGCTCGCGCTTTTCATCGTCGCCGTCATCGTCGTCATCCAGGCGATCCGTGTCGTGCCGCAGCAGCACGCCTTCGTCGTCGAGCGGCTGGGCCGTTTCTTCGCGGTGCTGCAGCCCGGGCTCAACTTCGTCATTCCGTTCGTCGACCGCATCGCCTACCGCCACGACCTGCGCGAGATCCCGTTCGACGTGCCGAGCCAGATCTGCATCACCAAGGACAACACGCAGTTGCAGGTCGACGGCATCCTCTATTTCCAGGTGACCGATCCGCGGCTGGCGTCGTACGGATCCAGCAACTTCCAGCTGGCGATCACGCAGCTGGCGCAGACGACGCTGCGCAGCGTCATCGGGCGCATGGAGCTCGACCGCACCTTCGAGGAGCGCGACCACATCAACGGCCTCGTCGTCGCGGCGCTAGACCAGGCGGCGGCGAACTGGGGCGTCAAGGTGCTGCGCTACGAGATCAAGGACCTGACGCCGCCGAAGGAGATCCTGCACGCGATGCAGGCGCAGATCACCGCCGAGCGCGAAAAGCGCGCGGTGATCGCGACGTCGGAGGGCAAGCAGCAGGAGCAGATCAACCTTGCCGCCGGCGCGCGCGCCGCGGCGATCGCCAAGTCGGAGGGCGAGAAGCAGGCCGAGATCAACTACGCGCAGGGCCACGCCGCCGCGCTGCTCGCCATCGCCGAGGCCAACGCCAGCGCGATCCGCCAGGTCGCCGACGCCACCAACGTTCCCGGCGGTCTCAACGCGGTCAATCTCAAGGTGGCCGAGCTCTACATCGCCGCGTTCGCCAACCTCGCGAAGACCGGCAACACGCTGGTCGTGCCGTCGAACCTCGCCGACGTCGCGGGGCTGGTCACGTCGGTCACGACCATGCTCAAGGCCGCCAAGTAGCCCGGGCTGCGCCGTCCCCGTCATCGATCGCGAGCCCCGGGCCCGACCCGGCGCCGCCCGGGTCCACCCCCCCCCGACCCATCACGGAGAACGCGAAGCATGGAGCTGAACGGAAACTCATTCATCGTCACCGGCGGTGCATCCGGCCTCGGCGCGG
>CAIWHR010000523.1 GCA_903912485.1 uncultured beta proteobacterium | reverse complement strand
GCTTACGTCCGCTCCGCCGGCGGCGGAAGATCCCCCACCGCATCACCTCGCATTGCCTTGCCGCGTCGCCTCACTGCGCGGTGAGACATTCCGCGAGAAAGAGGCCGGTGGATCACGAAGAAAAGAGAGAGACAACACCGCTCGCCGGCCGCCGACGGGGCACCGCCGTGCCGGCGTCACCGCCGCTGCGCGTCATGCCCGGGGCGGGCGCAACCGGCGCAAAGGCGATCGCTGCCGTCACAGCGGCGAACCGAAGGCGGAGATGACCTTCTGCATCCTCGTCGTCAATTGCTTCACCAGCACGGCGTTGCAGGCCTGCGACGTGGCATCCCCGATGCTGGCGGACGTGGCGTTGAATATCCGCGAAGCGCCCACCGCGTAGTCGCGCGATCTTGCCGCCGGCGACCTGGGCGAGACCGCAGGATCGACGTTGGTGACGACGATCGAGATCGTGTTGTCGCTGTTGCGGCGGATGTCGAAAGTGCGCAGGTGCTGGGGGAAATCGCGCAGCGATGCCGTCTCCACCTCCCAGAAGCTTCCCTCCGGCTGGTCGGACAAGTCGTTGGCGTTGAACGGCTGCGGACTGATGACGTTGATGTGGCGGTGCCCCGACATCCACAGCATGAGGTTGGGAAAGCCGTGGAGGATGGTGAGCAGCTTCTCGTCGGTCACGACGCTGGGCGGCGCGACGAACAGATCGAAGGTGTTCGAATCGGGGGCCAGCGTCTGCTGCGGGCGGACCGGAATGTGCGCCGCGACGATCATCAGCTCGTCGTTGCGCTGGCCTTCCTCGAGCTCGGCGACCAGCCACTCGAGCCGCAGCTTGTCGAGACAGGCCCGGGCATACTGCTGGTCGCCGGTGCCTTTCATCGTGTCGTCGAGCACGATCACCTTGATCGGGATGCCCGATTTCGGTTGGAAGCTGTAGCAGGCGAAGTCACGGTCGAGGTTGCTCCGGGTGAAGCCGTGGCCCACCGGCATGGTCGTCGTGTTGAAGAACTCGCGCATCCAGTTCGCGGTCGACGAGAGGCTGGTCGTCAGCGAACGCCGATCCGGATCGGCGGCGACCTGCGGCGCCGGTATCCACTGGTCCTGCGGTCCCGACTTGATCACCAGCCCCAGCGACGTGGATCCATCGACGACGCCGGTATAGAACCCGGTTCCGTTGATGCCGCCCGTCGGCGAGTTGTTGCCGGCGGCCATGTTGAGCACGGTCGACCCCACGTGCGCCGCCATCGTCTTGGTGGTCTCGCAGTACGAACCCGACCAGAACTGGTCGTGGTTGCCGATCACCTGGAACCACGGGATGTCCTTGTTGAGCCCCACGGCCTTGAACGGGCGCTGATAGTCGACGGTGCCCGCGCCGAGATGATCGCCGGAACTGGGGGTGATGACCTTGCCGTCGATGACGTCGATGAACCATCGCAGTTCGTTGTATTGGGTGTTGTTGGCGGCGTCGCCCAGCGACATCCCGAAGTCGAACGGTGTCCTCTTGTGCAGCGCGTTGATGGTCTGGATCGCGGCGTCGAGCACGTGAGGCGTCGAGAGGATGACCGGCGAGTAGGCCGATCCGTCGTTGGACGGCGCGCCCCACGGCGCGGTCCAGCCGAAGTAGAGCGGCTGCGCGGGCGACTCCTTGTCGGCGATGTGGATGTCCGAGATGGAGAAGAAGGTCAGCAGGCGCGCGACGTTCGGCGCCCCCGCGTAGCCGGGTGCGAGGGCATTCAGCGTTTCGTGCTTCAGGCCGGGCTGCGGCCTCCATGCGTTGTAGCCGTACAGCGAGTATGGCAGGTCGTTCGCGTTGAGTGGCGGCGTGTTCGCGGCAAGTCCGACGGGGCAGATCTGCTGCTCGGCCGTGGTGTAGACGGCGCTGGCGATCGGCCAGTCGACGACCTCGAGGGAGCCGTCTCCGCCGCCGCCGCAGGCTGCCAACTGCGTTGCGGGGACCGTGGCTGCGGTGTATTTCAGGAATTCACGACGACTGACCATGATCAGGTTCTTCCCGGGTGGCGACATGACGAGGGGGCGCGTCCCGGCGAAGCGCGCCTCATCCTGTCCTTATCGGCATGACCGCGGGAGAAATTGAAGCCGCGACTTCGTCCGCCGCGTCTCGACGCCGGGCACCGGACCTGCCTGGCGCGAGCCGGCATCGGGCGATGCTTGACATAGAACGTTCGTTCGATATCATGGAGCCGTCCATTCATACGGTAGAGGTGTCGTTCATGCAGCCAGCGAACCAGGACTCCCCGGGCGGCACCGGCCCCGGAACACATGCGCTGCTCGCCTCGGCCCGTTCGCGCCTGGCTGACGCGGCTCGCGAGGCCAACAGCCCGCAGACACGGTACGAGACGGCGCGAACGGCACTCATCCAGTGCGGTGCCGTGCTCGCCGGAACGGCCGGGCGGACGCGCGAGTCCGACGAAGCGTCGTCGCTGACGGCCTTGCGACTTTCGTTGGACCTCGACTACGACATGCTGGCCCCGATCCGCCTGTGGCCGGCCAGGAGGTACCAACCGGGGATTTCACCGTCGACAGGGGAGTTGGACTCGCTGGTCCGGCTGGCGGAGCGGGCGCTGGCGGCGGCACTGCTCCGGACCGGCGCGGGTTCGAACCCGAGGGCTGCCTGAGAGCGGAGGCTGCCGCGGTCCCCTTTCGCCGCAACTTGCCGCCCGGAAGGCCTTCGATGGTGCCCCTGCCATCGGCGTGGGCATGGCTCCCGAGCGCCACAATGGATCAGCCGGGCCACTCCACCGGCGTGAAGGCGCGAGGCATCTCATGCACGTCCGAATTGAACGACTGGCACTGGCGGCGGTGCTCGCTCTGGCGACGCCGGCGCTGGCGCAGAACTGGGGGCCGACCGAGACCGTGCGGTCGTCACAACCCGACAAGGCCTATGCGCCCGCGCAATGGACCGTCAGCGGCGCCGCGGTGGCCGGCGCCGGACAGGCACGGGCGTCTCGGCGGCACCGTGCAGGGCGATACGCTGCGTGGCCAGTGGACGCAGGAGAACGCTGCCGGCCACTTCGCATTTCGGCTGAGCGCCGACGGCCGGAGCTTCCGGGGCAGTTGGGGCCGCGGCGCTGCCGACAGCGACGGCGGACCGTGGGAGGGCACCCGTTAGGCGGCTGACCCGCGGCGGTAATCGTCGCGGCAGCGGCCGTCCGGATCCGTGCCCGGCATCACCTTCCCGCTACCCCGACGCTCTCAGCCCCGCAGCGTTCAGGATGCGGCGCTTGGGCCGGGCGGAGCCATGTCGAAAGCGAACAGCGGCTGCGCACCAGCGTTCGCTCGGGACGGAAGCCCGCTTCGGTGAAGATGCGGCCGTACTCCCGCAGGTTCCACTGCTGCTCGTTGATGCCGAGCCCGATGTCGCGCAGGTAGTCGACGTCGAAGGGGTTTGGATTGCAGGGCTCCCGCACGACGACCAACACGCCGTCGGGCGCGAGCAGCAAGCGAAGGCAGGCGAGCAGCGCCGTCGGGTCGGGGAAGTGGTGCAGCGCCGCGCAGATGACCAGCGCGTCGAAGGTGCCGGGCGCGAAGGGCAGCGAGCACGCGTCCGCCGCAAGGAACTGCAGGTGATCGCGGCCAAGGCCGCGCCGGGCGGCGATCAATGCCCCCAGCTGGCAAAGCGCAAAACTGATGTCCACCGAGACGACGTCCGCCGCCACAGCGCAGGCGGAGAGCGAAACAGGGAACGCGCCGCCCGCGATCTCCAGCACACGCCAGCGGCGCTCCCGCCGCGGCAGCGCCTGCGCGACCAGCCGCTCCGCCGCCGCAATGTCCTCGGCGATGTCGAAGGGCGCATCGTCGTGGCTCAGGTCGTCGAAGGCGTGGGCCACCGTCGGCTGGATGGAAACGCGGTAGTCCCCTCCCTGGTCCTCGTGCCAGCACAGCATCTCCTCGAGGGGCCGAAGCTGGAGGACATACTCGCCCGGCTCCGCGGGTGTGGCGATCGGCACCATGACGGTCATCTCGTCGCCCGGCGCAAGGTCGCGCGGAAGCGTCGCGCGCTCGCCCTCGAAGATCCGCAATTCGCCCTGCGCGCGGGTCCAGTGGTAGCTGAGGCGGAAAGGCGGCGTCCGGGTCGACGACAGTTCCCCAAGACCGACGTTGCGGATGCGGAAGCTGTAGAACTCGCGGGTGCACGCCGGCAACGCCGCCGGCAGGTAATGGCGCACGACCTCGATCTGCGGGTTCGCGGCAACGTGCTCTGCCTTCGTCACGGCGGTGGCGGTGGGCGGCCAGCCCTCCGGCTCGGGGATCTTCATGCGGCTGGCGAACTCGCGAACCTCCGCGCGCAGGTTCGAGTTCTCCGGAACGAGGAGCGTGGCGCGAATCGCTCCCTCGATCGCCGCATACTGCGTGTCGTCGCCGGGATCGAATCCCCACTGGCGCGCCACGGCCGCGACGAAGTCGTGCGGCGGCGGCAGGTGCGACAGGTCTCGCTCGTAGTCGTTGAAGAGATCCACCACGCCGTTCTGCTCGCGGTAGAAGCCGCCCAGTTCGTCGGCCAGCCCGCCGTCTACGCGGTGCAGCGCCCCTTGCCCGCGCGGGGCGCGGAGCGATTTTTCTTCAAGCAGACGGTCGAGCAGCATCGGCGGTGGATCGAGGCGCGCCGGGATTCGCGGAAGACCCATTATAGGGGACGCTGTGTTACGGCCAGCGCGGCCTCGCCGAACCGGAAGACCTTTCGGCGGCTCGAATTTCCCGTCCCTCGCGGTCCGGTATGATCGGCGCTTTGGACGTGCCGATCATGCGTCGCCTCGGCGCGACCGGTCGTCAAACCAGGATCGAGGGGGGTGCCGTGTCGGGAAAGAGTGCAGCAGCAAGCGTGGCCGGAGTTGCCCTGTTCGCGCTGTCCGCGCTGAGCGTGCCGGAGGCTTCGGCGCAGAACAAGGTCGAGGGCAAGCTCGAGGTCAAGGGACAGCCGATCGCCCTGACGCGGGTCTATGCGTATGCGGTGGAGGGATTCTTCGACAAGAAGAAGCAGGACGTGACGGTGCTGTTCTGCGACGCCGAGGTCCCCGCAGCGGCGGTGCGCGACGCGTTCGCGCGCAAGGCGCTGGTCGATTCGGGCAAGCTGCACTGCGTGCAGCAGGTCATCAACACCGAAAAGCAGGTCATCAATTTCGAGGTGCGCGATGGCCGGTTCGGTGCGCGGCAGCCGGGCGGCGGGTCGACCGAGCACGTGTTCGAGGCGAAGACATTCGACGGCAAGACCATCGCCGGCCGCTCGCGGACGAAATCTCCGCAGACGTCATTCGACGACGTACCGTATTCGTACGACATCAGCTTCAGCGCCGCGATCGAACCCAGGAAGTAGGGCGGGGCGGCACCGCTGCACGCAGACAATGCAGTTCTGCTGATCGGACGTCAGGTCCGGCGAGGATCTTCGCGTTCGAGCCACTTGAGCAACGTCGCGAAGAACTCCCCCGGCACGAGCGGCGTCTCTTCGCGGCCCGGCAGCGCGCGGATGGCACGGGTCGCCTGCGGGCCGTCCGTCTCCGGCATCTGCAAGTCCATCAGGATCAGCGCGTAGTCGACGTCCGTCGCCATGCGCGCTGCCTGTCTGCCGTTGGCCGCAAGATCCGCAGCCAAGCCAACCCTGCGCAATACCTCGAGCGTCACCTCCTGGTTGAGCGGATCCTCTCAGCCAAGGCATGGTTTGCATACTGGTATCGGAAATCCGGAGCGAAGCTGAAGATAGGGTCACTGGAGTGATCCAGAAGCTGACGGTACAGGTCGGGGGGAGGCAAGATCGGTGGCTTGCATTTCTCGGTCACCAGTCGCCAATCGAGGCGACGAATCCGGAACTTTCTGCGGCGACGTCCATCTGACTGTTCGTGAAGCGGGGCGGCAGAACCATTGACCACCAGACGCTGGCACAAATTCGGCTCATGGCGCTGGCGTGGAGCGCGAAGGCGAGCGCGCGGCGGATGTCATCTGTATTGGCGACTGCTGAGCAATCGAAAATTCAACGCGGGCACTTCTCTTCATGAATACGGAACAGCAGCAAGCCATCCTCACCGTTGCACTCCTTGCGGCATTCGCCGATGGCGATCACGAGCCTCGCGAGCGCGAGCAGATTCGTCGCATCGCAGAATCGCTTGGCGGGGTGCCG
>CAIWHR010000522.1 GCA_903912485.1 uncultured beta proteobacterium | reverse complement strand
CTGCGCTCGACGCGGAACTCGGCGCTGCGCGCGTGCGCGGCCAGCCCTTCGCCGTACGCCAGCGTCGCCGCCACCGGGCCCAGCGCCTGTGCCGTGGCGCGCGAGACCTTCAGCACCGACGAGCGCTTCTGGAAATCGTAGACGCCGAGCGGCGACGAGAACCGCGCCGTGCGGCCGGTCGGCAGCACGTGGTTGGGTCCGGCGCAGTAGTCGCCCAGCGCTTCGGACGCGTGATGACCCATGAAGATCGCGCCGGCGTGGCGGATCTTCGGCAGCAGCGCCGCCGGGTCGGCGACGGCGAGTTCGAGGTGCTCGGGTGCTACGCGGTTGGCGATCGCGCAGGCTTCGTCGAGGTCGCGCACGCGAATCAGCGCGCCGCGGCCGGCGAACGACGCGGCGATGATCGCGCGCCGGGGCATGGTGACGATCTGCCGGCGCGCGCTGTCCTCCACCGCGTCGAGCAGCGCCGCGTCGGGCGAGAGCAGGATCGCCTGCGCGAGCTCGTCGTGCTCGGCCTGCGAGAACAGGTCCATCGCCACCCAGTCCGGATCCGCGGTGGCGTCGGCGATGACCAGGATCTCCGAGACGCCGGCCACCATGTCGATGCCGACGGCGCCGAACACGCGCCGCTTGGCCGCCGCCACGTAGGCGTTGCCGGGGCCGCAGATCTTGTCGACGGCGGGGACGGTCGCGGTGCCGTAGGCCAGCGCCGCCACCGCCTGCGCGCCGCCCAGCGTGAACACGCGGCCCACCCCGGCGAGGTGCGCGGCGGCGAGCACCAGCGGGTTGCGCACGCCGTCCGGCGTGGGCACGACCATGACGATCTCGGCGACGCCGGCCACCTGCGCCGGAATCGCGTTCATCAGCACCGACGACGGGTACGCCGCCTTGCCGCCCGGCACGTACAGCCCGACGCGGTCGAGCGGCGTCACCTGCTGCCCGAGTTCGCAGCCGGTCTCGTCGCGGTACGTCCACGACGCCATCTTCTGCCGCTGGTGGAAGGCGCGGATGCGCGCCGCGGCGGCCTCCAGCGCCGTCCGCTGCGCGACGGGCAGCGTCTCGAAGGCGAGCCGCAGTTCGGCCGCGGAAATCTCGAGCGCGGCGACCGAGTCCGCCCGCAGCCGGTCGAATTGCGCCGTGTAGTCGAGCAGCGCCGCGTCGCCGCGCGCGCGCACGTCGGCGACGATCCGCGCCACCGTCGCGTCGATCGCGGGATCCTGCGCGGCCTCGAACGCGATCAGCGCGGCGAGGTCGCCGTCGAAGCCGGCCGCGCTGCTGTCGAGGCGGCGCACGGGCAGCGGCGCCGTCACGATTTGCGGCCCCTCTGCGCGACGACCGCGCGTCCCAGCGCTTCGAGCAGCGGCTGCACGCGGTCGCGCTTCAACTTCAGCGCCGCGGGACTCACGATCAGCCGCGACGATATCGGCATGATGTCCTCGACCACGACGAGGTCGTTCGCCTTCAGCGTGTTGCCGGTGCTGACCAGGTCGACGATGGCGTCGGCCAGCCCGCACAGCGGCGCGAGTTCCATCGATCCGTAGAGCTTGATCAGGTCGACGTGCATGCCCTTCGCCGCGAAGTGCTCGCGCGCGGTGGCCACGTACTTGGTCGCGACGCGGATGCGCGCGCCGCGCTGGACGGTGCCCGCCCAGTCGAAACCGCGCTTCGTGGCCACCGCCATCCGGCAGCGGGCGATCTCGAGGTCGAGCGGCTGGTAGAGCCCCGTCCCGCCGTGCTCGAGCAGCACGTCCTTGCCGGCGACGCCGAGGTCGGCGGCGCCATACTGCACGTACGTCGGCACGTCGGACGCGCGCACGATCACGACCGCAACGTCGGGCATGCTGGTCGCGAGGATCAGCTTGCGCGAGGTTTCGGGATCCTCGAGCGGCACGATGCCTGCGGCGGCGAGCAGCGGCAGCGTCTCGTCGAAGATGCGTCCCTTGGACAGCGCGAGCGTGAGTGTGGACACGGTGGGATTGGTGCAGTGCAAAGGGGTGATTCTACCGGAGGTCGCGCCTTCCACCGCCGGGCGCGCGCTTCGGCTGCCGCCGCTCGTGCGCGAGCCGGCCGGCGACCCAGGTCGCGCGGACCGCGCGATCGTCGCCCAGCATCATCAGCACCGACAGCGTTTCGGACAGCGATTCGCAGAACGGCATCCGGTAGGCAAGGAGCGGCGTCGCGGCCAGGTCGAGCACCGCGATGTCGGCATCGTGACCGGGGGCGAGGCCGCCGATCGTCCCCGTCAGGTCGAGCGCGTCGGCGCCGCCGCCGGACGCGAGCCAGAACGCCTGCTCGGGACCGAGCCCGAACCCCGTGTGGCGCGCGACCTTGTACGCCTCGGCCATCGTGGCGAGCATCGACAGCGTCGTGCCGCCGCCGACGTCGGTCGCCAGCGCCACGCGGGCGCGGCGCGGCGCGCGCTTGGCGTCGCCCAGGCGGAAGTGGCCGCTGCCGAGGAAGTTGTTCGACGTCGGGCAGTGCGCGACCGCCGCGCCGGCGTCGAAGATCCGCTGCCACGCGTCGTCGTCGAGATGGATGCCGTGACCGAAGACGCTGCGCCGCCCGACGAGCCCGTGGCGCGCGTAGACGTCGAGGTAGTCGCGCGCCTGCGGGAACAGCTGCTGCACCCAGCGGATCTCGTCGGCGGTCTCGGCGAGGTGCGTCTGCAGGTAGACGCCGTCGTGCTCGCGCAGCAGCGCGCCTGCCGCGGCCAGCTGCGCCGGCGTCGACGTCGGCGCGAAGCGCGGCGTGACCGCGTACGCGAGCCTGCCCCGGCCGTGCCAGCGCGCGATCAGCGCCTTCGATTCGTCGTACCCGCGCTGCGCGGTGTCGAGCAGCGCCGCCGGCGCGTGCCGGTCCATCAGCGCCTTGCCGCCGATCAAGCGCATGCCGCGCTCCAGCGCGGCGGCGAACAGCGCGTCGACCGAGCCGGGATGGACGGTGCCGTAGACGGCGGCGGTGGTGATGCCCTGGCGCAGGCACTCGTCGAGATAGGCGCCTGCGGCCGCGGCGGCAAAGACGGGATCGGCGCAGCGCTCCTCGGCGACGAAGGCGTGCGCCTCGAGCCAGTCGAGCAGCGTCCTGCCGCAGGCGCCGATGACCGGAAGCTGCGCGTAGTGGACGTGCGCGTCGATGAAGCCCGGCACCAGCAGCGCGTTGGGGTAGCGCACGACGGTCGCCGCCGCGGGCAGCGACGGCAGCAGCGCCGCGGCCGGCCCGAACGCGGCGATGCGTCCGTCGCGCATCACGACCAGCGCGTCCGGCTCGTAGACCAGCGCATCGGCCGCAGCGACCGCGAACGGGTCGGCGGCGAAGGTCATCGCCGCGCCGCGCAGCGCGGTGACGCTCCCGACGGCGGCGGGAGCGATCACCGGTGCGCCGCCGGCGCGCACCCGCGCCGCCGTCATTGCCGCGCGGTGCGCACGTTGGCGGGCGGCGGCTCGAAGCCGTGCCCGCGGAAGGGGTTGATGTCGAGCCCGCCGCGACGCGTGAAGCGCGCGTAGACCGAGAGCGCCTGCGGCGCGCATCGCTTCCACACGTCGGCGAAGATCCGCTCGGCGCAGTGCTCGTGGAACCCCGGATGGCGGCGGAAGGAGACGAGGTAGGCGAGCAGTCCCGGCGCATCGATCTTCGGCCCGCGATAGCGAAGCTGCACGCTGGCGTAGTCGGGCTGCCCGGTCACCGGGCAGACCGAGCGGAACAATCGCGTGCACAGCGTCTCCTCGACCGTCGGGCCGGAGGCGGCGAGCCGCTGCGGCGCCGGCGCGTCGTCCTGCCCGGCAAACGGCAGCGCGTCGAGCCAGGTCCCGGCGAGCTCGGCCAGCGCGAGCGTTGCGAACTCTGCCGGCGCGACCAGCCGCACGGCGACCGGCGCGCCGGTCGCCGCCGACAGGTCCGCCGCGATCGTCGCGGCGACGGCGGATCCCGATGGAAACCGCGTCTGGTTGAACGCGGTCAGGTAGAGCTTGACCGACTTCGACTCGACGATGAACGGCGACTCGGCGGGCACCGCGAACGTCGCGATCGCGACCTCCGGCTTGCCTTCGGGATCGAGCCACGACAGCTCGTACGCGGTCCACAGGTCGACGCCGCGAAACGGCAGCGGGGACGGCAGGCCGAGCTCGGCGCGCAGCGGCGCGCGCTCGACCGGGAACAGCAGCCCGGCGTCGTACCGGTCGGCGTAGGTCGTCGCGTGGCCGAGCGGCGAGGCGGCGAGATCGGTCATCGGCGCGGGCCCTGCCGCACGACGTGGGCGCGGGGGTCGTTCATCCCACGCGGCGGATGCGCGCGCCCAGCGCGGAGAGCTTGTCCTCGATGCGCTCGTAGCCGCGGTCGAGGTGGTAGATGCGGTCGATGACGGTCTCGCCGTCGGCGACCAGCCCGGCGATCACCAGGCAGGCCGACGCGCGCAGGTCGGTCGCCATCACGTTGGCGCCGGCCAGCGCCGGCGCGCCCTTGACGACCGCGATGTTGCCTTCGACCTCGATGTCGGCGCCGAGACGCTGCAGTTCCGGCACGTGCATCATCCGGTTCTCGAAGATCGTCTCGGTGATGACCGACGTTCCGTCGGCCCTCGCCGCGACCGCCATCATCTGCGCCTGCATGTCGGTGGGGAAGCCCGGGTACGGCGCGGTGCGGATGTTCACCGCCTTCAGCGGCCCGTCGCGCCGTATGCGGATGGCGTCGCCGCGCACGTCGACGGTCGCGCCCGCTTCGCGCAGCTTGTCGAGCACCGCGTCGAGCGTGTCGGCCTGCGTGCCGACGAGCGTGGCGTCGCCGCCGGCGGCCGCGACGGCGGCGAGAAACGTCCCGGTCTCGATGCGGTCCGGCATGATCGCGTGCTCGGCGCCGTGCAGGCGGTCGACGCCGTCGATGACGATCCGCGACGTGCCGGCGCCGGTGATGCGCGCGCCCATCATGGTCAGGCAGCGCGCGAGATCGACGACCTCCGGTTCGCAGGCGGCGTTCTCGAGCGTGGTGACGCCGTCGGCCAGCGTCGCCGCCATCATCAGGTTTTCGGTGCCGGTGACCGTCACCAGATCGAAGACGATCCTGGCACCCTTCAGCCTTGCGGCGCGCGCGGCGATGTACCCGCTCTCGAGGTCGATCTCGGCGCCCATCGCCTGCAGGCCCTTGACGTGCTGGTCGACGGGGCGCTGGCCGATCGCGCAGCCGCCGGGCAGCGACACGCGCGCCTCGCCGCAGCGGGCGACCAGCGGCCCCAGCGCCAGGATCGACGCGCGCATCGTCTTCACCATTTCGTACGGCGCCAGCGGCCAGTCGATCGACGCCGCGTCGAGCGTCAGCGTGCCGGGCGAGGCGGCGTCGATCCGCACGCCCATCTGCGCCAGGAGCTTCTGCATCGTGCCCACGTCGTTGAGGCGCGCGACGTTGGTGAGCCGCAGCGGATCCGGCGACAGCAGCGAGGCGCACAGGATCGGCAGCGCCGCGTTCTTGGCGCCGGAGACGCGGACCTCGCCGGCGAGCCGCCGGCCGCCTTCGATCAGCAGTTTTTCCAATCAGAGCGCCTTTCTCAGCTCTTCCCACTGCGCGGGCGTGAGCGTGGTCATCGACAGCGCGTGGATTTCCTCGCGCATCCTGTCCCCGAGCGCCCGGTAGACGAGCTGGTGCTGGCGGACCTTGGACAGGCCCTCGAAGGCGCAGCTGACGATCAGCGCCTCCCAGTGGTGGCCGTCGCCGCTCAGGACCTGCAGGTGCGCGCATTCGAGGCCGGCGGCGATCGATTGTTCTATGGATTCGGAAGTGGCCATGGCTTCAGCGCCGGTGGGTGGGAAGGCCCGGCGCGAGCGCAGCCCGTGTCGGGAGTGGCCCGGGTCGGGCACAAGCGAAACCCGGGGAGAGTCATGGTGCCGACTCCGGCGGTCGTCACCCGCGCAGCCGCCAGCCCCGCTGCAGCAGCGCGAGCGTGAGCGCGGTCAGCGCGAGGAAGCTGCCGCCGACGATCACGAGGCTCATCGACGGCGGCACGTCGGACAGGCCGAAGAACCCGTAGCGGAACCCGTCGATCATATAGAAGAACGGATTGACGCGTGACGCCGCCTGCCAGAACGGCGGCAGCGTGTGGATCGAGTAGAACACGCCGGACAGGAACGTGAGCGGCGCGATGATGAAGTTCTGGAACGCCGACAGCTGGTCGAACTTCTCGGCGACGATGCCCGCGATGAGCCCGAGCGTGCCGAGGATCGCGCTGCCGAGGAGCACGAAGCCGAGCGCCCAGAGCGGGTGCGGCATCGCGAGCAGCGACGGCGCGAAGTACAGCGTCACCGCGAACACGCCGGCGCCGACGACGATGCCGCGCACCATCGCTCCGCCGACGTAGGCGACGAAGAACTCGAACGGCGACAGCGGCGGCAGCAGGATGAAGACGAGGTTGCCGGAAAGCTTCGACTGGATCAGCGACGACGAACTGTTGGCGAACGCGTTCTGCAGCACCGACATCATGACGAGGCCCGGGATCAGGAACTCGGTGTAG
>CAIWHR010000521.1 GCA_903912485.1 uncultured beta proteobacterium | reverse complement strand
TAGATCAGCCCAAAGCATCAGTGACACGTGACGCAATGCGTACCAGTGTAGTAGCGGGTATTGTACTCGGACAACGCAGCTGATAGTTGCCCGAGGATACGACCCGCCTCGACTGCATTGCCGCAGGGAGCGCGATGACGGGGATCGATGAGGCACTGGGGACGATGCCCTGCGGCACCGGGCACCTGTCTGCGGCGGCTTCGCCGGCACCGCTCGGCGACGATGTCTTCGCCAGCGTGCTGGAGCACATGCCCAACGGCGTCGCGTATTGCCGGATGCTGTTCGAGGACGGCCGGCCCTGCGATTTCGTCTATCTCTACGCCAACCCGATGTTCCGCTCGCAGACGGGGCTGGGCGAAGTCCGCGGCAAGCGCGTCAGCGAAGTGATTCCCGGCATCCGCGAGTCCGACCCGCGCCTGTTCGAGATCTATGGACGCGTCGCGCTCGGCGGCCCGCCCGAGAGGTTCGAGATCTTCGTCCAGGGCCTGCGCCAGTGGTTCTCGGTGCAGGTGTTCTGCCCGAAGCCCGAGCACTTCGTCGCCGTCTTCGATGTCGTCACCGAGCGCAAGCAGCGCGAAGCCGAACTGATCCGGTCGCAGCAGCGCCTCGCCCTTGCGCACCGTTCTTCGGGCTCGGGCGCCTGGGACTGGGATGTGCAGACCGGCGCGCTGACCTGGTCGGACGAATTCTTCCGCCTCTTCGGCCTCGATCCGGCCACCACCGAGGCCAGCTTCGACGTCTGGCGGACGGCGCTGCATCCCGATGACCTGGCGAGGGCGGAAGCACGGATCGGCGACGCGCTGCGCGACCGCTCTTCGCTCGCCAGCGAGTACCGGATCGTCCTTCCGCAGGGCGAGGAACGCTGGATCGGCGCCTACGGCGACGTGCTCGTCGACGCGCAGGGTCAGGCCGTCGGCATGGTCGGCATCTGCCTCGACATCACCGACCGCAAGCGCGCGGAAACGCTGCTGCGGACGCGCCTGCGGATGTCGGAGCTGAGCCAGAGCGGCACGCTGGACGAACTCCTGCAGGCCGCGCTGGACGGCGCCGAGGAAGTCACCGGCAGCAAGATCGGCTTTTTCCACAGCGTCGAGCCCGACCAGGAACAGCTGACGCTGCAGACGTGGTCGACGAACACGCTGGCGCGGATGTGCACCGCCGAAGGCCGGGGGCAGCACTATGCGATCAGCCGGGCCGGCGTGTGGGCCGACTGCGTCCGCGCCCGGGCGCCGGTGATCCACAACGACTACGCCGCCGTTGCGCAGCCGGGAGGCCTGCCCGAAGGCCACGCCAGCGTCACCCGCGAGCTGGCGGTGCCGATCGTCCGGGCGAACAAGGTCACCGGGATCATGGGCGTCGGCAACAAGGCGACCGATTACCTGCCGAAGGACGTCGATGCGCTGGAGACGATCGCCGGCATGGCGCAGGATCTCGTCGATCGGCGGCGCGCCGAGGAGGCCCTGCGAAGCGAGCGCGCCATCCTGCAGCAGATCATGGTGAACAGCCCGGTGGGCATCGCCGTCGTGCATCGCAGCGGCCGGATAACGCTGGCCAACCCGGCGGCCGAGGCGATGCTCGGACTGACCCGACACGAGCTCTCGGAGCGCGGCTACGACGCACGGGAATGGAAACACACCGATCTCGCCGGCGACCCGCTGCCGCGCGAGCAACTGCCCGCCGCACGCGTGCTGGCGACCGGCGAACCCGTGTTCGAGGTCGAGCACGGCATCGAGTGGCCCGACGGCCGCCGCGTGCTGCTGTCGGTGAACGCGGCGCCGCTGTTCGACGCGGCCGGCGCCGTCGACGGCGTCGTCGCCACGCTGTCGGACATCACCGAGGCCAGCCGGCTGGAAGAGGCACGCCGGCAGACGCAGAAGCTCGAGGCGCTGGGCACGCTGGCGGGCGGCGTGGCGCACGACTTCAACAACCTGATCACGTCGATCATGGGCAACGTGGAACTGGCACGCCAGGACGTGGACGCCGCGCATCCCGCACAGGTGAGCCTGGAGGAGATCCGTCGGGCGACGCACAGGGCCCGCGATCTGGTGCAGCGGATTCTCGCCTTCGGCCGGCGCCGCGCCGTCGAGCGCAAGGTGATCTCGCTGGTCCCGGTGGTGCAGGAGGCAGCCGGCTTGCTGCGCGTCGCGCTGCCGGCGGGGATGAGCCTCGACGTCGCCTGCGCGCCCGACGTGCCGGCGGTGCTGGCCGATGCGACCCAGGTCGGGCAGGTCCTGCTGAACCTGGGCAGCAACGCCCTGCAGGCGACGCAGGGCCTGGCGCGTCCGGGCGTGGTCGAGGTTCGCCTGCAGGCGCACGAACGCCTGGCGGGTCGAGCGCAGAACGACGGGTTCGGCGTCGCCGCCGGCGACCTGCGCCCGGGCCGTTACGCCTGCCTCTCGGTGCGCGACAACGGTGCGGGCATGGACGCGAGGACGCTGGCACATATGTTCGAGCCTTTCTTCACGACCAAGACCGTCGACAAGGGCACGGGGCTCGGCCTGGCGATCGTGCACGGCATCGTGCAGGAGCACGAGGGCAGCATCGAGATCCGCAGCGTCCCCGGCGAAGGCAGCTGCTTTCGCATCTACTTCCCGGCGGCGCAGGCCGCCGAGCAGGCCGTCGGCGCCGTGGTTCCCGCGGCCCCGCCGACGCGCGGACAGGGCAGGCACGTGTTCTACCTGGACGACGACGAGGCGATCGTCTTCCTGATGACGCGCCTGCTCGAACGCCAGGGCTACCGCGTCACCGGCTTCACCGACCCGCTTGCGGCGCTGGCGGCGATGCGGGCCGATCCGGATCGCTTCGACCTGGCCGTGACCGACTACAACATGCCCGGCATGTCCGGACTCGACGTCGCGCGTGCGCTGAAGGCCATCCGGCCCGGGCTGCCGGTGGCGGTGGTCACCGGCTACATCACCGACGCGCTGCGCCAGGAGGGTCCCGACGCCGGCGTCAGCGAACTCATCTACAAGCCCGATTCGATCGAGGACCTGTGCGCGGCGGTGGCGCGGCTCGCCAGCGCGCACGGCGCCGACGACGAGCCGACGCGCGGGATCGCGGCGAAGACCGGCGGATGAGGTTGCCGCGCATCACGATGGCGGTTCCGTTCGCGCTGGCCCTTGCGGCGACCGCGGGCTGCTCGACGAACGCGTGGTATCAGGCGATGAAGTTCCACGCCGAGAACGAATGCTCCCGCCAGCCGCCGGACGAGCGGCAGCGATGCCTGTCGCGCCTCAACACGATGACCTACGACGACTACGAGCGACAGCGCTCGCGCAGCAGCAACTAGGCCTGCTCGTCCGGGTCGCCCGCAAACCGCTCGCGGATGCGGCGCTCGTCGAGTTCGCCGAAGGTGTACGACGCCTCCAGCCACATCACGTTGATGATCGCGAGCGCCAGCGCGGCGCCGAGGCCGAGGATCCAGGTGAAATACCACATCGCCGACTCCCTTCCTAGTAGAGCGTGTGAGCGCCGTCGCGGACGTGGCGCTCGGTGATCGTTCCGCGCAGCACGCGATACACCCACGACGTGTAGGCGAGTATCAGCGGCAGGAAGACGAGCGCACCCCAGAACATCACCTGCAGCGTGCGCCGGCTCGATACCGCGTCCCAGACGGTCAGGCTGCTGGCCGGATGGCTCGACGACGGCATGACGAAGGGAAAGAGCGCGAAGCCGGCGGTGAGCACCACGCCCGACACCGCGACGCCCGACAGCATGAACGCGGCGCCGGCCCGACGCAGCAGCGATGCCGCGACCGCCAGCAGCGCGCCGGCGAAGACGGCGACCGGCGCGGCCAGCGTCCACGGATGGAGGCCGTAGTTGTCGAGCCACGCGCCGCGAACGAGCGCGACGGTCTTGGCGACGGGGATGAAGGCGGTGTCGGCCGGCGGCATCGCGACGATCCGGTAGCCGTCGATCGCCGTCGCGACGCCGTAGCCGGCGACGGCGAAAGCGGCGACCAGCACCAGCGCCGCGACGCGGGCGGAGCGCCCTGCGCGCGCCTGCACCGGCCCGTCGGTGCGCATCTGCAGGTAGAAACCGCCGTGCATCGTCAGCATCGCGACGCTCACGCCTCCGGCGAGCAGCGCGAACGGATTGAGCAGCGCGAAGAACGAGCCGGTGTAGTAGACGCGCAGGTCGGCGTCGAAGTGGAAAGGCACGCCGAGCAGCAGGTTGCCGAAGGCGACGCCGAAGATCAGCGCAGGCACCGTGCCGCCGACGAACAGCCCCCAGTCCCACGCGGCGCGCCAGCGCGGATCGGCGACCTTGCTGCGGTAGTCGAAACCCACGGGCCGGAGGAACAGCGCGAAGAGCGTGAGCATCAGCGCGACGTAGAAGCCCGAGAAGGCGCTGGCGTAGACCAGCGGCCACGCGGCGAAGACCGCGCCGCCGGCGGTGATGAACCACACCTGGTTGCCCTCCCAGGTCGGCCCGACCGAGTTGATGACGACGCGGCGCTCGTCGTCGGTGCGGCCGACGAACGGCAGCAGCGTGCCGACGCCGAGATCGAATCCGTCCATCAGCGCGAAGCCGACCAGCAGCACGCCGATCAGCAGCCACCAGACGACCTTGAGCGTCGCGTAGTCGAAGAGGTAGATCATGGCGGCGACCCCGATTCGAAGTGGTAGCGCCCGGTGTGCAGGCTCGACGGCCCCATCCGCGCGTACTTGAACATCAGGTACATCTCGACGGCGAGCAGACCCGTGTAGAACAGCACGAAGCCGCCGAGGCTGAACAGCAGCTGCGACGTGGTCACCGACGAGACCGACATGTGCACCGGCAGCACCTCGCTGATCGACCACGGCTGCCGCCCGTACTCGGCGACGATCCAGCCGAGCTCGGCGGCGATCCACGGCAGCGGGATGCTCCAGACGGCGAGGTGCATGATCCAGCGGTTCACCGCCAGGCTGCGGCGCGCGAGGACCAGGAACGCCGCGCCGAAGATGAACAGGAACCACAGTCCCAGCGCCACCATCAGGCGGAACGACCAGAACAGCGGCGCAACCCTGGGGATCGTGTCGTTCACCGCGGCGCGGATCTGTTCCGGCGTCGCGTCGACCACGTTCGGCGCGTGGCGTTTGAGCAGCAGGCCGTAGCCGAGATCGACCTTCAGGCGCTTGAACTCGTCCTGCGCCTCGGGCGAGCGGTCGCCCGATTTCAGTCGCTGCAGCGCCGCGTAGGCCTTGATGCCGTTGCGGATGCGCTTCTCGTGCTCCAGCTTCAGGTCCTTGATGCCCGTGACCGGCGTGTCGAAGGACCGCGTGGCGATGAGTCCCATCATCCACGGAATCCTGATCGCGTAGCGCGTGGTCTCCGTCTCCTGATCGGGAAACCCGAACGCGGTGAACGACGCCGGCGGCACCTCGGTCTCCCACTCGGCCTCGATGGCCGCGAGCTTCACCTTCTGCACTTCGCCGGTCGTGTAGCCCGATTCGTCGCCGAGGACGATGACCGACAGCGTCGCGGCGAGGCCGAACGCCGCGGCGACGGCAAACGAACGCACCGCGAACGACAGGTCGCGCCCCCGCAGCAGGTACCACGACGAGATGCCGAGCACGAACATCGATGCTGTCACGTAGCCCGCCGCGACCGTGTGCACGAACTTGGGCCCGGCCACCGGGTTGAACAGCAGGTCGGCGAAGCTCGTGAGCTCCATGCGCATCGTCTCGGGATTGAACTCGGCGCCGACCGGGTTCTGCATCCACGCGTTGGCGATCAGGATCCACAGCGCGGAGAAGTTCGAGCCGAGAGCGACCAGAAAGGTCACCCCGAGGTGCTTCACCTTCGACAGCCGGTCCCAGCCGAAGAAGAAGAGGCCGACGAACGTGGATTCCATGAAGAAAGCCATCAGCCCTTCGAGCGCCAGCGGCGCGCCGAAGATGTCGCCGACGTAGTGCGAGTAGTAGGCCCAGTTGGTTCCGAACTGGAACTCCATCGTGATGCCGGTGGTGACGCCCATCGCGAAGTTGATGCCGAAGAGCTTCCCCCAGAACTTGGTCATGTCGCGGTAGATTTCCTTGCCGGTCATCACGTACACCGATTCCATGATGACCAGGATCCACGACAGCCCGAGCGTCAGCGGGACGAACAGGAAGTGGTACAGCGCTGTCGCGGCGAATTGCAGCCGGGACAGCTCGACGACATCAAGGGACGGCATGGGTGGCCTCCGGGCCGGGAATCGGTGCAAGCAGGCGCTGCTCGACGCGCTGCGGATCCATCGTCATCCGCGGCGCCGCCGGCGCATGGAAGAACGCCAGCCAGATGAGGCAGAGCACGACTGCCTTGACGCTCAGGATCACGGTCACGTCGCGGAACAGCGACGTTCTCGCCCTCCACCATGCGGCGACGGCAGACCTGCGCCCGTCAACCGGCCGGGTTGCGGGGCACCCATGAGCATTCATCACGGGCCATTATGCGGCCGCCCGCCGGCAACGTCGACCGGCGCGGCCGTTTGACCGCGCGCATGGCCGCGAGCAATGCTGTGCGCCTGTCGCACAGAATGCTGCGGCGGTGGCCTGGATCGGGGTCGACCTGTGGTTTGATGCAACAGGTTTCCTGTCCTCCTCCATCGCGGCCCCGGCAATCGGCTTCCCCCACCCTCCTCCGGGGGCACGTCAGTTGTCTGCGGCCGCGACCCTTTTCCCCGGGCCCGGTTCACGTTTCCGGAGCGTCCCCCGCAGGGGACTCCGTTCCCGCCGCCAGCCACGCATCGTAGCCGCCCCGCAACGGGCGCACCGACAGGTAGCCGCGGTCGAGCAACTGCCTCGCCGCCTGGATCGCCCCGGCGTCTTCCGGGCAGGCGCAGAAGGTGACGATGGGCCGGTCCCGCGGCCAGTCCCCAACGGCGTCGTGCAGCCGATCGTGCTCGGCGACCACGGCGCCCGGCACCGGCGCGGTCTTGGCGATCATGGTTCCGCCGCGCAGATCGAGCAGCAGCGGCGGCCTGTCGCCGGCCATCGCGGCCAGCAATTCGCCGGGAGCGATGTGCGGCAGCGCGCCGAGCTGGCGGAACCGGTACTTCTGCCAGAGCTTCCACGCCACCCACAGGCCGGCGAGCAGCGCCGCCAGTTCGACGGCGCTCACCGCGTGGCGCTCGAGCACGGCGATGGCGCCCGGCGCGGCATCCCGCAGCACCCAGCCCGCCCCCAGCGCCGTTCCGGCCCAGAGCGCGGCGCCGGCTGCCGCCGCCAGCAGAAAGCGCGGCAGCGACATGCGCAGCGCGCCGGCGATCGGCGGCGCAACGGTCGAGAATCCCGGAATGAACTTGGCTCCCAGCAGCGACCACACGCCCCAGCGCGTGAATCTCGCTTCGGTCTGGCTGACGCAGGAACCCGGATTGATCGACAGCTTGCACAGCACCGCCAGCACCCGGTAGCCGAAGACCCTTCCGGCCCCGTACCAGACGCCGTCGGCGAGCACCGACGCGGCGACGGCCACGGCCAGCGCGGCGCCCAGCGCGCCCGGCCCGGCCGCCAGGCTGCCCGCCAGCAGCAGCGTCGGCACCACCGGCACCGGAAGCCCGAGCTGCTGCAGCAGGACGTTCACGAAGACGACGGCGGCCGCGTTCTCCCGCATCGTCCCGACGATTTCGTCGATGGCCATCGATCACGCCGCCAGGTCGAACACCAGCACCTCGGCGCCGGCGCCGTGGGCCAGCACGATCCGGCTTTCGTTTTCCAGCAATGCGGCGTCCCCGGGCCCGATCGCCTGGCCGTTGACCTCGATGCTGCCGCGCACCAGATGCACGCAGGCCTTGCGGGCCGGATCGAGCGCCAGTTCGGCGGTCTCGCTGCCGTCGAACAGGCCCGCGTAGACCGCCGCGTCGGCGTGGAGGGTGACCGCGCCGGGCGCCGCTGCGGGCGAGGCCAGCAGGCACAGCCTGCCGCGCTTGCGTTCGGCGGGAATCGTCTTCTGCTCGTAGCCCGGCGCGATGCCGGTCGCGTTGGGCTCGATCCAGATCTGGAGGAAGTGGGTGGTCTCGCCTTCGGCGTGGTTGAACTCGCTGTGCACGACGCCGGTCCCGGCGCTCATCCGCTGCACGTCGCCGGGCGGGATCGCCTCGACGTTGCCCAGGCTGTCCTGATGCGCCAGTTCGCCCGACAGCACGTAGCTGATGATCTCCATGTCGCGGTGGCCGTGCTTGCCGAAGCCCGTCCCCGGCGCGATGCGATCCTCGTTGATCACGCGCAGGTTCCCCCAGCCCATGTGCGCCGGGTCGTGGTAGCCGGCGAACGAGAACGAGTGGAAGCTCTTGAGCCAGCCGTGGTCGGCGTAACCGCGGTCCTGCGATCTGCGAAGGGTGAGCACGGGTCGAACTCCTTGTCGATGGGATGGATGGCGGCGCCCGCCACCGCCGCGCAGGGCGGCCCGCTGACGAACCGCTCCGGACTCTTCAGGTTCCGGGCCTCGTCCGGTAGATGCGGTCGAGCAGCGGCCCGGGCAACGGCCGGCTTTCCTCGGGCGGTAGCACGACCTCGATGTACGCGGCGACACGCTTCGCCTGCACCGCGGCGATCGCCTGCTCCAGTTCGCCGACGGTCTCCACGCGCGCAGCGTACCAGCCCCGGCACCCCATCGCCGCCGGAACCTCGTGGTAGCGCCATCGGGCGACGTCGTTGTAGCAATGACCGGTTTCGCTGAGCACGGCTTCGACGCCGTAGATCCCGTTGTTGAGCACGAAGATCACCGGCTCGACGCCGTAGCGTCCCATCACCCCGATCTCGTTGGCCGTCAGTTGATGCGAGCCGTCGCCGGTGACGAGGATCGCGCGTCGCGACGGCTCCGCCATTGCGATCCCCATCGCGGCCGGCGTTGCCCATCCGATCGATCCCCACAGCACGTCCGACTCGAACCCCGAGCCTTCCGGCAGGGGAATCGCGCCCACCGGTGCGAGGCACGAGCCGGTCTCGCAAACGATCGTGTCGCCGGCGCCGATCATGCGCTCCAGGCGCCGGTAGAAATCCGCCGAGGTCAGCCGGTCGCCGCAGTTGCCGGACGGCGGCGAGGTGGACGACGCGGGCTTCGCCCAGGTCCGGGCGACGACCGGCGCCGACGCAGCGAGCCCCTCCAGCATGTCGGCGAGCGCGACCTGCGTGTAGATCCTGTCCCCTGCCTTCACGTAGTCCGGCCCGAGCGTCACGATGCTCGAAGGATCGATCGCCGCGGTCCAGAACGTCGTGTTGAAGTCGGCGAGGATCACTCCGCCCAGATCGAGGACGAGATCGGCCTCCTCGACGCGCGGCCGCACGTCGCCAGGGCTCGACCCCTGCCCGCTGTACGTGCCCACGAAGCAGGGGTGAGTCTCGGGCAGAACGCCCTTGTCCATCGGCGTCGTCGCATACGGCAATCGCATCTGCGCGAGAAGTTCGCCCGCCTGTGCCGCGAGCCCGCAGCGGGCGAGCAGAAACGTCGCCAGTGCGACGGGCCGCTGCGCGGCGCGCAGGCGCTCCCGGACCGCGGCCAGCGCGCCGGCGAGCTCCGACGGCACGCTCGCGCGCCGCCGC
>CAIWHR010000520.1 GCA_903912485.1 uncultured beta proteobacterium | reverse complement strand
CTGCTGGGCGCGCTGGCGGTCGCCGGCGGCGGCGCGCTCCTGGCCGGCATCGAGTGGACGGCGCCGGCCGGCGCGCCGGTCGCCGTGTCGCTGGTGCAGGGCAACGTCGCGCAGGACGTCAAGTTCGACCGCGACGCGCGCGACGACACGTTCCAGCTGTACGCGGAGCTGGTCGACGCGAGCCGCGGCCGCCTCGTCGTGCTGCCCGAGAGCGCGTATCCGGTGTTCGCCAGCGAGGTGCCCGACCACGTGCTCCTGCACCTCGCGCGCGTTGCCGCGGCGCGCAACGGCGACGTGCTGGCCGGGATGTTCACCGCCGACCCGCCGCTGCCGGGGCGCGACGACATCCGCTACTACAACAGCGTGCTGAGCGTCGGCGCGGGGGGGCTGCAGCTCTACCGCAAGCGCCACCTGGTGCCGTTCGGCGAGAGCATTCCGCTGGAGCCTATCGTCGGCTGGTTCATCCGCTCGGTGCTCGCCATTCCGCTCGCCGACCAGACCTCCGGCGAACCCGGCCAGCCGCCGTTCGCAGCGGCGGGCGAGCGCGTCGCGGTCGACATCTGCTACGAGGACGCGTTCGGCAACGAGCTGCGGGCGCAGGCGAACGACGCCACGCTGCTGGTCAACGTCACCAACGACGCGTGGTACGGCCGCTCGCTCGCCGCCGAGCAGCACAACCAGATCGGCGCGATGCGCGCGCTCGAGACGGGGCGCCCGATGCTGCGCGCGACCAACACCGGGATCACGTCGGCGATCGACCACCGCGGCCGCGAGTTCGCGCGCCTGCCGTGGTTCACCCGCGGCATCCTCGAAGTCGAGGTCGCCGGACGGCAGGGGACGACGCCGTACGGGCGGTGGGGCGACGCGCTGCCGCTCGCCGTCGCGGCGGCGCTGCTCGCGCTGGCGTGGGTCGTCCGGCACCGCGGCATCGCTTAGGTTACGCCGGAGCCGGCGTTGCCGGTAAAATGCCCCCACGCCTTTCCACGGCCCTCGTCGCCGCCCATCTCCTCCCGCCGATGCACACCTTCCAGCAGATCATCCTCAAACTCCAGGAATACTGGGACCGTCAGGGCTGCGCCCTGCTCCAGCCCTACGACATGGAGGTCGGCGCCGGCACCTCGCACACGGCGACCTTCCTGCGCGCGATCGGCCCCGAGCCGTGGCGCGCCGCGTACGTGCAGCCGTCGCGCCGGCCCAAGGACGGCCGCTACGGCGAGAACCCGAACCGGATGCAGCACTACTACCAGTACCAGGTCGTGCTCAAGCCGTCGCCGCCCGACATCCTCGACCTCTATCTCGGCTCGCTCGAAGCGCTGGGCTTCGATCTGAAGAAGAACGACGTGCGCTTCGTCGAGGACGACTGGGAAAACCCGACGCTGGGCGCCTGGGGCCTCGGCTGGGAAGTCTGGCTGAACGGCATGGAGGTGACGCAGTTCACCTACTTCCAGCAGGTCGGCGGCCTCGACTGCGCGCCGATCACCGGCGAGATCACCTACGGGCTCGAGCGCCTCGCGCTGTACCTGCAGGGCAGGGAGAACGTGTTCGACCTGGTGTGGACCGAGTGGGAGGAGCGCGGCGCGAAGCGGCAACTCAGCTACCGCGACGTCTACCACCAGAACGAGGTCGAGCAGTCGACGTACAACTTCGAGCAGTCGAACGCGCCGAAGATGTTCGAGCTGTTCACGTTCTTCGAAGGCGAGGCGAAGCGGCTGCTGGAAGCGAAGCTGGCGCTGCCCGGCTACGAGATGATCCTCAAGGCTGCGCACACGTTCAACCTGCTCGACGCCCGCGGCGCGATCTCGGTCACCGAGCGCGCGGCGTACATCGGCCGCATCCGCACGCTGTCGCGGATGGTTGCGCAGGCGTACTACGAATCGCGCGAAGCGCTGGGCTTCCCGATGCTGGGCGCACCTGCCAGGGCGGCAGCGTGAACGCGCCGAACGCCGCCGCGAGCGCCGCCACGCTGACCGTCGAGCTGTTGACCGAAGAGCTGCCGCCCAGGGCGCTGAAGCGCCTCGGCGAGGCGTTCGCCGACGGCATCCTCGACGGCCTGCGCGACCGCGGCTTCCTGCAGCCGGCGAGCACCGCGACGCCGTACGCGACGCCGCGGCGGCTGGCGGTGAAGCTCACGCACGTGCTTGCGGTGTCGCCGGACCAGCCGTTCACGCAGAAGCTGATGCCGGCGTCGGTCGCGCTCGACGCCGACGATCGCCCCACGCCGGCGCTGCGCAAGCGGCTGGCCGCACTGGGCCGCGCGCATCTCGCCGATCTCTGGCCGAACGCCGTCGACGGCGCCGACCGGCTGGACTGCGAATCGGACGGCAGGATGTCGGCGCTGTTCCTCCACTCGATCGCGACGGGCAGCCCGCTGCACGTCGCGCTGCAGGCGACGCTCGACGACACGCTCGCGCGGCTGCCCATCCCGAAGGTGATGACCTACCAGCGCGCCGACGGCGCCACCGTCAAGTTCGTCCGCCCGGCGCACCGCCTGCTCGCGCTGCACGGCGCCGACGTCGTGCCGGTGACCGCACTCGGACTCCACGCCGGGCGCACGACCGACGGGCACCGCTTCCTGGGGCGCCGCGACATCCTGGTCGCCACCGCGGAAGCGTACGAGGAAACGCTCGCCGCCGAAGGCAAGGTGATCGCGAGCTTCGCCGAGCGGCGCGCGAAGATCGCGACCGCGCTGGCCCGCGCGGCGGCCGCCGCCGGGACCGGCGGCTCGCGCGCGATCGCGCCGGACGCGCTGGTCGACGAGGTCACCGCGCTGGTCGAGTGGCCGGCCGTCTACGCCGGCAGCTTCGACCCGGCGTTCCTCGCCGTGCCTCAGGAGTGCCTGATCCTGACCATGCAGCAGAACCAGAAATACTTCGCTCTCGAAGACGGCGACGGCCGGCTGTCGCACCGCTTCCTGCTGGTCAGCAACCTGGAGACCACCGACCCGGCGGCGATTGTGCAGGGCAACGAGCGCGTGCTGCGCGCGCGGCTCGCCGACGCCAAGTTCTTCTTCGACCAGGACCGGAAAGTCCGGCTGGACGCGAGGGTGCCGAAGCTCGCCACCGTCGTCTACCACAACCGCCTCGGCACGCAGCAGGACCGCGTCGAGCGGCTGCGCGGCCTCGCCGAGGCGATCGCACCGATGATCGGCGCCGACCCGGCCGAGGTCGGCCGCGCCGCATTCCTCGCCAAGGCCGATCTCGTGACCGACATGGTCGGCGAATTCCCCGAGCTGCAGGGGCTGATGGGCCGCTACTACGCGCTGCACGACGGCGAGTCCGCTGCGGTCGCGGCGGCGATCGAGCAGCACTACTGGCCGCGCTTCGCCGGCGACGCGCTGCCCGAGGGACCCGTCGCGCAGGCGCTGGCGCTGGCCGAGAAGCTGGAGACGCTCGCCGGCATGTTCGGCGTCGGCGCGCAGCCCACCGGCGACCGCGATCCGCTCGGCCTGCGCCGCCACGCGATCGGCGTGATCCGCATCGTCGTCGAGCGCGGCCTCGCGCTGACGCTCTCCGATCTCGTCGACGCGGCCTTCGGCGGCTTCAAGGCGATCCCCGCGGTGCAGGACGCCCGCGCCGAGGTCGTGAACTTCCTCTACGAGCGGTTGCGCGGCTACCTGCGCGACCTGGGCTACACCGCCAACCAGGCCGAAGCCGTGCTCTGCCAGCGGCCCGAGCGGATCGATCTGGTGCCCGCGCAGGCCGAGGCGGTCAGGGCCTTCGCCGAACTGCCCGAGGCCGAAGCGCTGGCCGGCGCCAACAAGCGCATCGTCAACATCCTGCGCAAGTCGGGCGGCGAGGCGGCGGTCGCCGTCGATCGCGGCCGGCTCGCCGACGGCGCCGAACAGGATCTCTATCTTGCCTTCCAGAAGCTCGACCCGATCGTCGACGAACACTTCACCCGCCGCGACTACGCCGGCGCGCTCATCGCGCTCGCGGCGGCAAAGCCTGCGATCGACCGCTTCTTCGACGACGTCATGGTGATGGCCGACGACCCGGCGATCCGCGCCAACCGGCTGGCGCTGCTGCGCGGCGTCGCGCACACGATGAACCGCGTCGCCGACATCTCCAAGCTCGCGGCATAGGACACAGCGCCATGGTCCAGCTCGCCTCCGAAGCCGTCACCCCCAAGCGCGCGATCAGGCTCGTCATTCTCGACCGCGACGGCGTCATCAACCGCGACAGCGACCAGTTCATCAAGTCGCCCGACGAGTGGCGGCCGATTCCCGGCAGCCTGGAGGCGATCGCGCGGCTGAACCACGCCGGCTTCCGCGTCGTCGTCGCCACCAACCAGTCGGGCATCGGCCGCGGCCTGTTCGAAATGGCGACGCTCAACGCCATCCACGAAAAGATGCACAAGGCGCTGGCGCTGGTCGGCGGCCGCGTCGACGCGCTGTTCTACTGCCCGCACACGGCAGACGCGATGTGCGAGTGCAGGAAGCCCAGGACCGCGATGCTGAACGAGATCGGCGTGCGCTTCGGCGTCGACCTCGACGGCGTGCCCTGCGTCGGCGATTCGCTGCGCGACCTGATGGCCGCCGACGCCGTCGGCGCGCAGCCGATCCTGGTGCTGACCGGCAAGGGCGAGAAGACGCTGCGCGAGGGCGAGTTCCCGCGGAACACGGTGATCTTCCCCGACCTCGCCTTCGCCGCGTCGGCGCTGCTGGCCGGTGACTGAGGGCGCGCGCCATGCGTGACGTCCGCTCGCTGCTGTTCGCTCTCTACCAGATCGTCGTCACCGTGGTCTGGGCCTCGCTGGCGCTGGTCATGTTCTGGCTGCCGGCACGGCAGCGCTTCAACTTCATCAGCATCTGGTGCCGCCTCAACCTGTGGGGCGCGCGCTGGATCTGCGGCATCCGCCACCGGCTGATCGGCGTCGAGAACATCCCTTCCGGCGACAACGTGCCGCCGCACATCGTGATGTCCAAGCACAGCTCGACGTGGGAGACGCTGGCGCTGCACATGTTCTTTCCGCCGCTGGCGTTCGTCGCCAAGAAGGAACTGCTGTCGCTTCCGTTCTTCGGCTGGGCGTTCGCGCTGGCGTCGCCGATCACCATCGACCGCAAGGCCGGCACCGACGCGATGCAGCAGATCGTCGTGCAGGGTCGCGAGCGCTTCCGGCAGGGCTTCTGGTTCGTCGTCTACCCCGAGGGCACGCGGATCAGGGCCGGCACGCGCGCCAAGTACAAGACCGGCGGCGCGCGGCTGGCGATCGCGCTCGGCGTGCCGATCGTGCCGGTCGCGCACAACGCGGGCTACCTCTGGCCGAAGGGAACGTTCGGCAAGCGGCCGGGCACGGTGACGATCTCGTTCGGCAAGCCGATCGCCCCCGGCGACAAGAACGCGCAGGCGCTCACCGGCGAAGTCGAGGACTGGATCGAAAACGAGGTCGCCCGCCTCGGCGTGCCCGAGTGAGCGCGAAGGACGGGGGTTCCGGCGCGCAGGTGGCGCGTCTCACGCCCGACGCCGGCATCTTCGGCCGCCGCCGCGGCGCGCGCAATCCGCCCGACGCGGGGCAGGCTCGGCGCATCGCGCTCGCGGGGGAGGACGTCGACTACCTGCTGATCCGCACGCAGCGGCGCAGCATCGGCATGCAGATCGGCCTCGACGGCCTCACCGTGCGCGCGTCGCGCTCGGTCGCCGTGCGCGACATCGAAGCGGTGCTGGTCGAGCGCGCACCCTGGATCGTGCGCACGCTCGCAGCGTGGCGCAGCCGCCGCCGCGACGTGCTGCCGCGCGAATGGAGGACCGGCGCGCCGATCCTCTACCGCGGCAGCGAGCTCGCGCTGGCGCTGCATCCGGCGCGCGCGCGGTCGATCGCGGTCGACCTCTTCCACCTCAAGGTGCTGCACCCGTCGCCGCAGGACGAGCGCGCGGTCGCAGCGTTCGTCGCCCGCTGGCTCAGGGACGAGGCGCTGCTGGCGGTGACGCCGCGCGTCGCCGCGTACGCAGCGCGCATCAGCGCCGCGGCGCCGCCGACGTCGCTGTCGAACGCGCGCCGCGAATGGGGCAGCTGCAACCGCAAGGGCGAGATCCGGCTCAACTGGCGGCTGGTGCAACTGCCGCCGCTGCTCGCCGACTACGTCATCGCGCACGAGATCGCGCACCTCGTCGAGCTCAATCATTCGGCGCGCTTCTGGGCGGTCGTCGAGGCGATCTTTCCCGGCCACGCCGCCGCGCGCCGCGCGCTCGGCGACTGGACCGCACTGCTCGAGGCGTGACCGCGCCGCCACCCGCGTAGCCCGGGCTTCGCCGCCACAACCGCCTTCCGGGAGCCACAGGACCCACCGGCAAAGCCCGGGAATCGCCGCCACACGCACCGCCGCCCCGGGTTGCGCCGTGAGGCCCGGTGCGCGCGATCGACAGGCGTGGCGGCGCAACCCGGGCTACGACAGTCGCGCGGCGGTGCGCGCCGGCGTCAACGGCCACCCGCGTAGCCCGGGCTTCACCGCCACAACCGCCCGCCGGCAGCCACAGGACCCACCGGCGAAGCCCGGGGATCGCCGCCACAGGCGCGGTTGCCCCAGGTCGCGCGGCGATGCGCGCCGGCGTCAGATCGCCGGCGCCGGGAGCGGGGACGGCGTAACGTCGAGCCCCGCCTGCGCGCTGACGAGCGCTGCGAGCGCCGCGCCGATTTCATCGCCGGACCGGGTGTCGCGCCACGCGCCGTCGACCGGCTTGAAGTGATAACCGCCGGCACGCGCCGCCACCCAGATCTCGCGGTTCGGCAGGTGGCGATTCACGATCAGTTTGCTGCCGTCGCCGCACTCGATCTCGAGGATGCCCTCGTTCAGGTTCCAGTCGACGTCGGCGTCCGAAGTTTCCAGCGCGGCGTCGAGCATCGCGCCGATCGATGCCAGGATCCGGTCGGTCGCGACGATGAATTCGGTATCGGTGATCATGGGCACTCCCCGTGGCTTCGGCGCCGGCGACGGCGGGCGTTCGCCGTGTTAGGATTCTTCCCCGATGTTACGTGAATTCTCCGCGACGCTTCGCCTGCCTGCCGTCGTGCGTGCGGCGCTGCCGGCCGCCGCGGCACTCACGATCCTGCTCGTCGCCGGCTGCGGGATCAAGGGTGCGCTGAGGCCGCCGCCGGCCCCCGCGCCATCGGCGCCGGCTGCTGCCGCAGCGCAGGTCGCGCCGGCCCCGCCGGCCGAGCCCGCACCGGCCGCGGCCCCCGCGACGACCGCGAAACCGTGACCGCCTTTTTCCGCGTCAACGGCGATCTGTGGGTCGAGCGAGTACCTCTCGCCGACATCGCCGCGCGCTTCGGCACGCCGTGCTTCGTCTACTCGCGCGCCGCGCTGGAGCGCGCCTGGACCGAGTTCGACGCGGCTTTCGCCGGCGTCCCGCACCTCGTCTGCTACGCGATGAAGGCGAACTCCAACCTGGCTGTGCTGAACCTGTTCGCACGGAAGGGAAGCGGCTTCGACATCGTCTCCGGCGGCGAACTCGCGCGCGCGCTGGCCGCCGGCGCCGAACCCGCGAAGATCGTGTTTTCCGGCGTCGGCAAGACCGAGGCGGAGATGGAGTCCGCGCTGGCCGCGGGGATCCTGTGCTTCAACGTCGAATCGGCCGCCGAACTCGAAACGCTGAACCGGGTCGCCGGCCGCGTCGGCAGTGCGGCGCCGGTGTCGTTCCGCGTGAATCCCGACGTCGACCCGAAGACGCATCCGTACATTTCGACCGGCCTCAAGGAGAGCAAGTTCGGCGTCGCCTTCGCCGCCGCGCGGGCGCTTTACGCGCGCGCCGCGGAACTTCCGCACGTCGCCATCCGCGGCATCGACATCCACATCGGCTCGCAGATCGGCGAACTCGCGCCGCATCGCGAAGCCGCGATCAAGCTGCGGGGTCTTGTCGAAGCGCTTGCCGCCGACGGCATCGCGCTGCATCACATCGACCTCGGCGGCGGCCTCGGCATCCGCTACGACGACGAGGTGCCGCTGCCGACATTCGAGTACGCCGCGATGCTGCGCGAGGTCTTCCGCGGCCGGCCCGAAACGCTGCTGCTCGAACCCGGGCGACGGCTCGTCGGCGAAGCCGGCGTGATGCTGACCCGCGTGACCTATCTCAAGCCCGGCGTCGATCGCAACTTCGCGATCGTCGACGCGGCGATGAACGACCTGATCCGCCCCGCGCTGTACGACGCGTGGCACGGCGTCGAGCCGGTGTGCGTGCGCGACGAGCCTGCACTGCGCTACCAGGTCGTCGGCGCCATCTGCGAGAGCGCGGATTTCATCGCCCGCGACCGCGATCTCGCGATCGAAGAGGGCGACCTTCTCGCCGTGCGCGCGGCCGGCGCGTACGCGTTCGCGATGAGCTCGAACTACAACTCGCGGCCGCGCGCCTGCGAGGTGATGGTCGACGGCGATCGCGTGCATCTCGTTCGTCGGCGCGAGACCGTCGCCGAGCTTTTCGCGAGCGAATCGCCGCTGCCGTGATCGTGCGTGGAGTCGCGCGATGCGCGTCGCCGAAAACCACTTCGTGCGCGCGAAAATTCCGCGTGCGAAAGCGCAACATTCGAATTTGCGGCGTCTGAAATCGGCAAGTAGTTCTTGCAAATAAAAAAAATGTGGCTAGAATTCAGGCAGCAGGTAGCAGTGGGTTTGTCAAGAGCTTGCAGTCGCAAAAAAGACTCTCCTCGCGCCGCCTGCAAAGTCGTAGAAACACCATAACAGTTACAGAACTCAGACAGGAGAAATGAAGATGGCTGATCTCATGCCCTTGATGCCGGTGGCAGCGCCCCCGGCGCCTAAGAAGGCGGCCCCGAAGAAGAAGGCAGCGGCAGCAAAGAAGCCGGCCAAGAAGGCCGCGAAGAAAGCGGCCCCGAAGAAGGCTGCAGCAAAGAAGCCCGCCAAGAAGGCAGCGGCAAAAAAGCCCGCCAAGAAGGCAGCGGCAAAGAAGGCGGCCCCGAAGAAGAAGGCTGCTGCAGTAAAGAAGCCCGCCAAGAAGGCCGCGAAGAAGGTGGCCCCGAAGAAGGCGGCGAAGAAGGTCGCGAAGGTGAAGGCGGCCCCGAAGAAGAAGGCTGCGGCGAAGAAGAAGCCTGCCAAGAAGGCGGCAAAGAAGAAGTAACTTCCCGCGGCACCCGACCCGCCGCGAAACTCCGGCGGGCAGAAGAACAGGCGACGTCCAGAACGTCGCCTGTTTTTTTTCGCTTGCGCTGCGCTCAGCGGCTCGCCGGAGCGGCGGCCTTCGCCGCGGGCTTGCCGCTCGCCGCCGGCGCCCTGGCCTTCGCGGCCTTCGTGGCCTTCGCTTTCGCGGCCGGCGCCTTGGCCTTCGTGCTCGTCGCCTTGCCCTTGGTCCCCGTGGCGCGCCTGGCGTTCGGCGCGAGGTCGCTGTTGATCCGCAGCTGCTGCCCGTTCTGGATATTCTTCTGGCCGAGATTGTTCCAGCGGCGCAGATCCTGCGCGCTCACGTTGTAGCGCGCCGCAACGCCCGCGAGCGTGTCGCCGCGACTCACCCGGTAGTAGAAAGTGCGCCCCTGCGGCACCGTCGTGAACACCGCGTTGGAGAGGGTCGCCGCCGATGCCTGCGACGGCTGCTGCGACGGCACCAGCATCGTGTGGCCCACCGGCACGCGCGCCTTGGCGCCGATGCCGTTCACCGCGCGCAGCGTCTCCACCGACATCCCGAATCGTGCGGCGACCTGCGGCACCGTCTCGCCGGCGCGCAGCCGATACGCCTGCCACGACACCAGCGGCTGACCCGGAAGCTCGAGCTTCGCGGCGAAGAGTTCGGCCTTGTCGATCGGCAGCAGGATCGCGTGCTCGTCGGCACCGGCGATCACCGGCCGGTTGTGGTGCGGGTTCAGGTACTGGAACTCCTCCAGCGGCATCTCGGCGAGGTCCGCGGCGCGCTTGACGTCCATCTGCCGCGTCGTCCTCACCACCGCGAAATACGGCGCGTCGGGAATGTCGCCGAGTTCGAGGTTGAACCTGGCGGAATCGTTGACGATGTTCTTGACCGCCTGCAGCTTCGGCAGGTAGTTGCGCGTCTCGTCCGGCATATTCAGGCTCGCGTAGTCGGTCGGCTTGCCCGCCTTCTGGTTGCGCGCGATCGCGCGCGCGACGTTGCCCTCGCCCCAGTTGTACGCGGCAAGCGCCAGCTGCCAGTCGTCGAACAGCGCGTGCAGCCTCTGCAGGTACGTGAGTGCGCCGTCGGTGGCGGCGATCACGTCGCGCCGCGAGTCGAACCAGAAGTTCTGCTTGAGGCCGTAGTCCTTGCCGGTGCCGGGCATGAACTGCCAGATTCCCGCCGCGCGCGCCGACGACAGCGCGATCGGGTTGTACGCGCTCTCGACCATCGGCAGCAGCGCGATCTCGAGCGGCATGCCGCGCTGCTCGACCTCGAGCACGATGTAGTAGAGGTAGCGACGGCTGCGGTCGATCATCCGCGCCACATAATCGGGACGCGACGAGTACCAGCCCTCCCACTTGGTGACGTAGGCGTCCTCGAGCGCGGGCATCGCGTAGCCCTTGCGGATCCGCGCCCACAGGTCCTCCGCCGGCGGCGGCAGCGGCTCGAGGTAGGCGCTGACCTCCGGTGGAAACACGTTGGGAACCGGCGCCGGCGCGACGACCTCGGGCGGCGGCGCCGGCGGCGGCGCCGGCGGCCCCATCTCGGGCACCGGCTCCGGGCCTGCGGTTTCGGGGATCGGCGTCGCGCACGCGGCGAGCACCAGCGCCGCGACGACGGCGAAAATGGGGGACGGTAGGCGCAATTCGGTCAGCGGGAAGGTGTTTGCGGGAGTCCGGATGGCCCGACGGCAGCACGGTGTCGAGCGCAGCGGAACGCGGGACGGTCCGGGCCACGGACGCGGTCCGAAGCTGCGGCGATGTTAGGCGTCGACGAGGGTGGCGTCAATCGCCGGTCTCGAACCGCGGCGAGGCTAGAACGCGTTCTTCCACTCGCGCAGCACGGCGAAGGCGTCGACGGCGCCGGCGAGCCTGCGGCCCGCACGCGCTTCGGCCGCAGCGAATACCGCGGCTTCGGCCGCGCGCAGGAAGGGGTTGGTCGCCAGTTCCTCGGCGATCGACGACGGCACCGTCGGCACGCCCGCGTCGCGCCGCGCCTCGTCGCGCGCCAGGCGCGCGCGCAGCGCGGCGTTGCCGGGCTCGACGGCCAGCGCAAAGCGCAGATTGGCGAGCGTGTACTCGTGCGCGCAGTACACGCGGGTCGCGCCGGGCAGCGCTGCCAGCTTCCCCAGCGACTGCGCCATCTGCGCCGGCGTGCCTTCGAACAGCCGCCCGCAGCCGCCCGCGAACAAGGTGTCGCCGACGAACGCCAGCGGCCCGGCTTCGCCGCCGTCCGCCGCGACGTAGGCCACGTGTCCGGCGGTGTGGCCCGGAACGTCGAGGACCGACAGCGCCAGCCCGATGCCGGGCACGGTGAACGCATCGCCTTCGGCCAGCGCGCGGGTGCGCCCGGGGATGGCTTCGCGCGCGGGGCCGAATACGGGCACCGCGCAGCGCGCGAGCAGCGCCGCGTTGCCGCCGACGTGGTCGCCGTGGTGATGCGTGTTGAGGATCGCGGTGAGCGTCAGGCCTTCGCGGTCGAGATACGACTGCACCGGCGCGGCGTCTCCCGGGTCGACGACCGCGGCGTTGCCCCCCTCGCGCACAAGCCAGATGTAGTTGTCGCTGAAGGCGCGGATGGGGATAATCGCCGGCATGGACGCATCTTCCCGGCCGCCGCGTGCCGTGTCAAATGGACTCGCGGAATGGTTTGCCACCCCGCTCGGTCGCTATCTGCTCGCACGCGAGCAGTCGCAGTTCGACCGGACGGTCGCCGACATCTTCGGCTTCCACGCGATCCAGATCGGCCTTCCCGACTGCCCGTTCCTCGCGCAGAGCCGGATCGCGGCGCGCTGGACCGTCGATCCCGCTTCGCCCGCGCACGTGCTCGCCGATCCGCAGTGGCTGCCGTTTCCGGAGAACTCGCTCGACCTCGTCGTGCTGCCGCACGCGCTCGAATTCGCCGACGACCCGCATCACCTGCTGCGCGAGGTCCATCGCACCGTGCGTCCCGAAGGGCAGGTCGTGATCGCCGGGTTCAATCCGTTCTCGCTGTTCGGCGCCAGGCGCTATTTCGGCCGCGGCGAGACGCCGCCGTGGAACGGCAGCTTCATCGCGCTCTACCGGCTGAAGGACTGGCTCGCGCTGCTGGGCTTCGAGGTGACGGGCGGCGGCCTCGACTGTTACGTGCCGCCGTTCGCGCAGGAATCGTGGCTGCGCCGTTGCGGCTTCTTCGAGCACACGGGCGACCGCTGGTGGCCGATCGCGGGGGGCGTCTACTTCCTGCGGGCGACGAAGAGAATCGTCGGCATGCGCGTCATCACGCCGGCGTGGGATCGGCGCAAGAACGGCCTCGCGACCGCGCCGCAGCAGGTGCGGGAGTGCATCGAATGAGCCCGAAGGGTCGCCCCGAGGGCGAATGGCTCCCTCCCGGAGGGAAGGCGCGCAACGCCAAGGGTGCACCAGTGACAGTGAGCGCGAAGGACCAGGAGGGCACACCGATGAACGCGCAAGGCGAGGCAGGCACAGCATGACGGATACGGTCACCATCCACACCGACGGCGCGTGCAAGGGCAATCCTGGCCCCGGCGGCTGGGGCGCGCATCTGGCCTGGGGTCTGCACGAGAAGGAGCTGTTCGGCGGCGAGCGCGACACGACCAACAACCGGATGGAACTGACCGCCGTCATCCGCGCGCTCCAAAGCCTGAAGCGCGGCTGCGACGTCGAGATCTACACCGACTCGCAGTACGTCAAGAACGGCATCGAGAGCTGGATCCACGGCTGGAAGAGGAACGGCTGGAAGACCAGCGCCCGCAAGCCCGTCAAGAACGCCGAGCTGTGGCGCGAACTCGACGAAATCGCCGCCGGCCACAGCATCCGCTGGCACTGGGTGAAGGGCCACAACAACCACGCCGGCAACGACTGCGCCGATGCGCTCGCGAACCGCGGCGTCGAACAGGTGCTCTCCGCGTAGTCTCGGTGCAGCCGCCGCGTTCGCAACCCGCCGGCGACGCCAGGGCTATTGCGGCCCGGCCAGCGGCAGGTTGAGCAGCAGGTTCTGCGGCTTGAGCTTCAGGCGACCACCGTCGTCCATCGCCATCGCCAGATAGACGGGACGGCCGGCAAGCGCGGGACGCATCGCCGCCGGATCGGCGAACGTGAGTTCGAACAGGCACAGCAGCCGGCCCATCCGCGCCGCGTCGACGTCGACGCGGTTGTACAGGTCGTTGAGCAGCGCGCTCGCTTCGGCGTCGAGGCCGACGTGCCAGACCCAGCGGCGGTCGTCGATCTCGCTCCTGGGCGCGATCGCGACGGCGATCCCCAGGAAGTGCGCGATCCACCGCTCGAGCACGCGACACAGCGCGGCCAGCGCCGGCTGACCGCGGTTGAGGCTGACCGCCAGGTCGAAGCGTTCGTCGCGATCCCAGTAGACGGCGGCGTTGGCGGTGTCGAGCACGTCGAGGTCGGCGGTTCGCGGCAGCGTGTTCGCCTCGCGCAGGAGCTGGCCCAGGCTGCCGAAGGCGCCGGTCGTCGCCAGCAGATCGACGGTCGCCGCGTCGGCCGCCATCACCGCGCCATCGGCCGCGACCGAGATGCGCTGCGGACGGAACAGCATCTCGGCGACGCGAGCCTGCAGCGGGTCGGCGTCATCGCCGAGGATGTGCCGCAGCAGGATCTGCGTGAGCTGGTGGACGAACAGCGGCGGCACGTCGACGCCGTCGCGAAACAGCGCGACGTACGCCGCTTCGATCGACGGCGCCGCCGCGAGCCGCGCGCGAAAGCGCAGCCAGATCGCGTAGTTCTCGCGGGCGTCGGCGTCGGCCATCGCCGCGAGCCCGGCCTCGCCCACCGCGGCGCGCGGCGCCGCCAGCAGCCGGTCGTGCAGCGCCAGCTCTGCGGCGCAGGACTCGGCGATCGGCGCGAGTTCGGGACGCAGCAGCAGGCTGCGCAGGAAGTCGTCGGTCAGCGTCAGGTGCCGGTCCGCGCCCACCTGGAGCAGCCGGTACCCGCAGGTGGGCCAGAAGCCGGACATGCGGAGTCTCGTCGAGTTGCCGCGCGAAAAGCGCCGCCGCAGCCCCCTTGGACGGGGAGCTGCGCGGCGACGGGGGGAAAGGCGCTCAGCCGCCGAGCAGCGACTTCTTGAGGTCGGCCTGCACCGGCTTGTCGCCGAGCCAGATCCGGACCAGCGCCTTGTTGAAGGCTTCGCCCTTGATGACGCCCTTGTCGGCGCCGTTGAGGCCGACCTTGGTGCCGTCGTCGACGAAATCGAGCGTGACGACGTCCTTCTCCTTCACTTCCTTGAACGCCTTCATGATCGACACCAGCTGGTCGGTCTGCGCCTTGACCGCGGCCATCTCGGCGGCCGGGTTGTTGTCGTTCAGGCCGTCGACCAGCGCGCCGACCAGGTCGTCGGCGGAAAGGTTGCGCAGCAGGTTCATCTGGATGCGGCGCGGGCCCTTGGCCAGCACGCCGGCCAGATCGGTCGCCTTCGCCGGCAGGTACAGGCTCGCGACGTAGACCTTGAACACCACCTTGGTCCGGATGCCGGCGCCGTTGAGGACGAGCTCCTGGCCGCCGACGTTCATCCTGTCGTCGAGCTTGACGCCGCCGACTTCGGCGGCCAGCGCGGGTGCGGCAAAGCAGAGTGCGAGCAGTGCGAGAAGGAATTTGCGCATCATCGGGTTCTCCTGTTGAAAGTGCCGGCGCCGAAAAACAGCGCGCGACCAAGTCGCCCTGGCCGCGCGCCGCTGCCTGCCGGAGTGCGCCGGCGGGTCAGAACGAGTAGGTGACCTGGCCGGAGAGGATCACGACGTTGTTGCTGTACGTGCCGTCGACGTAGCCGTAGGGTGCAATGCTGGCCGCGGTCTTTTCGTACTCGGTGATCGAGCCGTTCTTCACCCAGATGTACGTCGCGCCGACGTCCATCGTCCACGCCTTGTCCAGCTTGTACTGCGTGCCGAACGACAGCCAGGTGCGGTCGGAGTCGGGCAGGCGCGCCGTGCGGTGCCCTTCCTGCACCGGCGACTGGTCGTAGGCGAGGCCGCCGCGGAACAGCCACTTGTCGTCGTAGCGGTAGTTGGTGCCCACCGCGTAGCGCCACGCGTCCTTGAACATCAGCGGGACCGACGAATAGTTGACGTCGGTGGTGCGCACGAAGGTCAGGTCCTGGATGGTATCCCAGCCGGTCCACTGAACGTCGAGCATGATGTCCCACTTCGGGCTCAGCGTGCGGAAGTACGACACGTTGGCGATCGCCGGCAGCTTGACGTCGGCGTAGACGCCGCCGCTGGCGAACGGCGGGTAACCCGCGACCGAGGGCAGCAGCGCGTTGTAGTACGGCACCAGACCCGGGTCCATCGCCGGCTGGCCCGGCAGGCTGACGTTGACGTTGCCGGTGAGGTGCTGCTTGATGTCCGACCGGTATTGCGCGCCGAGGCGGCTGCTGCTGTCGATCGCCCACAGCGCGCCGATGTTCCAGCCCCAGGCGTCGTTGTCGCCGGTGATGTCGACGTTGGCCGTCTGGCCGTAGGTTGCCGCCGCGAGGCCAGCCGCCGCCGACGGCGGGATCTTGCCCTGCTGCGCCGCGCCGGAGGCGGTGGCCGCGAACACCGCGGCGTAGTTGGCCGAGGCGGTGAAGTTGCCCTTCATCTTCTGGTAGCTCGCGCCGGCGCCGATGGACAGCGCGCCGAACTTGTACGAGACCGCCGGGTTGACGTTCATCGTCTCGACCTTCGACTTGATCGCCTGGAAGCGGCCCATGAACTGGCTGTCGTATTCGGTGACCAGGCCGAACGGCGCGTTGAGGCCCAGGCCGAACGCCCACTCCTTGTTGATCGGCACGACGACGTACATGTTCGGCACGACGTTGAGACCGCCCGCGTCGCCGCCGTTGTCGCCGAGCGGCTGCTGCGCGGCGGCGATCGACGCGCTGTTGCTGAACTTCATCGACGGCTGGATCAGGTTGAGGGCGGCGGCGACCTGGTTGGTGCCGATGCGCGACATCCCGGCCGGGTTCGACCAGACGGTGCTCGCGTCCTCGGCCGCGGCGGCGCCGCCGGCGTAGGCGTTGCCGAGGCCGCTGCCGGAGTTTTCCTGCAAGGCGAAGCCGGCGCCGAAGGCCTGGCCGGCGCCGAGCAGCAGGGCGAGAGTGCCGACAGCGGCGGCAATCCGGGTGCGGGGAAACGGGGTAGTCATGGCGAAACTCTCCTTGTGGTGGGCGGTCGCGGCGTCATCCCCGCGACAGCGGGCGCGCCGCATTCTGTTCTGGCTTGCGTGGTCTGCCGGTATCGCCTCCGGCTCGATGGGTAACTGTATGAAAACTATACTCCTGCGGATTGTCCGCCGCACGGTTTGCGCACCGGCAAAACGGCGCGGCGGCCCCGCCTGTTGCATATACGCGAATCCCGGCGCGCGAACTCACTGCGGCGGCACCTCGCGCGGCCGCCGGTCGGGGCCGGTCGCGACGTAGGTGAGGCTCGCTTCGGTCACCTTGACGCAGATGACGTCGGTCGGGTTCCGCTGCGCGTAGACCTCGACGGCGACGGTGATCGACGTGCGTCCGATCCGCGTGATCTCGGCGTAGAAGCTCACCTGGTCGCCGATCAGCACCGGTTGCTTGAACACGAAGGAATTGACCGCCACCGTCGCCACCCGGCCGCGCGAGCGCCGCATCGCCATGACCCCGCCGGCGATGTCGACCTGCGCCATGACCCAGCCGCCGAAGATGTCGCCGAACTGGTTGGCGTCCGCCGGCATCGGCACCACGCGCAGCGTCGGCTGCCGGTCGGGAAGCGAGACGGGTTCGGCGGTCATCGGCGATCGTCGCGGCGGCGTCGACGGCGGCTCGGCCGGCGCGGCAGACTAGGCGGTCTTCTTCATTTCGTCGCGCAACTCGCGGCGCAGGATCTTGCCGACGTTGGTCTTCGGCAGGTCCTTGCGGAACTCGATGTCGCGCGGGACCTTGTAGCCGGTCAGGTGCTCGCGGCAGTGCGCGATCACCTGTTCGGCGGTCAGCCGCTCGTCCTTCTTGACGACGAAGAGCTTCACCGCCTCGCCCGACTTCTTGTCCGGAATCCCGACCGCCGCGCACTCAAGCACGCCCGGGTGCATCACGACCACGCCCTCGATCTCGTTCGGATAGACGTTGAAGCCCGACACGATGATCATGTCCTTCTTGCGGTCGACGATCTTGATGAAACCCTGGTGGTCCATGATGCCGATGTCGCCGGTCGCGAACCAGAGATCCTTGTCCAGCACCTTGTCCGTCTCCTCGGGGTGCTGCCAGTAGCCCTTCATCACCTGCGGCCCGCGGATGCAGATCTCGCCGGGGTGGCCGAGCGCAACTTCCTTGCCGTCGTCGTCGCGCAGGATCACCTCGGTCGACGAGATCGGCAGGCCGATCGAGCCGTTGTACTTGGGCAGGTCGAGCGGGTTGATCGTCGCCGCCGGCGACGTCTCGGTCAGCCCGTAGGCCTCGATCAGCGGCTTGCCGGTGATCATCTGCCACTTTTCGGCGACGGCTTCCTGCACCGCCATGCCGCCGCCCAGCGTCAGGCGCAGCGACGAAAAATCGAGCTTGCCGAAGTCGTCGTTGTTGACCAACGCGTTGAACAGCGTGTTGACGCCGGTGAACGCGGTGAACCTGTACTTCGCCATCTCCTTGATGAAACCGGGGATGTCGCGCGGGTTCGGGATCAGGATGTTCTCGGCGCCCAGCGTCATGAAACAGAGGCAGTTCGCGGTCAGCGAAAAGATGTGATACAGCGGCAGCGGGGTGATGATCACCTCGGGCTGGCTCGGGTCGAGGAACGGCCAGATCCAGGCGCGCGCCTGCAGCAGGTTGGCGACGATGTTCCGGTGCAGCAGCATCGCTCCCTTCGCCACGCCGGTGGTGCCGCCCGTGTACTGCAGGAAGGCGATGTCGTCGTGGGCGAGCGGGACCACCGCCAGCTTGTGCTTGCGTCCCTGCGCCAGCGCCAGCGACAGCTTCACCGCGTGCGGAAGCGACCACTCCGGAATCATCTTCTTCACGTGGCGCAGCACGAAGTCGACGGCGATGCCCTTGACGCCCAGCTGCTCGCCGATGCTGGTGACGACGACGTGCTTGACCTTGGTCCTGGCGACGACGTCCTGCACGGTCTTGGCGAAATTCTCGACGACGACGATCACCTCGGCGCCCGAGTCCTTCAGCTGGTGCTCAAGCTCGCGCGCCGTGTAGAGGGGATTGACGTTGACCACCGTGCAGCCCGCGCGCAGGATGCCGAACAGGCAGATCGGGTACTGCAGGATGTTGGGCATCATCACCGCGACGCGCGATCCCTTCTTGCAGCCCTTGGCCTGCAGCCAGGCTCCGAAAGCGCGCGACAGCGCGTCGAGTTCGGCGAAGGTGATCGACTTGCCCATGCACGTGAACGCGCGGCGCGTCGAGTACTTCGCGACGCTCTCCTCGAACACGTCGCGGAGCGAGCCGTACTGGTTGATGTCGATCTCGGCGGGAATGCCTTCCGGGTAGTGCTTGAGCCAGATCTTTTCCACGAACCTCTCCCCCATGCGTGACAGTCCACGAGCGCGCTGGTCCCGGCACGCGCCGGGCGCAACCCGCGCGACGCGTGCCGGCGCAGCTCCGGTCCCGGCCCGTTCAGTCGGGCCAATTTCTTTCAGCGTGACTCTGTTCGAATTCTACGCCTGCCGCCGCGTCAGCGCGCTGCCGCCGCGGCGTAGTGCAGGGGGCCGCCGGTGAAGGGTGCGAAGCCGGTGCCGAAGATGGCGCCGGCGTCGACGAGATCGGCGTCGGCGACGATGCCCTCGGCCAGCGCCGCCTTCGCTTCACCGATCAGCGGCCCGACCAGCCGCTCGGCCAGTCCCGGCGGGATCGTTCCGGCGGCGTTCTTCGCCGGCTTGCCGGAAGCGTAGTCGTAGAAGCCGCGGCCGGTCTTGCGGCCGAGGTTCCCGGCTTTGATCAGCGCCGCCACCTTGGGCGACGGCGGCGCGTCGGGCGCGAGCATCCTGCCGACGGCGACGCAGATGTCGAGCCCGACGGTGTCGGCGAGCTCGATCGGCCCCATCGGCATCCCGAACGCCAGCGCCGCCTCGTCGATCGCCTCGGGCGAGATGCCTTCGTCGATGCAGCGCATGGCGGCGCCGAGGTACGGCGCCAGCACGCGGTTGACGAGGAACCCGGGCGCGCTTTTCACCGGCAGCGGCAGCTTGTCGATCTGGCGCACGAACGCCGCCGCCTGCGGCACCAGTTCGGGCCGCGTCGCGCGGCCGACGACGATCTCGACCAGCATCATCTTCGCCACCGGGTTGAAGAAGTGCAGGCCGATGAGGCGGCTGCCGTCCTTCATTCCGGCGGCGATGTCCTCGAGCGGAATGCTCGACGTGTTGGTCGCGATCAGCGCCGAGGGCTTGGCCTTCGCCTCGATCGCCGCGAACAGCGCGCGCTTGGCGTCGAGGTTCTCGAAGATCGCCTCGACGATGACGTCGGCGCGGGCGATGCCGTCGCCGGCGACGTCGGGGATCAGCCGGTCGGAGGCGTCGCGCGCGCGTCGCGGATCCTTCTGCCGTCCGCCGAACAGCCTGGCCGCGCGCGCCATCGCCGGCGCGATCCGCGCGGCGTCCTGGTCCTGCAGCGTGACGGTCAGGCCGCGCAACGCGCACCACGCCGCGATGTCGCCGCCCATCGTGCCGGCGCCGACGACGTGGACGTGCGCGGCCTTGAAGTCGCCGTCCTTGCCCAGCGACTTCAGCCGCTCCTGCAGGCCGAACACGCGGATGAGGTTGGCGGCGGTCGGCCCCTTGATCAGCGCCGGGATCGACGCCGGGTCGGACGCGGGCGCGTCGAGCGCGTTGCCGTCGTACTTCGTCCACAGTTCGAGGATCGCGTACGGCGCCGGATAGTGCTCGCGCCGCGCGCGCTTGGCCACCGCCTTCCTCGCCTGCGCCGCGATGATCGGACGCAAGAGAGGGTTCAGCGTCAGCGACAGCGGGAAAGGGAGCGCGCGCGGCGGCCGCTTCGCCGTCAGCACGCCGCGCACGGTGTTCTCCATCACCCGCGCCGGCACGCATTCGTCGGCGAGCCCGATGCGCTTGGCGCGCCGCGCGTCGATGCTGCGTCCCGACAGCAGCAGGTCGAACGCCGCCGGCGCGCCGGTCAGGCGCGGCAGGCGGCGGATGCCGCCCCATCCGGGAACGATGCCCAGCATCACCTCGGGCAGGCCGAGACGGGTGCCGGGCTCGTCGACGACGACGCGATAGCGGCAGGCGAGCGCCAGTTCCAGCCCGCCGCCGAGACAGAAGCCGCGGACCAGCGCGACCGTCGGGTACGGCACCGCGGCAAGGCGCGCAAAAGTGTCCCAGCCGCGCTTGACGATCGCGATCGCGCCGGCCTCGTCGTGCAGGCCGCGGAATTCGTCGACGTCGGCGCCGGCGATGAAGCCGTTGGCCTTGCCCGACGCGATGACGAGGCCCTGCGGCGGAGCGCGGTCGAGCTCGTCGAGCGCCTGGTTGAGTTCGGTCAGAACCTCGGCCGAGAGCGTGTTGGCGGTCGCCTCGGCCTTGTCGAACGTGAGTCGCGCCAGGCCGTCGGCCTCGCGGGTGATGGTCCAGTGTCGCATCGGTTTTTCCCTGTTCAAACGCGTTCGATCAGCATCGCGCCGCCCTGCCCGCCGCCGATGCAGATGGTCGCGATGCCGCGCCGCCCGCCGGTGCGCCGCAGGACGTCGAGCACGTGCAGCACGATGCGCGCACCCGAAGCGCCGACCGGGTGGCCGAGCGCGATGGCGCCGCCGTCGACGTTGAGCTTCGCCTCGTCGATCTGACCCAGCGCGGCGTCCTGCCCGAGCTCGGTCCTGCAATAGGCTTCGTCGTTCCACGCCCGCTGGCAGGCGATGACCTGCGCGGCGAACGCCTCGTTGATCTCCCAGGCGTCGACGTCGTTGAGGCGCAGGCCGTGACGCCTGAGGATCGGCGTCGCCGCGTGGACCGGACCCAGCCCCATCTGGGCGGGATCGAGCCCGGCCCATTCGGTGTCGACGATGCGGCCGATCGGCGTGAGCCCGTGGCGCGCGACCGCGCGCTCGGAAGCGACGACCAGCCACGCCGCGCCGTCGGTGATCTGCGAGCTGTTGCCGGCGGTGACGTTGCCGTACTTGCGGTCGAAGAACGGGCGCAGCTTGGCGAGGTTCTCGGCGGTCGAGTCGGCGCGCACGCCGTCGTCGGCGGCGTAGAGGGCGCCGCGCTGGTCGTACACCGGGACGATCTCGCCGGCCAGGATGCCGCCGGCCTGCGCGGCCAGCACGCGGCGGTGGCTGCGCGCCGAGAATTCGTCCATCTCGCGCCGCGTGATGCCGAAGCGCCAGGCGAGGTTCTCCGCGGTCTGTCCCATCAGCAGGCCGACCATCGGGTCGGTCAGCCCCTTCATGATGCCGATCACCGGCGCGAGCTGGCCGAGCTTGAACCCGGCGACGAGTCGGGCGCGCTGCGACAGCGTCTTCGCCGCATACCAGCTGGACAGCCACAGCACCATCGCGTCGGAGAGCAGCAGCGGCGCGCGCGACAGCGCGTCGACGCCGCCGGCGAGCACGAGGTCCGAGCGGCCGGCGCGGATGTTGTTCATCGCCGAGTCGAGCGCCTGCATTCCCGACGCGCAGTTGCGCATCACCGTCCAGCCGGGAACCTTCAGGCCGCAGCCCATCCGCAGCGCGACGACGCGGCCGATGTTGACCTCGTCCGGCGACGGCGACGCGCAGCCGAGGATCACCTCGTCGAGATCGGTGGGCGCGAAGCGCTGGCGGTTCAGCAGCGCGCGGCCGGCGGCGCTCGCGAGGTCGGACGCCGCGAACGGCCCCGGGCGGTTGCGCGACTTGAGAAACGGCGTGCGGGCGCCGTCGATGAGGTAGATCGGTTCGGTCATGGTCGCTGTCCGTGGCGTGGCGCCGGCGTCACGCCGCCGCCTTGTGGGGGTAGGGCGCGGTCGTCGTCGACACGCTTCCCGTCGGCTGCGCCTGCGACGCGCCGGGTTCCCGGGCAAAGTCGTCGACGCGGATCACGCGCGCGGTGAGGTCGCGCGCGGCCAGCACCGCTTCGCCTTCGGCCATGGTGATGATGCGGGCGGCGTGCGCCCGCGCGACCAGGACTTCGACGCCGGCGCCCGGCGGCAGTTTGGCGTCGACGCGGCCCGCCTTCGCCGCCGCCTTGATCTTCGCCTCGACCGGTTCGGAGGCGAGCGTCGCGGCCAGCGCGCGCTCGATCAGCCCGACGTTCTGATCGTTCGGGCTGCCCAGGAACATGCCGGCGGTGAGGCGGTCGCGCGTCGCCGACGGCTCCAGCAGCAGCTTGGCGACCTGGTGCCCGAGGCTGTCCGAAGGCACGACGTACGGCCGGCCGAGCGGGAACACCAGCCGCCGGAGCACGAAGGCGATGAAGCGGTTGGGGAAGTTGGAGATCACGCCCTCGAGCGCGTTCTGCGCCTTGAACATCGCGTCCCACATCGCCCAGTGCATCAGCGGCGCGTCGGCCTTGTGGCGGCCGTCGTTCTCGTAGCGCTTGAGCGTCGCCGAGCACAGGTACAGCAGCGACAGGACGTCGCCCAGCCGCGCCGACAGCTTTTCCTTGCGCTTGAGCGCGCCGCCGAGGACGCCCATCGACACGTCGGACAGGAACGCCAGCGCCGCCGAGAACCGCGTCAGCTGCTGGTAGTAGCGGCGCGTCTCCGGCGCCACGCCGGCGGGGACGCCGACGAAGTGCGAGCCGGTGAGGCCCATCACCAGCGACCGCGCGAAGTTCGCCAGCGCGAACCGGAGGTGGCCGAACAGCGCCTCGTCGAACTGGATGAGGGCCTGCGCGTGGTCCTGCTCGCGCGTCGCGCTCATTTCCTTCAGCACGTAGGGATGGCAGCGGATCGCGCCCTGGCCGTAGACGATCAGGCTGCGCGTCAGGATGTTGGCGCCTTCGACGGTGATCGCGACCGGGGTGGCCATGTACGCGGCGCCGATGAAGTTCGACGGCCCCATGCAGATGCCCTTGCCGCCGACGATGTCCATGCCGTCGTTGACGACCTGCCGGGCGCGCTCGGTGAGGTGCAGCTTGGCGATGCCCGACAGCACCGCCGGCTTCTCGCCCAGGTCCACCGCCACCGCGGTCAGCGTTCCCGCCGCTTCCATCATGTACAGGTTGCCGCCGATGCGCGTCAGCGGCTCCTCGATGCCCTCGAACTTGCCGATCGGCGTCTTGAACTGCTGGCGCACGCGGGCGTAGCCGCCGACGGCGCGGGCGACGAGCTTGGCCATCCCGATCGACGACGAAGGCAGCGAGATGCCGCGGCCCGCGGCGAGGCATTCCATCAGCATCCGCCAGCCGCGTCCGAGCATCGGCTGCCCGCCGATGACCCAGTCCATCGGAATGAACACGTCCTTGCCCCAGGTCGGCCCGTTCTGGAACACGGCGGCCAGCGGCTGGTGGCGGCGGCTGATGTCGACGCCCGGGTGCGACGTCGGGATCAGCGCGCAGGTGATGCCGATGTCCTCCCGGTCGCCGACGAGGTGGTCGGGGTCGTAGGCGCGGAAGGCGAGGCCGAGCAGCGTCGCGATCGGTCCCAGCGTGATGTAGCGCTTGTCCCAGGTGACGCGCAGGCCGAGCACCTCCCTGCCGTCGTGAATGCCGCGGCAGATCACGCCGAAGTCGGGTATCGACGCCGCGTCGGAGCCGGCGTTGGGGTTGGTGAGCGCGAAGCAGGGAATCTCGACGCCCGCGGCCAGGCGCGGCAGGTAGTGGCTCTTCTGTTCCTCGGTGCCGTAATGCGCGATGAGTTCGCCGGGGCCCAGCGAGTTGGGCACCATCACCGACACCGAAACCGCGGTCGAGTGCGTCGACAGCTTGATCATCACCCGCGAGTGGGCGTAGGCGGAGAAGCCCTTGCCGCCGTACTGCCTGGGGATGCCGAGGCCGAGGAACCCCTTGGCCTTGATGAACTGCCAGACCGCCGGCGGCAGGTCGCGATGGACCTGCGTGGTTTCCCACTCGGTGGTCATCAGGCACAGCTCTTCGACCTCGCGGTCGAGGAAGCTCTGCTCTTCGGGCGTGAGCTCCGGACGCGGCGCGTCGAGGAGCTTGCGCCAGTCGGGCTTGCCCGAGAACAGTTCGCCGTCCCACCAGACGGTACCCGCCTCGATCGCTTCGCGCTCGGTCTGCGACATCGGCGGCAGGATCTTGCGGAAGCCCGCCAGCACGCCCTCGCTGATCAGCTTGCGGCGCAGCGCGGGGAACGACAGCGGAATCGCCAGCAGCACGAACGCCGCGGTGAGCGCGAGCGCGAGCCAGGGCAGCAGCAGGTGCGCGCCCCACGCGACGCCCAGCGCCACGAAGATGGCGGCGGTCCACGCGAGTGCGGAGGCGTTGACGTAGGCCAGCGCGACAAAGCCGGTGAGTACGGCGACCAGCCAGATCGGGACAAGCATCGTTTGCTCCTTGCGGTTTGACCGTTTCGAACGGAAGGTTGCGGTTGGGGTGGCACGAAGTGGCCGGCGCCGCTGGTCGCGCGCGCCGGCAGGCGGCTACGCGCCATCGGGCAGATCGCCGAGCGGGGCGGTCAGTCCGGCGAGAAGGAATGGTGCGAGGCGCTGCAGCAGCCGTTCGTCGTCGGAGGATTCGCCGGGGCGCAGTTCCTCGATCAGCTTGAGGACGTCGGTTCCCGCCAGCGTGTACGACAGCGCGCCCATGATGAAGTGGAGGCGCCAGCTCAGTTCGCGCGGGGGAAGCTCGGGCAGCGCGCGACCGAACGCCGCCTTGAAGCGGGCGATCATCACCGCGTACTGGTCCGACAGGAACTGGCGCAGGAATGGGGCAGGGTCGGCATACGCGCGGCCCAGGAGGCGCAGGAAGTTGTTGCCGCCACGCGCGGGGTCCCGCGCCAGCGCCAGCGCGGGGATCAGCATCGCCGAAAGGATCTTGTCGCAGCCAACGGGGTGGGGCGCCGCGCGGCGCTCGAAGTCCGCGAGCAGGTCGACCCGCTGCTGGTTCATCGGGTCGAGCCTTCGCGTCAGCACCGACTGGAACAGCTCTTCCTTGCTGCCGAAGTGGTAGTTGACGGCGGCGAGGTTGACCCCCGCCGCGGCGGTGATCAGGCGCAGCGACGTCGCCTCGAAGCCGTGCTCCATGAACAGCGCCTCGGCCGCGTCGAGGAGCTTGTCCTTGGTCACCGCCGCGCCGCGCGCGGCACCCAGCGGCATCACCCTGCCTGACATCGCGAACGCGCCTCCCGCCCACCGGGCCGTGTCGCCGATCGCGCCGATTCCGGGAACGGATCGGCCGGATTCAAACGATTGTTTGAATCGTATGTTTGTTTGACCGTTGGTGTCAAGCCTTTCGAACGTCGCCTTTCCGCCGTCGCCGGCGTGCGTCGCGCAGCGCGCGCCCCCGACGTCAGGCCGTCAGCGACGCCGGCACGTGCGCTCCGCCCGCCGCCGCGATGCCGGCGAGCCGGCGCAGCGTCGCATACTCGCCGGCTAACAGCGCCGCGAGGATGGCCCGACCGTCTGCCGAGAGCTCGCCCCCCTCGTGGGGATAGCTGGCGTTCTCGCGCAGCGTCGGCCGGAAGCCGAAGACCGCCTCGCAGTCGTCGTCGATCGACTCGAGGGCGATGACGCCGAGCACCTGCGATGGGTCGATCCGGTCGAGCAGGTCGTCGTAGTGCCAGGCGAAGCCGCGCTCGACGTGGCCGATGAGGAACGGGCCGCGCTGGTCCAGCGGCCCGAGCGGCACGCAGCCCGACCCGGGGATGCTCAGTGCGAGTTCGTCGACGCTCGGGTGGCGCCCGAGGTAGTCCCGTTCGGCCGAGTTGCGCTCGTTCAACGATCCGTCCGGCCCGTTGAGCCGTCCGGTGGTGAAGACGTATCGGCGCCACCGGTAGGCCGACACGAACCTGTCGACGGGGTCGCGGGCGAGGAACCAGTAGCCCGTTTCCGGTGCGAACGGCGGCTTGGCCATGTGAACGCAGTGAGGGTGCATGCCGCGCCGGGCGAGTTCGGCACGGAGGGTGGTTCCGCCGCACTTGCCCACGTGGATCAGGCAGGTGTCGCGCAAGACTAGCGCCGGTGGCCGCCGCCGCCGCGCTCCTCGCGCCCGCCCTCGCGTTCGCCGCCTTCCTTGCGCTCGGCCTCGTCGCGCTGTCCCTGCCGCTCGGCTTCGCGCTTGTCGCCTTCCGCCTGCCGCTTCTCCTGCTGCTGCTTCTGCGCCTTGGTCGCGGTGGAATTCCTGTCCTGCTCGGCCTGGCGGTCGACGCGATTGGCGTCGCGATTTTCCTGCTGCTTGACCTGGCCGCTCTGCGCGCCCTGGCGTTCGCCGCCCGTCGCTCCGCGATTCTCCTGCTGCTGCTTGGCCTGGTTGCGCTGCTGATCGGCCTGCTGCTGGTTGGCGCCGTACTTCTTCTGCAGGTTGGGGTTGGAGTACGGCACGTTGCCGCGATGCTGCGGATCGTGGTTCCAGTTGCTGTTGCCGCCGTTCTTGTTCTGGTTCGACCAGTTCCGGTTGTTGTTGTTGTTGAACTGGTTGTAGGTGTTGTTGTTGACGGTGACCGAACCGCCGCCGCCCCAGTGGCAGCCGCCCCACAGCGCGGCGCCGACCGCCATGCCCGCGCCGAACGACAGCAGCGACGCGCCGGCGACGTAGCCCGGCGGGTAATACGCCACCGGCGGGTAGGCCGGGTAAGGCCAGCCGCCGTAGACCACCGTCGGGTTGTACGCCGGCACGTAGACCACCTGCGGATTGGCGGGCGCGATCACGATCACCGTCTGGCCGTTCTGCGTCGGCGTGCTGACGGTCTGCTGGCTCGACGACTTCAGCGCGCCTGCCTTCTGCGCCTTGGCCCGCAGCACCTGCACCGCGGCCATCACGTCCTTCTGCTGAGAGAGAAAAGCGTCTCCCAGCTGCTGCGTCCAGGTCAGCTGGCTGCTCATCATCTGCAGCACCTGCGGGAAGCTGACCAGCGACTTGACGCTGGCATCCCAGTTCTGATCCTTCAGCGCCGACGACAGCGCCGCGCCGGTCAGCGCCGCGTGACTCTGCAGCCATTGACCGGCTTCGACCACTTCCAGCGGGTACGTCGACGCCATCAGCAGCTGTGCCAGCACGGCGTCGGGATAGAGGGCGATCGGCGCCACCAGCGCACCCAGCTGCTCCTGCGCGAGGGGAGCGCTGGCCGCCGCGGCGCTGCCCGGGCTCTGCGCGAACGCGGCCGGCACGAGGGCAGGCCACGCCAGCGTCGTGCTGAGCAATGCCACGAGCAGACGGGAGGCGGCGCAAGGGGGTGTCGCTTTCATTCAGGGCTCCAGAAAGGGTCGAGACGTGAGTCGAACGGACTGCCCGTCTTGACCGGCAGGGGAACGGGTCAAACGAGATCGTAGCGGCGCTCGACGCCGGTCGACATCCGCAATTGTACGCACGGCACCGGGCACGGGGCACGGCGCGAGGCATGGTCCGCCCCGGCGCTGGCGGTCTGCCTCGCCTTCTAGACCGCCCGCGCCTCGCGGCTGGCGCGCGAGGCTTCGACCTGCAGCCGGAATGTGAGGAAGAAGGCCGCGGCCAGCAGGATCGCCTCCCCCGCGAACACCGTCGCGTATGCGGGAAACGTGGCGCCGGTCGCCAGCCGGATGCCGTCGACGACCGCGCCTCCCAGCAGGCTGCCCGTCGCCTTGCCGAGCAGCCCCGCCATGCCCCAGACGCCCATCAGCAGGCCGGCGCGGACCGAGGTGGCGAAGGTGGCGATGCCGCCGAGCAGGCCCGCCCCGGCGAGCCCGGTTCCCAGCCCCATCACCGCGACCAGGATGCGGAACGCCTCCGGGCTGCCGGCGAGCCCGGTGGCGATGACGCCGACGAAGACGAACACCGTGGCGACGAGCCCGATCCGCAGCAGCACCAGATGGCCGACGACGCGCAGCAGGAACCCGCCCGACAGCAGCATCGACAGCAGCACGCCGCCGCCCCACCACGCGGTCAACCGGGTGGTCTCGGCCACCGACATGCCGAGCACCAGCGCGCCGTAGGGCTCGAGCAGCACGTCCTGCGCCAGCGTGCCGATGAAAGTGAACACGATCAGCAGGAAGAAGCGGCGCACCTGCGGGTCGCCCAGCAGGAATTCGGAGAGCGCGGCGAGAAACGGCTTCTCGCGCGACTGCGCCGCCGCGCGCGTCGTGCGCTCGGAGCGCCGCTCCTGTCCCAGCGCGGCGACCAGCGTCAGCACGAAAGCGACGGTCACCGCGGCGACCGTCGCGCCGACGAGCTTGGCCGGCGTGTAGTCGCGCAGCAGCGCGCCGAGGCCGCCGGCGCCGATGACGAGGCCCAGCATCGTCGCGACCTCGTAGAGCGTCAGCGCGCGCGAGCGCGCGTCGCCGTCGAAGCGGTCGGCGACCAGCGCCTGAAACACGTTATGGCCGAGGTTGCGGCCGAAGCCGTAGAGGAGGAACGTCAGCACGAGGCCGATGCCCATGGCGACGCGCCCCGCGCCGCCGGTCATCAGCAGCACCGCCGACAGCAGGCCCAGGCCCGCGAGCAGCGAGCCGGCGACGATGTACGGCTCGCGCCGGCGGCCGAAGACCGGGTAGCCGTCGGAGCGGTAGCCCAGCCAGACGCGCAGCGGCGCCTCCAGCAGCGGCAGCGCGAACAGGAACCCGACCAGCGTCAGCGGCAGCCCCATCTCGGCGACCATGATGCGGTTGAGCGTGCCGCCGGCCAGCGCGCCGGTGATGCCGTAGCCGAGCGGAAACGCGGCGAGCCGCAGCGCCGCCAGCCGGCGGGGCGCTGCCGCCGGGGTGGTTGCCGGAACTGCACTCATCGTGTCTCCTGGGCGGGATCGGTCGATCGGGTTGCGCCGGCACGGCCTCGCGTGCCGCCTGCAGCCTCGCTTCCTCCGCCGTCATCGGCCGATCGCCCTCCGCTGCCGATCGTATCCCGTTTCGCGCCCGCGCGCAGGCGCCGATCCCCGGGCCGACGCCGCCGGACGCGAGCGCCGGCGCGTGGTGGTAACCTTGACGTTCGGCCGGGCCGCGGCGCGTTGAACCCGGCCGCGCACCGGCGAGAACAGCAAAGGAACGTCGCGTGGCCCTGTCCCCCCTTGCCGGCAAGCCGGCGCCCAAGGAACTGCTGGTCGACGTCGCGCGCCTCGAACGCGCCTACTTCGAGCGCCGTCCCGACCTCGACGATCCGGCGCAGCGGGTCAGCTTCGGCACCAGCGGCCACCGCGGCTCGTCGTTCACCGGCGCGTTCAACGAAGCGCACATCCTGGCGATCACGCAGGCGATCTGCGACTGCCGCCGCGCGCAGGGGACCGACGGCCCGCTGTACATGGGCAAGGACACGCACGCGCTGTCGGGGCCGGCGCAGCGCACCGCGCTCGAAGTGCTGGCGGCCAACGGCGTCGAGACGGCGATCCAGCGCGACGACGGCGTGACGCCGACGCCGGTCGTCTCGCGCGCGATCCTCGTCCACAACCGCGGCCGGTCGGAGCACCTCGCCGACGGCATCGTGATCACGCCTTCGCACAATCCGCCCGAGGACGGCGGCTTCAAGTACAACCCGCCGAACGGCGGCCCCGCCGACACCAACGTCACGCGCTGGATCCAGGACCGCGCCAACGCGCTGCTGGGCGCAGCGAACGCCGGCGTGAAGCGGGTCGGCTACGCCGCCGCGTGCAAGGCGGCGACGACGCAGGTCCTGGACTTCATCCGGCCGTACGTCGACGACCTCGTCAACGTCGTCGACATGGACGCGATCCGCGCCGCGGGCCTGAAGCTCGCCGTCGATCCGCTCGGCGGCGCCGCGGTCCACTACTGGGAGCCGATCAACGCCGTCTACGGCCTCGACATCGAGGTGGTGAACCCTGCCGTCGATCCGACGTTCTCGTTCATGACCGTCGATCACGACGGCAGGATCCGGATGGACTGCTCGAGCCCCTACGCGATGGCGGGGCTGGTCGGACTCAAGGACCGCTACCGCCTGGCCTTCGCCAACGACCCGGACGCCGACCGGCACGGGATCGTGACGCCGTCGGCCGGGCTCATGAACCCCAACCACTACCTCGCGGTCGCGATCCGCTACCTGCTCACGCATCGGCCGCAGTGGCCGGCGGGAGCGGCGGTCGGCAAGACGCTGGTGTCCTCCGGCATGATCGACCGCGTCGTCGCCGGCCTCGGTCGGCGGCTGTCGGAAGTGCCGGTGGGGTTCAAGTGGTTCACGCCGGGGCTGCTCGACGGCTCGTTCTGCTTCGGCGGCGAGGAGAGCGCGGGGGCGAGCTTCCTGCGCCGCGACGGCAGCGCCTGGACGACCGACAAGGACGGCCCGATCATGAACCTGCTCGCCGCCGAGATCACCGCCGTGACCGGCCGGGATCCGGGCGAGCACTACGCCGAGCTCGCCGCCGAGTACGGCGCGCCCTGCTACACGCGGATCGACGCGCCGGCCACGCCCGAGCAGAAGGCGAAGCTCGGCCGCCTGTCTCCCGATGCAGTGACCGCGACGCTGCTCGCCGGCGAGCCGATCACGGCGCGGCTCACCCGCGCGCCGGGCAACGACGCGCCGATCGGCGGCCTCAAGGTCATCGCCGCCAACGGCTGGTTCGCGGCGCGGCCGTCGGGCACCGAGAACATCTACAAGATCTACGCGGAGAGCTTCCGCGACGGCAATCACCTGCAGGCGATCGTCGACGAGGCCGGGATCATCGTCGACGCCGCGCTCGCGGCGGGGACGTGATGGGCGCGGCGGGGCCGTCGCCCATGCTGCGCATCGGGAGCGGGGAGGCAGCGCGATGAAGGTGCTGGTCGTCGACGTCGGCGGCACCCACGTGAAGATCCTGGCGACCGGGCAGACCGAGCCGCGGCGCTTCGTTTCCGGGCCGGGCCTCACCGCGGAAGCGATGGTGGAAGGCGTCGAGGCCTGCGCCAGCGGCTGGAAATACGACGCGGTCTCGATCGGGTACCCCGGCGTGGTCGTGCGCAACCGCCCCGTCGCCGAGCCGCACAATCTCGGCCCCGGCTGGGTCGATTTCGACTACGCCGCGGCGTTCGACCGCCCGGTCAAGATCATCAACGACGCGGCGATGCAGGCGCTGGGCTGCTACCGGGGCGGCAAGCTGCTGTTCCTGGGACTCGGCACCGGCCTGGGCACCGCGATGATCGTCGACGGCGTCGTCGAGCCGATGGAACTCGGGCACGCCCCCTACCGCAAGGGCACGTACGAGGACTACGTCGGGATCGCCGGGCTCGAATGGCTGGGCAAGAAGAAGTGGCGGCAGGAAGTCGCCAAGGTCGTCGCGATCCTCGTGCGCGCGCTCGAGCCGACCGACGTGGTGATCGGCGGTGGCAACGTCAACCGGCTCAAGGAACTGCCGCCGGGCACGCGCGCCGGCGACAACGCCGACGCCTTCACCGGCGGCTTCCG
>CAIWHR010000519.1 GCA_903912485.1 uncultured beta proteobacterium | reverse complement strand
GCTGCCCATCGCCGCGCTGCCGTCAGCCGGCCAGCCGCTGCTGGACGACGCTGTCGGGCAGCAGCGCCGACAGCGACGGGGTCATCTCCGGCGTCGGCACGAGGTAGACGCCGATCAGGCGCGCCCCGAAATCGAGGGCGATCCGGCTGGCCGCTTCCACCCGCTGCACGCAGCGCTCGCTATCGTCGACGTGGACGAGGAGGGTCTTGTAGGCGATGATCTTCTCCCGAGGTCAGCGGACCGCCGCAGCGATGATTCATTCTAACGCCGGACGGGGCTTCGGCTTCATCTTGACCCTCGGCGGCCATCGGCGTAGGGTCGGCCCCATGAGTTCAGCGCCTACGGCGGACGACGACGCTTCGATGCGGGACGCGCCGCTCGCTCCGGGCGCCTCGCGGTCGCGCGCGCCGGCTGCCGTTTCCGGGATGGCCCTTCGTCGATGAAGCGACGCACGCTTGCCCGGATAGTCCCGGGGCTGTTCCTGCTGCTGATTCTGGTCCTGCTCGTCTGGGGCAGCGACCGCATCACGCTTCAAGGCGAGCGGACGATTTACACGGTCGACTGCGAGGCGGGCGTCTGGGATGGCAATCGCTGCACCGGCCGGCTGGCCGCCGGCCCGCGTTATGCGTTTCGCGCGAGCCCCCGCCGGCACGAGGTCATCTACTGGATCCGGGACTCCACCGCGCCGTCGGGGAAGTTCACCGACTGCTCGGTCACCAATCGCGACAACTGGAGCTGCAACGTCGGGCTCGGGCAGTCGTCGTCGATCGCCTACGAGATGCACGACGGCCGCCCGACGCGCGGCACGCAGGGGCTCGCGGCTTCGTTCCACGACGTGTCCAAGTGGAAGTGGTGGGCGATCCGCCTGGGGCCGGACGTGTTCTCGGTCGCCAGCGACTGACCGCCGCGCATCACGGCGCCGCCGCGGCCAGGTCGGCGGCGTTCCACCCGCCGCCCAGCGCCTTGACGAGGCCGACGCTGGCGGCGAGCCGGCGGGCGAGGATGGCGAGGGCGGTCCGCTCGTTGCCGAGCGCTCCCGCCTGCAGCACGACCACGGCGAGGTAGGTCGCCGTTCCGGCACGGTACTGGTTGGCCGCGATGGCGGCGGCATCGCGCGCGGCCTTCACCGCGTCGTCCTGCACCGCCGCTTCCTGCTCGAGCAGCGCGAGCGCCGCCAGGTTGTCCTCGACTTCCTGGAACGCGGTCAGCACCGTCGACCGGTAGTTGGCGACGGCCTCGTCGTAGCCCGCCACCGCCTGCGCCTTCTGCGCGCTGCGCAGCCCGGCGTCGAACACCGCCTGCGCCAGCGCCGGCCCGAGCGACCAGTAGCGGCTCGGCAGCGACAGCAGATTGCCCAGCGCCGAACTCTGCACGCCGCCGGCGGCCGACAGCGACAGCGAGGGGAAGAACGCCGCCTGCGCGACGCCGATCTGCGCGTTGGCGGCGGCGGCCAGCCGTTCGGCGGCGGCCACGTCCGGGCGCCGCTCGAGGAGTTCCGACGGCAGGGCGACGGGGATGGCGGGGAAGCGCACGGTCAGCGGCCGCGGCGCGATCGCCAGTTCGGACGGCGGCTTGCCGACCAGCACCGCGATCGCGTGCTCGAGCTGCGCTCGGGTGACGCGCGCGTCGAACACCTGCGCCTGCGTCGACTTCAGCTGCGCCTCGGCCTGCGCGACGTCGCCGCGCGCGATGATGCCCGCCGCGTACTGGTTGCGCGTCAGCTGCAGCGACCTGTCGTAGCCGGCGACGGTGTCGTTCAGCAGGTCGATCTGCGCATCCTGGACGCGCAGCAGCAGGTAGGTCTGCGCCAGCAGCGCGCGCGCCGACAGCGTCGCCGCCGCCAGCGCCGCCGCGCTCGCCTGGGCCGTCGCGCCGCTGGCTTCGACGCCGCGGCGCACGCCGCCCCACAGGTCGATTTCCCAACCGACGTCGAGCGCGCCGTTGTAGCTGTTGGCGACCGTCGACGATCCCCCGCTGCTGCTCGTGGCGCGCGCGCTGCGCACCCCCGCGGCGTTGGCGGTGACGAACGGGAACAGCGCCGCGCGCGTCGCCTGCGTCGCCGCGGCCGCCGCGCGCATCCGTGCGGCGGCCGCGGCGATGGTCTGGTTGGAGACGTCGACCTGCCGCATCAGCGCGTCGAGGTCGGCGTCGCCGTAGGCTTTCCACCAGGCGCCGCGCGGCGCGTCGTCGCGCGGCTCGGCGGCCTTCCAGCCCTCCATCTCCCTGAACGCTGCCGGCGCGGGCGTCGTCGGACGGACGTAATCCGGTCCCGCCATGCAGCCGGCGAGCGTGAGCACCGCCGCCGCCAGCG
>CAIWHR010000518.1 GCA_903912485.1 uncultured beta proteobacterium | reverse complement strand
GGCAACCGCACCCGCGTCAAGGTCGTCAAGAACAAGGTCGCGCCGCCGTTCAAGCAGGCCGAGTTCGACATCCTCTACGGCGAGGGCATCTCGCGCGAGGGCGAAGTGCTCGAGCTCGGAGTCGCCCACGACATCGTCGACAAGTCCGGCGCCTGGTACGCGTACGGCGGCGAAAAGATCGGGCAGGGCAAGGACAACGCGCGCGAATTCCTGCGCGAGCACCCCGAGATGGCGGCGGAGATCGAGGGCAAGATCCGCGCCGCCGTCAACGTGCCGACCCCCGGCGCGCTGCGCGCACGCGGCGAGCCCAAGGTCGAGGAATAGCGTGAGGCAGGCCGCCGGGTGACCGGCGCGTCGAAGTCGCGGGCGCCGAAGTCGCTCGCGGCGCGCGCCATCGGCCTGCTCGCGCGGCGGGAGTACGCGCGCCCCGAACTGCGCGACAAGCTACTGGCGACCGGGGCGACGGCGGACGAGGTCGACCCCGTCCTCGACGATCTCGCGGGTCGGGGTTACCTCTCCGACCTGCGCTTCGCGCACGTGCTGGTGCGCCAGAAGCAGGGCACGCACAGCAGGCGCTCGATCGCGCACGCGCTCAAGGCCAAGGGCGTCGCCTTCGACGACGCGACGGAGGCGCTGGCCGGCAGCGACGCGGACGACGCCGCCACGCTGGTCGCGCTCTGGCGCCGCCGCTTCGGGCGCGCGCCGGCCGACGACCGCGAGCGCGCGCGCCAGGTCCGGTTCCTGCAAAGCCGCGGTTTCGGGCTGTCGGCCATTCTCAAGCTGCTGCGCGAGCCGCCCGAAGACGCCTGATCGGTGCGGTCGGCGCGCGACGCATGTCGGGCGTGAGGTCCGGCGGGGTCGGCTGCTGCGGGGGCACGGCCCTCGGAGCGAGAGAGGGGTCCCGGGCGCGGCATCGGCGTACCATACCGGTACCAACATGCCCGTCCGGGAAAAACGGGCACTCGCGGCCGGCGGACAGGTGTAGCGACGTGCGCAACCGCAGCGGCGCCGGTGCCGGCTCCCGCCGCGTGAACCCGATCCCGGGATCGTCTGGGTGCCGCCATGAGTGAAGACGTCGTCATCGGGCTGGTCGAAAATGCAGCCCTGCTGTTGTCGCTGGGCCTGATCTACGATGTCTTCTTCCGCAGGGAGCGAGCGCATCCTCCCCACCTGCAGAAGATCGGCTCCGGCCTGGTGGTCGGCGGGATCGCCGTCGTCCTCATGCTCACTCCCGTCAGGTGGGAGCCCGGCGTCATTTTCGACACCCGCACCATCCTGCTCGGGCTGACGGGCCTCTTCTTCGGCACCGTCCCCACGCTCCTCGCGATGGCCATCGCCGGCGTCTACCGGTTGAGCCTTGGCGGCGGGGGCGCCGTCATGGGCGTCGCGACGATCGTCTCGTCCGGGCTGGCAGGCCTCGTCTGGAGACACTACCGCTTTCGCGAGTCGAAGGAGCTGTCGCTGGCCGAACTGTACGCGTTCGGCGTCGTCGTCCACGCCACCATGATCCTTTGCATGTTCCTGCTGCCCAGGGAACTCGTGCAGAAAACCCTCGGCAGCCTGGCGCTGCCGATCATCGTCATCTATCCGGTGGGCACGGCGCTTCTGGGCAACCTGCTCGTCGGCCGTCAGCGAAGGTACCGCGTCGACGAGGAAGTGGCGGATGGAAAGGCGATGTTCGAGGGCATATTCAACGCCATTCCGGACGCCATCGTGTATGCCGACGTCGATCGGAACGTGGTCGCCATCAACCCCGGCTTCACGTCCGTCCTCGGATACACGCTCGACGATCTCGCGGGGAAACCGACGGCGCTGTTCTACGAAAACAGGGAAGAATACGAGAAGCAGGGGAGGTTTCGCTTCAACCTGACCGCCACCGGGAACGACCTCCCCTACCTCTGCCACTACCGCAGGAAGGACGGCGCGGTGTTCCCGGGAGAGACGCTGGGAACCGTGATCCGGAACGCCGGCGGCAGCGTGCTGGGATACATCGCCGTCATCCGCGACATCACCGACCGCAAGCGCGCCGAGGAGGCGCTGCGCGATGCGGCGATGCAGTGGCAGAGCACGTTCGACGCGACCTCCGACGCCATCTGCCTGCTCGACGCCGACCAGAAGATCGTGAAGTGCAACAAGGCGATGGGCGTTCTGGCGGGCATTCCCGCAGACGCGATGATCGGCCGGCACTGCTGGGAGGTGGTCCACGCGACGACGGGGCCGATCCCCGAGTGTCCGATGCAGCGCATGCGACAGTCGCAGCACCGCGAACAGATGGAGGTTTGTCTCGGCGACCGCTGGCTGCAGGTGACCGTCGACCCGTACGCGGGACAAGGGCAGGCCTACGCCGGCGCAGTCCACACGATGCGCGACATCACCGAGCAGAAGAAAGTGGAGGAATCGCTTCAGGAGAACCAGGAAAAGTATCGCGGCCTGAGCGAAGGGGCTTTCGAAGCGATCTTCATCTCGGAAAAGGGGCAATGCCTCGAACAGAACAAGCGGGCGGAAGAGATGTTCGGGTATTCCACCGAAGAAGCCGTCGGCCGACCCGGCGCCGAATGGATCGTCCCCGCGGATCGCGACCGGGTGACGAAGAACACGATGACCGGATTCGAGCTGCCCTACGAGGCCGGGGGACTGCGCAAGGACGGCTCGACGTTCCCGGCGCTGCTTCGAGGCCGGCTGATGCACTTCAAGGACCGAGCCGTCCAGGTCACGTCGATGAGCGACATCTCGGAGCGCAAGCAGGCCGAAGCCGCCCACGCTTCGCTCGAGGCGCAACTGCGCGAGTCGCAGAAGATGCAGGCCATCGGCACGCTGGCCGGGGGCATCGCGCACGATTTCAACAACGCGCTGGCGACGATCCTCGGCAACGTCGAGTTGGCGCGTCAGGATGCGAGCACCAATCCCGCGGCACTGGAGAGCCTGGAGGAGATCCGCAAGGCCAGCGCGCGCACGCGCGATCTGGTCCAGCAGATTCTTTCCTTCAGCCGCAAGCAGCCGATCGAGCGCAGGCCGACGGCGCTGGCTCCGGTCGTCGCAGAATCCGTGCGCCTGTTGCGCGCGTCGGTGCCGGCGCGGCTGGCTCTGGATGTCGACTGCGCCGACGACGTACCCGCGGTGCTGGCCGATGCCAGCCAGATCCAGCAGGTCCTGATCAACCTCGCCACCAACGCCATGCAGGCGATGCAGGGCGGACACGGGCGCATCGGCATTCGCCTCGACACGGTGACGCTCGATTCCGCGCTGGCGGATGCGCGGCCGGCGCTGCGCGCCCTGCACGCCCTGCGCCCCGGCTGCACGGTGCGGCTGGCGGTGAGCGACGACGGGCCGGGCATGGACAAGACGATGCAGGAGAGGATCTTCGAGCCGTTCTTCACGACCAAGCCGCTGGGTGTGGGCACCGGGCTGGGCCTCTCGGTGGTGCATGGCATCGTGCGCGCGCACGAGGGTGTGATCGCGGTCGACAGCGCGCCCGGCAAGGGCGCGACTTTCACGCTCTACCTGCCGCTTGCGGAAATTCGGACGGGCGTGCCGGAGACCGCGATGCGGGGTGCCGCCGCCGCTCCGCCGCTGAGCCTCAGCAGCGGTCGACACATCCTGTACATCGACGACGACGAATCGCTGGTGTTCCTGGTCCAGCGCCTGCTGGAGCGCCGCGGCTTCCGCGTCAGCGGCTACGTCAGCCAGCCCGAGGCGCTCGCTGCGCTGCGCGCCGATCCGCACCGCTTCGACCTGGTCGTGACCGACTACAACATGCCTGGCCTTTCGGGCCTGGACGTGGCGCGCGAAGTGCGCGCGATTCGCGCCGACCTGCCGGTGGCGGTGGCGTCGGGGTTCATCGACGAGGAACTGCGCGCGCAGGCGGCCGGGGCCGGAGTGCGCGAGCTGATCTTCAAGGTCGACGCCGCGCAGGACCTGTGCGAGGCGTTTGCGCGGCTGGCGCAGACGCTCGGCCCGGAACCGTAGGCGCCTGCCGACGGGCGGATCAGGACGGCTGGTCGTCGGCGCTGCGTGAACGTGGCAGTCGCCGGTGAAGCCGCGTAAAATCAACGGCTTTGCCAGCCCGCCGGTTTGCGATCTTCGCGCCGGCGCACGACGACGGGACGAGAGCACCGCCATGAAAGCCGCCGACATCCGCACCAAGTTCCTGCATTTCTTCGCCGAACGCGGGCACAGCATCGTGCCGTCGTCGTCGCTGGTGCCGGCCAACGACCCGACGCTGCTGTTCGTGAACTCCGGCATGGTCCAGTTCAAGGACGTCTTCCTCGGCATCGACCAGCGTCCGTACCACCGGGCGACGACCGCGCAGCGCTGCGTGCGCGCCGGCGGCAAGCACAACGACCTCGAGAACGTCGGCTACACGGCGCGGCACCACACCTTCTTCGAGATGCTGGGCAACTTCAGCTTCGGCGACTATTTCAAGCGCGAGGCGATCCACTTTGCGTGGGAGTTGCTGACCAAGGTCTACGGCCTCGCGCCGGAAAAGCTGTGGACGACCGTCTACATCGACGACGACGAGGCGTACGGCATCTGGACGACCGAGATCGGCATCCCGCCGGAGCGCTGCGTGCGCATCGGCGACAACAAGGGCGCCAAGTACGCCAGCGACAACTTCTGGCAGATGGCCGACACCGGCCCCTGCGGCCCGTGTTCGGAAATCTTCTACGACCACGGGCCCGAGGTCTGGGGCGGCCCCCCCGGATCTCCCGAAGCCGAGGGCGACCGCTACATCGAGATCTGGAACCTGGTGTTCATGCAGTTCAACCGCGACGACAAGGGCGTGATGCACAAGCTGCCGAAGCCCTCGGTCGACACCGGGATGGGGCTCGAGCGCCTGGCCGCGGTGCTGCAGCACGTGCACTCCAACTACGAGATCGACCTCTTCCAGGACCTGATCCGGGCGGCGGTGCGCGAGACCGGCGCGACCGACTACCTCAACCCGTCGCTGCGCGTCATCGCCGACCACATCCGCGCCTGCGCATTCCTGGTCGTCGACGGCGTCATCCCGGGCAACGAGGGGCGCGGCTACGTGCTGCGGCGGATCATCCGCCGCGCGATCCGCCACGGCTACCAGATCGGGCAGCGCTCGCCTTTCTTCCACAAGCTGGTCGAGGACCTCGACCGCGTGATGGGCGAGGCGTACCCGGAACTGCGGCGCGACAAGCTGCGCGTCGCGCAGGTGCTCAAGCAGGAGGAGGAGCGCTTCAGCGAGACGCTCGAGCACGGCATGAAGATCCTCGAGCAGGCGCTGGCCAAGGGCTCCAGGCTGCTCGACGGCGACACCGCGTTCACGCTCTACGACACGTTCGGCTTTCCGCTCGACCTCACCGCCGACGTCTGCCGCGAGCGCGACGTCAGGGTGGACGAGGCCGGCTTCGACGCGGCGATGGAAAAGCAGCGCGAGCGCGCGCGCGCGGCGAGCCAGTTCAAGGCCGGGGCGCAGCTCGACTACGCCGGGCAGAAGACGCTGTTCCGCGGCTACGACACGCTCGAAGCCGAAGCCCGCGTCGTCGCGCTCTACCGCGAGGGCGCGCCGGTGGCCGCGCTCGCGGCCGGCGAGCGCGGCGTCGTGGTGCTCGCCGAAACGCCGTTCTACGCCGAGTCGGGCGGGCAGGTCGGCGACCGCGGCGAGCTCACGCTGGGCGGCGTGTGCCTGACGCTGTTCGCCGTCGAGGACACGCAGAAGATCCAGCCGGAGGTGTTCGGCCACGTCGGCGCCGTCGTGACCGGCGAACTGAAGGTCGGCGACACCGCCGCGGCGAACGTCGACCGCGCGGCGCGCGCGCGGACGATGCGCAACCACTCGGCCACGCACGTGATGCACAAGGCGCTGCGCGAGGTGCTGGGGCCGCACGTGCAGCAGAAGGGTTCGCTGGTCGATCCGGGCAAGACGCGCTTCGACTTCGCGCACAACGCGCCGCTGTCCGACGACGAGATCCGCCGCGTCGAGGCGATCGTCAACGCCGAGATCGTGCACAACGCGCCGGTGCAGGCGCGCGTGATGTCGATCGACGAAGCGCAGAAGACCGGCGCGATGATGCTGTTCGGCGAGAAATACGGCGACGAGGTCCGCGTGCTCGACATCGGCAGTTCGCGCGAGTTCTGCGGCGGCACGCACGTTGCGCGCAGCGGCGACATCGGATTCTTCAAGATCGTCGGCGAGGGCGGCGTCGCCGCCGGCGTGCGCCGCGTCGAGGCGGTCACCGGCGACAACGCGCTGGCGTGGGTGCAGGCGCGCGAGGCCACGCTCGCCGCCGCGGCCGCCGCGCTGAAGGCGCCGGTGGCCGAGATCGAAACGCGGATCGCGCAGCTGATCGAAACCGCGCGCGCCGCGGAGAAAGATCTCGCGCGGCTCAAGGCGCGCGCCGCGGCCAGCGCGGGCGACGATCTCGCCGGCAGCGCCGTCGACGTCAAGGGGGTGAAGGTGCTGGCAGCGATCCAGGACGGCGCCGACGCGAAGTCGCTGCGCGAGACGCTGGACAAGCTGAAGGACAAGCTGAAGAGCGCGGCGATCGTGCTGGCCAGCGTCGCCGACGGCAGGGTCACCTTGATCGCCGGCGTCACCCAGGACCTCACCGGCAGGGTCAAGGCCGGCGAGCTCGTCAACCATGTGGCGCAGCAGGTCGGCGGCAAGGGCGGCGGGCGGCCCGACATGGCGCAGGCGGGCGGCACCGATCCGGCCGGGCTGCCCGGGGCGCTGGAGTCGGTGCGCGGCTGGGTCGAGCAGCGGCTGTAACGAAGGCTTCCGCCCTTTCGCGCTCGGGCACGCCGGGCGGGATGCGCCCGGGCGGGATCCGCGTGTCGAAGGGCATCCGAGAGGGATGGTCATGATCGGCGAGGCGCTGGCGCTGAAGCGATGGCTGAGCCAGTCCCGGCTGCCCGCGGCCGGGGTGCAGGCGCTGCGCGACCGCAAGCTGCGGGCGGTGATCCGGCACGCGTACGACAACGTCCCGTACTACCGGGCGCTGTTTCGAGCCGCCGGTCTGTCGCCCGCGGACATCCGGACCGCCGGCGACCTGCCGCGGATACCGGTCACGACCAAGGACGACCTCAGGGCGGCGGGCGTCGCCGCCATCACCGCCGCGGGGATCGATCTTGCCGCCTGCGCGGTGCTGCACACGACCGGAACGACGGGGGCGCCGTTCGCGATCCACCTGACGCGCGGCGAGCTGCAGGCGCGGCGGCTGATCGAATTCCGGGCGCTGCTGGCGATCGGGTTCCGGCCGCGCGACCGCCTCACCGTCCTCGGACCCATGCAGCCGCACGCGGCGCGGCTGCACCAGCGTCTGGGCTTCTACCGCAGCGTCAACATCTCCCCGGCGCTTGCCCCCGGCGATCAGATCGACCAGTTGAAGCGCAGCCGGCCCACGATTCTCTGGGCGTACCCGACGGTGCTCAGAGCGCTGTTGGGCCGGTTGGACGACCGTCTCGACACGGTGGCCTGCCCGAGAGTGATCGTCACTTCGGCCGAAGTGTGCGACGACGCGCTCAAGGCCAGGATCCAGCGCGGCCGGAGCATCCCGACCTTCAACTTCTACGCCGCGAACGAGGTGGGCAGGATCGCCGCCGAGTGCACGGCGCACGAGGGGCTGCACGTCAACGAGGACCACGTGATCCTCGAGTGCTTGCGCCCCGACGGCGCCGGCGGGGCCGGCGATCGCGGCGAGGCGGTGGTGACGAGTCTCGACGCCCGCGCGCAGCCCTTCATCCGCTATCGCCTCGGGGACGGCTTCGGCTTCACCGGGAAGCCGTGCTCCTGCGGCTCGCCGTTTCCGCTGATCGGCGCGCCCGCGGGCCGGCCCGGCGACGTGGTGACGCTTCCCAGCGGGAACGTGCTGTCCCTGCAGCCGCTGTCGTTCCTGCTGCGTTCGATGAACGGGCTCGACCAGTACCGGATCGTCCAGGAAAGCACCGAGCACCTCGTCGTCGAGCTGGTGTTCCGGATCGATCCCGGGACCGGGGCGTTGGCGCGGCTGCGCGCCGGCCTGATCGAAGCGCTGGGAGAGCCCGTCGGCGTCGACGTGCGCCGCGTGGACGCCCTCCACGACGACGCGCCAAAATTCAGGAGCTTCGTCTCCAGATTGCCCGTCGGGAGCGGCGCGCACCGGCGCAGCGGCGGCGCGCGCGCAGCGCTCGAGAGCCCGGCGCGGGGAGGGCTCGCGTGATCGCCCGGCTGCTGCGCCGAGCCGCCGGCAACGCGTACGTGCTGGCGCAGCTCCGTGGGCAGCGCGCATTTCCGTACGCGTCGCGCGCGCGCATCGAGCGGATTCGCGATGCGCGGCTGCGCCGTATGGTCCGTCACGCGGCGAAGACCGTGCCGTTCTACCGCGAGGCGTTCAGCCGGCTGGGCCTCGACCCGCGCAAGATTCGCACCGCCGACGATCTCGAGCGGCTGCCGCTGGTGGAAAAGGACGACCTGCGCCGCGACCCCGAGCGCTTCGTCTCGACGTCGTGGCAGGGCCGCCGGTCGCTCGAGTTCGTGACCAGCGGCACGACCGGCGAGCGCGCGCGGATCCGGCACGATCCG
>CAIWHR010000517.1 GCA_903912485.1 uncultured beta proteobacterium | reverse complement strand
GGCGTGCGCAGTTCGTGCGCGGCGTCTGCGGTGAACCGGCGTTCGTTTTCCATCGACGACTCGACCCGCAGGAACAGGCGGTTCAGGCTGGCGACCAGCGGCGCCACTTCCGTCGGCACGTCGCCCAGGTCGAGCGCCGCCAGATTGTCGGGCGCTCGGCGCTCGACGTCGCGATTGAGCAGCCGCAGCGGCCGCGTGGCGCGCTCGATTCCGAGCCAGATGAGCAGGCCGAGCGCCGGCAGCGCGACCAGCAGCGGCCACAGCATGTTGGTGGCGATCTTGGCGACGATTTCGTCGCGCACGTCGCTCTGCTCGCCGACCTGGACCAGAACCCGGCGCCCCTCGTCCCATCCGCTGAAGACGCGCCAGCGCTTGCCGCCGATGTCGGCATCGCTGAAGCCGTCCTGCCGCGCCGACAGCCGCTCGGTCGGCGCGTTCGCCGAGTGCCGGCGCAGGACCGTCCCGTTGTTCCAGAACTGGAACGCGACGTGCTGGCCGTCGGCGTGCAGCTGCGACGAATGCTCGACGTCGATTTCGTCGGACTCGCGGCCGACCTGCGCGACCAGCAGCGACGCCGACTGCGCGAGGTGCCCGTCGAGCAGTTCGTCCAGTTCGTGCCGGGCGTCGAGATAGCTGACGACCGTCGTCGCGATCCAGGTCAGCGCCACCACGGCCAGCACCGCCACCAGCAGTTCGCGGCGGATCGAGCGGGGCGCGCGCTGCCGCCTAGCCATCGTCCTGGCCGCGGGCGAGCACGTAGCCGACGCCGCGCACCGTCCGGATCAATCCCGGCGCGAGCTTCTTGCGCAGGTGGTGGATGTGCACTTCGACCGCGTTGCTCTCGACCTCGTCGCCCCACGCGTAGAGGCGTCCCTCGAGTTGTTCGCGCGACAGCACGCGCCCGGCGTTGAGCATCAGTTCGTGCAGCAGGTTGAACTCCTTGGCCTGGAGCTCGACCGGCAGACCCCGAAACACCACCGACCGGGCGGCAGGATCGACCCGCAGTTCCCGGAATTCCAGGATCGGTGCCGGCTCGCCGCGCGACCGGCGGACGAGCGCGCGCAGCCGCGCCGCCAGTTCGTCGAGGTCGACCGGCTTGATCACGTAGTCGTCGGCCCCGGCGTCGAAACCCAGCACCCGATCCTCGACGGCGTCGCGCGCGGTCAGCACCAGCACCGGAATCCGGCTGCCCTTCGCGCGCTCGCGACCCAGCACCTGCATCCCGTCGAGACGCGGCAGCCCGAGGTCGAGCACGACCGCCGCGTAGGTCCCGGTTCGCAGCGCGAGTTCCGCCGCGATGCCGTCCCTGATCCAGTCGCCGTCGAAGCCGCGCTGCTTCAGCCCGGACTGCAGCGCGTCGCCCAGCAGCGGATCGTCTTCCACGACCAGGATGCGCATCGCGTCGCTTGCCTGCTAGCCGTCATGCCGGCGGTGATGACTCGAACGGGCGTCGTGCCCGCCCGTCGCGGCATCCGCCGGCCGCGGGAGGACGCCCGAGACATCGACGACCCCGCTCCAGAACAGCGCGACCACGGCGGCGAGCCCCAGCGCCGTCGCCCAGCGCGATCGCCCGATGGCGTCCGCCGGCCGGCCCGTCTTGTACCCGGTCAGCATCGCAGCGACCAGATTCTCGCGGTGCACGAAGCTGCTCACCGCGACGCCCGCGACGTGCACGATCACCAGCGCGAGCAATGCGTTCGCGGTGCCCTCGTGCAGCGATTCGGCCCACCGTCCGCCCGCGTCGGCGTAGTCCGCCCAGCCGCTGACGGCGGTGACGATTCCCAGCGCCACGGTGGCGAAAATCGCCCAGCTCCCGGCCGGGTTGTGCCCGACGTAGTGCAGCGGGCGCGGCGTCGGCAGCGACTTGAGGTAGGTGAACACCGCGCGCGGACCGAAGGCGAACGAGCGGAACCGCGCGTGGCGGCTGCCGACGAATCCCCACACCAGCCGGAAGGCGAGCAGCCCGGCGAAGGTGTAGCCCAGTGCGACGTGCAGGTCGCGCACCCGCTCCGACTCGGCGGTCAGGAAGGCGCCGGCGAACGACGCCGCCAGCAGCCAGTGGAACAACCGCAGAGGCAGATCCCACACCAGGATCCTGGTCCCTTCCATCACCGGTTCTCCTCGTTGCGGTCCGCGCAGCGCGCGCCCGGTGCGGTCGCCGCCGTCGGCCGTCCCTTCGTAAATATTCTCCTTCGAGCCATCACCCGGACTCACCGCCCGGAAGGCGAACTGCATCGTGACCGTATCGCCGGTGGCCCCGGAACTCGGCCGACCGAAGGTGGC
>CAIWHR010000516.1 GCA_903912485.1 uncultured beta proteobacterium | reverse complement strand
GCGCCTGCCTCCCGGCTTCTGGCAGGCGCCCCCTCTTGCCGCTCCGGTGGCGCTTGCGCGGCCGGCTTTCCGCCACGGGGTGCCTGCGCCGGCCGTGGCAGCAGCGCGGACCCGGATTGCGTCGTCTCCAGGCCGGTGGCGAGCCGCATCCCCGATCCGAGGTCGGACGAAATCCGCCGCAGCGTCACGTCGAGCGCGCCCAGCAGCTGCTCGCCGCGGCTCGCCCCGCCGCCGGCCGAGTTGCCGAACAACATGACGGCCAGCACGTGCAGCAGCATCGACAGGATCACGAACTCGGCCAGCGTCGGCGGCCGCCGGCGAACGGACGTGGCGACGCGGCGCGCGGACGGGCGCTGCGTGATCGCGCGTGGCGAAAGCGGCGGCAAGGGGCGGCTCGGCATCGAGGCGCTAGGATAACGCGCCATCCATTTCCATTACACTGGATGCATCACGGGTCGAGCGCCGCGGAGCCCGCGACCACAGCCAATGTCCGAACCCACGCACTGGGCGTTTCCACGCGAACTGCAGCCGAAGGCCGGCGAGGTGACGTTCGACCTCGCGAAAGCCTTCGACGCCGTGGTCGCGCTGCGCGCCGCGGTCCCCCACGACGCCTTCACCGCGCCGATGCTCGGGACCGAGCGGACCGGCAGCGGCGTCGTGATCCGCGCCGACGGTCTCGTCCTGACCGCCGGCTACCTGATCATCGAGGCCGAATCGATCTGGCTGACGGCGAACGACGGCACCGTCATCGCCGGGCATCCGCTGGCCTACGATTTCGTGACCGGGTTCGGCCTGGTCCAGCCGCTCGGACGCCTCGACCTGCCGCCGCTCGCCATGGGATCCTCGGCAGCGGTCGGCGTCGGCGACGAGGTGGTCGTGCTCGGCCACGGCGGGCGCGGCCACGCGCTGAAGGCCGAAGTCTTCGCCAAGCGCGAATTCGCCGGCTCCTGGGAGTACCTGCTCGACGATGCGCTGTTCACCGCGCCCGCGCATCCCGAGTGGAGCGGGGCGGCGCTGCTCGGCGACGACGGCAGGCTGGTGGGCATCGGCTCGCTGTTCGTGCAGGAACCCGGCGGCGACGACACCGTCAAGGGCAACATGTTCGTGCCGATCGACGCATACACGGCGGTGCAGGACGACCTGACCCGGCTCGGCCGCCGCAGCGGCCCCGGCCGGCCGTGGCTCGGGATGTACACGTCGGAAACGCCCGAGGGCCTGGTGGTGACGGGGCTCGCTCCGGGCGGGCCGGCGCAGCGCGCCGGCGTGCGGCAGGGCGACGCGGTGATCGACGTCGCCGGCGAGCGCGTCGACGGGCTCGCCGACCTGTATCGCAGGCTGTGGCGGCAGGGGCCGGCGGGCAGCGCGACATCGTTGCTGCTCGCGCGCGGCGGCGCTCCCGTGCGGCTGCGCGTCGAGTCGGCGGATCGCGGCGACAGCCTCAAGAAGCCGCGGCTGCAGTGACCCGGCGCGGCCGCGCCGGAACCCGGCAGCGGCGTGACGGTCGCAGCCCAACCGGGCAAAATGGAGCGTGTCGGACAACGAACTGCGAGAGCACATGAACGAGATCAGGAAAGTCGGCATCATCGGCGCCGGGACCATGGGCAACGGCATCGCGCAGGCCTGCGCGGTCGTCGGCATCGACGTCGTCATGGTCGACGTCGCGGAGGCCGCCGTGCTGCGCGGCCTCGCGACGATCACCGGCAGCCTCGACCGGCTGGTGAAGAAGGACAAGCTCGCGGCGGCCGACAAGGATGCCGCGATCAGGCGCATCCACGGCTCGACCGACTACGACGTGCTGGCGCTGGCCGACCTCGTGATCGAGGCGGCGACCGAGAACGAGGAGCTGAAGTACAAGATCCTGAAGCGCGCCGACGGGCTCGCCCGGCCGGGGGCGGTCATCGCGTCGAACACGTCGTCGATCTCGATCACCAAGCTCGCCGCGTCGACGTCGCGCCCGGCGAGCTTCATCGGCATGCACTTCTTCAACCCGGTGCCGATGATGGCGCTGGTCGAGCTGATCCGGGGCCTGCAGACCTCCGACGCGACGGTCGCCGCCGCGGAGGCCTTCGCCAAACGCCTCGGCAAGGCGCCGATCGTCGTCAAGAGCAGCCCCGGCTTCGTCGTCAACCGGATTCTCTGTCCGATGATCAACGAGGCGGTCTTCGTGCTCCAGGAGGGGCTGGCGTCGGCCGCGGACATCGACAACGGGATGAAGCAGGGCTGCAATCACCCGATCGGACCGCTGGCGCTGGCCGACATGATCGGTCTGGACGTGATGCTGGCGGTGATGAACGTCTTCTACGCCGACTTCAACGACCCCAAGTACCGGCCGGCGCCGCTGCTGAAGGAGATGGTCGCGGCGGGCTACCTCGGGCGCAAGAGCGGTCGCGGGTTCTACACCTACGCCTGAGCGCGGGCGCCGCTTGGTAGCGGCGATCTCCGGGTTTCGCCGTTCTGCGGCGGTGGCTGCGGCGCGGCTTTGATGGCGGCAATACCCGGGTTACGCGGACGGGCGTCTCGTCAGCCGGCGAAGTTGCGCAGGCCGGGAAGGTCGAGCACCAGGATGCCGCCGTATTCGACGCGCACCAGCCCGGCCTGTTCCAGCGCCTTCAGCGCCTGGTTGACGCGCTGGCGCGACAGGTCGGACAGGTAGCCGATCTCCTCCTGCGAGATCTGGAGCTGCGCCGCGGTGCCGGGGTACAGGTGTGGGTTGAACATCGCCGCGAGGCAGCGCGCGACGCGCGCCTCGACGTTGAGCAGGCGGTCGAATTCGATCTGTCCGATGAACTGGCCGAGGCGCTCGTTCAACTGCACCAGCAGGAAGCGGTTGAACCCGATGCTGCCGTCGAGCAGCGCGTTGAACGTCGCCCGCGGCATCAGCGCGACCCGACTGTCGCGCAGCGCGACCACGTCGTACTTGCGCCGTTCGTTCTTGAGCAGCGAGCCCTCGCCGAACCACGCGCCTGCGGGCAGCCCGGTGAACGTCGTGACCTTCCCGCCGGGCGACAGGCTGGTCATCTTGACGAGGCCCTGCAGGATGCCGATCCAGTGCTCGACCGGCTCGCCCTTGCGGCAGACGTACTCGCCGGCCGCGATCCTGCGCTCGACGAGCGAAGTCTCGACGCATCGCAGCTGGTCGGCGGTCAGCGACCGCGCCCAGATGCTTTCGCGCAGCAGGTCGGCAGGGGAGGGCGAGGCCACGATTTGATCGAGATTGTCCGCTGGATGACAGCTTTCGCCGGGAACGCGAATTATGCTCGCTCGGCTGCGTTCGTGGACATTGGACATGGATGCGCCCGGACTCGACATTGCCGGGCGATCCTATAGAATCGACACGCTAGCAATCCACCGCCGAAGATGCGGGGAAAGGGCCGCCGCTCCGCGGTGTCCCTGATGCCTGGAGGAGAGAAGCAGTGACGTCGGCGCCAGCGCAAGCCGTACTGGATACGTTCCCCCGCCTGTTGCTGCATCACGCACAGGTTCGGGGCGATCGTCCCGCCGTGCGCGAGAAGGACCTCGGCATCTGGCAGACCTGGACCTGGCGCGACGTCGCCGCCGAAGTGCGCGCGCTCGCCTGCGGGCTGGCGGCGCAGGGCTTCAAGCGCGGCATGCATCTGGCGGTCATCGGCGACAACCGGCCGCGCCTGTACTGGTCGATGATCGCCGCGCAGGCGCTGGGCGGCGTCCCGGTGCCGATGTACCAGGACGCGCCGGCGGCAGAGTTCGTGTTCGTGCTCAACGACTCCGAGATCGCGTACGCGATCGTCGAGGACCAGGAGCAGGTCGACAAGGTGATCGAGGCGACGCCGCAGGTCCCGACGCTCGCCCACGTCTATTACGACGACCCGCGCGGCCTGCGCAATTACGAGCGCGTGCTCTCGTTCGAGGCGCTGCAGGAGATCGGGCGCGAGTTCGACCGCGCCAACCCCGGGTTCTATGACGCCGAAGTGGCCAAGGGCAGCGTCGACGACGTGTCGGTGATGCTCTACACGTCGGGCACGACCGGCAAGCCCAAGGGCGTGTGCCAGACGCACCACGCGTTCATCGAGTCGGCGCGCGGCGCGGCGCAGTTCGACCACCTGACCGCCGACGACAGCATCCTGTCGTACCTGCCGATGGCCTGGGTCGGCGACCACCTCTTCTCGTTCGCGCAGGCGCTGTTCGTCGGCTTCACCATCAACTGCCCCGAGTCGGGCGACACGGTGATGACCGACCTGCGCGAGATCGGGCCGACGTACTATTTCGCCCCGCCGCGCGTGTTCGAGAACCTGCTCACGCAGGTGATGATCCGGATGGAGGACGCCAGCGCGCTGAAGCGCTGGATGTTCCACTACCACATGGGCGTCGCCAAGCGCTGCGGCGCCGAGATCCTCGACGGCAAGCCGGTGGCGCTGCTCGACCGGCTGCGCTACGCCATCGGCAACCTGATCGTCTACGGGCCGCTGCGCAACGTGCTGGGGATGAGCCGCATCCGCGTCGCTTACACCGCCGGCGCGGCGATCGGCCCCGACCTCTTCCGCTTCTACCGGTCGATCGGCATCAACCTGAAGCAGCTCTACGGCTCGACCGAGACCTGCGCCTACGTCTGCCTGCAGCCGGACGGCCAGATCAAGTTCGACAGCGTCGGCAAGCCCGCGCCGGGAGTCGAGGTCAGGATCGCCGGCAACGGCGAGGTGATGGTCCGCGGCCCGATGCTGCTGAAGGAGTACTACAAGCGGCCCGACGCCACCGCCGAGTCGATCGACGCCGAAGGCTATTTCCACACCGGCGACGCCGGCATCTTCGACGACGACGGCCACCTGAAGATCATCGACCGCGCCAAGGACGTCGGCAAGCTCGTCAACGGGGCGATGTACGCGCCGAACTACCTCGAGAACAAGCTCAAGTTCTTCCCGCACATCAAGGAAGCCGTCGCTTTCGGCGACCGGCGCGACATGGTCTGCGCGTTCATCAACATCGACATCGGGTCGGTCGGCAACTGGGCCGAGCGGCGCGGCATCGCGTATTCGGGCTACACCGACCTCGCGGCCAAGACCGAGGTCTACCAGCTGATCAAGGAATGCGTCGAGCAGGTGAACGCCGAGCTCGCGACCGAAGGGCCGCTCGCCGATTCGCAGGTGCACCGCTTCCTCATCCTGCACAAGGAACTCGACCCCGACGACGACGAGCTGACGCGCACGCGCAAGGTGCGGCGCGGATTCGTCGCCGACAAGTACGCGGTGCTGATCGACGCGCTTTACGGCGGCAAGGCGGTACAGCACATCGAGACGCTGGTGCGGTTCGAGGACGGCCGCACCGGCATGGTCGCCGCCGACCTCCGCATCGAGGACGCAGACACGTCCCCGAAATCCACGATCGCGAAGGCAGCATGAGCGCGCCGAAGACCGAAAGCGTACGCAAGATCGGCGACACGATCCTCAAGCTGGAGAACATCTCGCTGGCCTTCGGCGGCGTCAAGGCGCTGACCGACATCAGCTTCGACGTCCGCGAGCACGAGATCCGCGCGATCATCGGCCCCAACGGCGCCGGCAAGAGCTCGATGCTCAACGTCATCAACGGCGTCTACCACCCGCAGCAGGGGACGATCACGTTCCACGGCGACGTCCGCCACAACATGCGCCCGCACGACGCCGCGTCGCAGGGCATCGCGCGGACGTTCCAGAACATCGCGCTGTTCAAGAGCATGTCGGTGCTGGACAACATCATGACCGGCCGCACGCTCAAGATGAAGGCCAACTTCATCGAGCAGGCGCTGTGGATAGGGCGCGCCCGGCGCGAGGAGTTCGCGCAGCGGGCCAAGGTCGAGCAGGTGATCGATTTCCTCGAGATCCAGCACATCCGGAAGACGCCGGTCGGGCGCCTGCCGTACGGGCTGCAGAAGCGCGTCGAGCTCGCGCGCGCGCTGGCGGCCGAGCCGACGCTGCTGCTGCTCGACGAGCCGATGGCCGGAATGAACGTCGAGGAAAAGCAGGACATGTGCCGCTTCATCCTCGACGTCAACGAGCAGTACGGCACCACGATCGTCCTGATCGAGCACGACATGGGCGTGGTGATGGACATTTCCGACCGCGTCGTCGTGCTGGACTACGGCAAGAAGATCGGCGACGGCACGCCAGCCGAGGTCCGCGGCAACAAGGCCGTGATCGACGCCTACCTCGGGGTTGCGCACTGATGACATTCTTTTTCGAAGTGCTGATCGGCGGGCTGCTGTCGGGGGTGATGTACTCGCTCGTGGCGCTGGGTTTCGTGCTCATCTACAAGGCCTCGGGCGTCTTCAACTTCGCGCAGGGCGCGATGGTCTTCTTCGCCGCGCTGACGTTCGTGGGCCTGAACGAGCTCGGCATCCCCTTCTGGCTGTGCGTGCCCGCCACGCTGGCGGCGATGATCCTGCTGGGGCTCGCCACCGAGAAGTTCGTGCTGCGCCCGCTCGTCAACCAGCCGCAGATCACGCTGTTCATGGCGACGATCGGGCTCTCCTTCTTCATCGAGGGGCTGGCGCAGCTGATGTGGGGCGCGAACGTGCGCGGGCTCGACCTCGGCATCCAGGACGAGCCGATCCAGTGGATCTCGGACGCGACGACGATGAACGTGTCGAAGTTCGACATCACCGCCGCCGGCATCGCCGCGGTGCTGGTCACGGTGCTGGCGGTGTTCTTCAGCCGCACGCGGATCGGCCGTGCGCTGCGCGCGGTGGCCGACGACCACCAGGCGGCGCTCGCGGTCGGCATCCCGCTGCAGCAGATCTGGGGCATCGTCTGGGCGGTGGCCGGCGCGGTCGCGCTGGTCGCGGGCATGCTCTGGGGCGCGCGCAACGGCGTCCAGTTCGCGCTGACCTTCGTCGCGCTGAAGGCGCTGCCGGTGCTGATCCTCGGCGGCTTCGAGTCGATCCCCGGCGCGATCGTCGGCGGCCTCATCATCGGCGCGTCGGAAAAGCTGGCCGAGGTCTTCCTCGGGCCCTACGTCGGCGGCGGGATCGAAGGCTGGTTCCCGTACGTGCTGGCACTTCTCTTCCTGCTGGTCCGGCCCGAAGGGCTGTTCGGCGAGAAGATCATCCGCCGCATCTGAACGCACGCCGATCGCCCAACCCGCCGGACACCCTCGATGTTCTATCGCGAAGCAGGCCAGTTCAAGACGTCCTACCAGGCCGACGCGGCGATCTTTCCGATCCGCCAGGACCGGGTCGCGATTGCCGCGGTTCTGGTGATCGCGTACGCGGTCATCCCGCTGGCCGCGACGCCGTACATATTCTCGGCGCTGCTGATTCCCTGCCTCATCCTCGCGCTGGCGGCGCTTGGCCTCAACATCCTGACCGGCTACGCGGGCCAGCTCTCGCTCGGCCACGCCGCATTCATGGCGATCGGCGCCTTCGCGTCGTACAACTTCATGCTGCGCGTGCCGGGGATGCCGATCCTGCTGGCGTTCGTCTGCGGCGGGCTGTGCGCCGCGGGGATCGGGATCCTGTTCGGGCTGCCGTCGCTGCGGATACGCGGCTTCTACCTGGCGGTGGCGACGCTGGCGGCGCAGTTCTTCATCGTCTGGTGCCTGGCCAAGGTCGGCTGGTTTTCCAACTACAGCTCGTCGGGCGTGATCACCGCGCAGGCGATCGTCATTCTCGGCTACACGTTCGACACGCCGACGGCCAAGTACCTGCTGGTGCTGACCATCGTGGCGGTGATGGCGCTGGCGGCCAAGAACATGGCGCGCAGCAACATCGGGCGGCAGTGGATGGCGGTGCGCGACATGGACGTCGCCGCCGAGGTGATCGGCATCCGGCTGGTGTACGCGAAGCTGCTCGCGTTCGCGGTGAGTTCGTTCTACGCCGGCGTCGCCGGCGCGCTCTACGCGTACGCGTATCTCGGCACCGTCGAGCCCGAGGCATACAACCTCGACCTGTCGTTCCGGATCCTGTTCATGATCATCATCGGCGGCGTCGGCACCGTGCTCGGTTCGTTCCTGGGCAGCGCCTTCATCGTGCTGCTGCCGATCATGCTCAATTTCACCATGCAGTTCATGGAGCAGACGCTGCACCTTTCGATTCCGATGTCCGCCGCGTCGAACCTCGAGCTGATGGTGTTCGGCGGGCTGATCATCTTTTTCCTGATCGTCGAACCGCACGGCCTCGCCCGGCTGTGGCAGATCGCCAAGGAGAAGCTGCGCCTGTGGCCGTTCCCGCATTGACGCTGGCGCGCAGCGGGGGAGGAGCCGCAGGTCCCCGCTGCGTCGAACGCGACCGCCGCCACCGCTGATGCGGGGCTTCGGTCGCACAATCTCCGCTTCGGAGACGCATTTTAGGAGGAGTTGAGACATGAGAGCATTGAAAGCGGCCCTGGCGGGCCTCGCGCTATTCACGGCCGCGTCGACGGTCGAGGCGCAGACCGAGCAGTTCATCCCGATCCTTTCCTACCGCGTCGGCCCCTACGCCGCGGGCGGCTCCGGCTATTTCGGCGGGGCGATCGACTACTTCAACCTGGTCAACGCCACCGGCGGCATCAACGGCGTGAAGCTCCAGTGGGAGGAGTGCGAGTCCGAGTACACCGCCTCGCGCGGCGTCGAGTGCTACGAGCGTCTCAAGAAGAAGAACGGCGGCGCGTCGGTCGTCGAACCTCTGTCGACCGGCATCGCCTACGGCCTGCTCGACCGCGTCGCGCAGGACAAGATCCCGATGACGACGTTCGGCTACGGCAGCGCCAACGCCGCCGACGGCAGCGTCTTCCCCTGGGTGTTCCCGGTGGGCACCAGCTACTGGAGCCAGGCCGCGGCGATGATCGCGTATCTGGGCCAGAAGGAAGGCGGCCTCGACAAGCTCAAGGGCAAGAAGATCGTCGACCTGTACCACGACTCGGCGTTCGGCAAGGAGCCGCTCCCGGTGTTCGAGGCGTTCGCCGCCAAGTACGGCTTCGAGCTGATGAAGATCGCCGTCGCGCATCCGGGCAACACGCAGGAATCGCAGTGGCTGCAGATTCGGCAGGCCAAGCCCGACTACGTGATTCTCTGGGGCTGGGGCGTGATGAACCCGACCGCGCTCAAGGCCGCCGCCAAGTTCGGCTACCCGCGCGAGAAGGTGCTCGGCGTCTGGTGGGCCGGTTCCGACGAGGACGTGATCCCCGCCGGCGATGCGGCGAAGGGCTACGTTTCCGCCGCGTTCACCGCGCCCGGAACGGCGTTCCCGGTGATGCAGGACATCGCCAAGAAGGTCTACGGCGCCGGCAAGGGCAATCTCGAGGACAAGTCGCGGCAGGGCTCGATCTACCACAACCGCGGCGTGACCTACGGCATCATCGCCGTCGAGGCGATCCGCAAGGCGCAGGAAAAGTACGGCAAGGGCAAGGTGATGACCGCCGAGCAGGTGCGCTGGGGGCTGGAGAACCTGAACCTGACCGAGGCGCGGCTGAAGGAGCTGGGCGCCGGCGGCATGTTCCCGCCGATCAAGACGAGTTGCGCCGACCACGAAGGCTCGGGCATGGTCCGCTTCCAGGTCTGGGACGGCAAGAGCTTCAAGGCCGTCACGCCGTACATGCTCGGCGACAAGGCGATGATCCGCAAGATGGTCGAGGAAAGCGCCGCCAAGTACGCCGCGGAAAAGAAGATCACGCCGCGCGACTGTTCGAAGGAAGGCTGACCTCACGCAGCAGTCGGCCCTCTCCCGATCCGGGAGAGGGCTGGCGCGAGGGACCGCGCCGCGGCCCTCACGCCAGCCCTTCGGTAGCCCCATGAACGCCCAATCCGCCCCCACGCCGCAAGCCGATGCCGCGACCGCCAGCTATCTGGCGATCAACAACATCGAGGTCATCTACGACCACGTGATCCTTGTGTTGAAAGGGGTCTCGCTGCACGTGCCCGAGGGGAAGATCGTCGCGCTGCTCGGCGCCAACGGCGCCGGCAAGAGCACGACGCTGAAGTCGATATCGAACCTGCTCGCCGCCGAGCGCGGCGACGTGACCAAGGGCACGATCGAGTTCCGCGGCCAGCGCATCGAGAAGCTGACGCCCAACGAGCTCGTCCGCCGGGGCGTGTGCCAGGTGATGGAGGGCCGGCACTGCTTCGGCCACCTGACGGTCGAGGAGAACCTGCTGACCGGCGCGTTCACGCGCAAGATCTCGCGTGCCGAGCTGAAGGCCGAGCTCGAGCGCGTCTATCACTACTTCCCGCGGCTCAAGACGCGCCGCGGGAGCCAGTCGGGCTACACGTCCGGCGGCGAGCAGCAGATGACCGCGGTCGGTCGCGCGCTGATGGCGCGGCCGTCGATGATCCTGCTCGACGAGCCCTCGATGGGCCTCGCGCCGCAGATCGTCGAGGAGATCTTCGAGATCGTTCGCGACCTGAACGGCAAGGAGCGCGTTTCGTTCCTCCTCGCCGAGCAGAACACGATGGTCGCGCTGCGCTACGCCGACTATGGCTACATCCTGGAAAACGGGCGCGTCGTGATGGACGGCGTGGCCAAGGATCTCGCGCAGAACGAGGACGTCAAGGAGTTCTACCTCGGACTGTCGTCGGCGGGCCGGAAGAGCTTCCGCGACGTCAAGCACTATCGCCGCCGCAAGCGCTGGCTCGCCTGACCCGCCAACGGGCTGACGGATGCGTGGACGCCACGGATTCGTACGACCCGACACCCCCAAGCGAAACCGCTGCCCATGCCCGATCATTTCGACACGCTGGAAACCCGCGATCCCGAATTGCGCGAGCGCACGCTGCTCGCCACGCTGCCGCGCCACGTCGCGCACGCGAAGGAGCACGCGCCGGCCTACGCGCGCATTCTGCGCGACGTCGATCCGGCCGCGGTCGCCTCGCGCGCGGCGCTGGCGCAGCTCCCGGTCACGCGCAAGTCCGAACTCCTCGACCTGCAGAAAGCGAACCGGCCGTTCGGCGGCTTTGCCGCGGCGCGCCGGGGGCCCGACTCGGCGGGTCCGGCCCGCGTCTTCGCCTCGCCGGGCCCGATCTACGAACCGGAAGGGCGCCGGCCCGACTACTGGCGGCTGGCGCGGGCGCTGTTCGCGGCGGGCTTTCGGCGCGGCGATCTCGTCCACAACTGTTTCGCGTATCACTTCACGCCGGCGGGTTCGATGCTCGAGACCGGCGCGCACGCAATCGGCTGCACGGTGTTTCCGGGCGGCACCGGACAGACCGAGCAGCAGGTGCAGGCGATCGCCGAACTGCAGCCGGACGGCTACGTGGGCACGCCGTCGTTCCTGCGGATCATCCTCGACAAGGCCGACGAGCTCGGCGTGCCGCTGCCCAGTCTGAAGAAGGCTCTGGTCTCGGGAGAAGCGTTCCTGCCGGCCGCGCGCGCCGCGCTGGCCTCGCGCGGGATCAACGGCTACCAGGCGTACGCGACCGCCGACGCCGGGAGCATCGCCTACGAGACCGAAGCGCGCGAAGGCCTCGTCGTCGACGAAGGCGTGCTGCTCGAACTGGTGCGCCCCGGGACCGGCGATCCCGTTGCGCCGGGCGAGGTCGGCGAAGTCGTCGTGACGCTGCTGTTCAACACCGATTATCCGCTGCTGCGCTTCGGCACCGGAGACCTGTCGGCGTTCCTGCCCGGAGCCAGCCCCTGCGGGCGCACCAATGCGCGGATCAAGGGCTGGATGGGACGCGCCGACCAGACGACCAAGGTCAAGGGACTGTTCGTCCACCCGTCGCAGGTCGCGGCGATCGCCAAACGCCATCCGGCCATCGTCAAGGCGCGGCTGGTCGTCGACAATCCCGACGGCAACGACCGGATGACGCTCCACGTCGAGGTCGGGGGCGGCGAGTCCCCGCACGCCGACGGCGTCGTCGCCTCGATCCGCGAGATCACCAAGCTGCGCGGCGAAGTCGCGTTCCGCGCTTGCGGCGAGCTGCCGAACGACGGCAAGGTGATCGACGACGTTCGCAGGATCGACTGAGGCGGCACGACCCGTGGCCGCCTCGCGCCCGCCGAGCGCCGCCGACCCGCTGGACCCGCTGCCCGAAGGAACGCTGCGCGCGATCGCCGCCGGCGGCGCGGTCCGCGCGTTTGCGCGCAACACCGTGCTGATCAACGAGGGCGACCAGGGCGATTCGCTCTACATCATCCTGACCGGGAAGGTGAAGGTGTACGCGGGGAACGCCGCCGGCAAGGAGGTCGTCATCGATTTCCACGGCCCCGGCGAGTACGTCGGCGAGATGTCGCTCGCCGGCGCGCCGCGTTCGGCGTCGGTGATCACCGTGGAGCCTTCGACCTGCGCGGTGGTCACGCGCGCGCACTTCCGCGAGTTCATCCTGGCGCACCCGGACTTCGCGCTGCACCTCGTCGAGAAGCTGATCCACCGCGCGCGGCTCGCCACCGAGAACGTGAAAAGCCTCGCGCTGTCGGACGTCTACGGCCGGCTGGTGCGGCTGCTGCTGACGCTTGCGCGCGACGTCGACGGCAGGCAGGTGGTGCCGGAAAGGCTGACGCAGCAGGAGATCGCCGACCGCGTCGGCGCTTCGCGCGACATGATCTCCCGGCTGATGAAGGACCTGGTCGGCGGCGGCTACCTCGCCGTCGAGGGCCGGACGATCACGATCCTGAGGAAGCCCCCGCCGGGCTGGTAGCGCCTGGCGGGTCAGGCGTCGCGAGCGGTGATGGCAGCAGGGCGCGCCGGCCCGCGGCGTGGCCGCAGCGTCACCAGCATGACGCCGACCAGCACCAGCGCCGCGCCGGCGAGTTGCATCGGATGCACCGGCTCGCCGAGGATCGCGACGCCGAGCCCGATGGTGAACACCGGTCCCAGCGAGCCGATCAGCGACGACGAATTGGCGCCGATGCGGTCGATCGCTTCGGCGATCAGCCACGTCGGCAGCACCGTCGACACCACCGCCATCGCCAGCGACAGCGCGTAGACCGGCGCCGGCGCGCGCAGCAGCGCAGGCTCGCGCGTCGCGGCGAACTGCAGCAGCACGAAGACGGTCGACGCGAGCATCGCGTACGACGTGAAGCGCATGCTGCCGATGCGGGAGATCAGGCCGCCGGCGGCCACGAGGTACACCGAGTACAGCGCCGCGCTGCCGAACACCAGCGCGCCCCCCGTCCACAGCGCCGCGGCGTCGCGCGCGCTCTCCAGATCGCGCACGAACACCAACGCGATGCCGGCGTACGACAGCAGCAGCGCCAGCAGCGCGCGCCGCGTGATGCGCTGGCGCAGCGTCAGCGCCGAGAGCACGACGACCATCGTCGGGTAGAGGAAAAGCAGCAGCCGTTCCAGCGAGGCCGAGATGTAGGCCAGCCCCATGAAGTCGAGCAGGCTGGCGAGGTAGTAGCCGATGAAGCCCAGCGCGACGATGCCCTTCCAGTCGGCGCGCGACAGCGGCCGCGCCGCCGCGCGCCGGCTCGACCACCAGGCCATCGCGACGAAGAACGGCGCCGAGAACAGCATCCGCAGCGCCAGCAGCGTCACCGCGTCGATCGGGTGCCAGGCGTAGGCGAGCTTGATCAGGATCGCCTTCACCGAAAAGCCGAGCACGCCGAGAACGGCGAACAGCGGGCCGATCCAGCGCCCGCCCGGCGTCAATCCCACCTGACGATGCCCGCGTACGCGGTGGCCAGGATCATCGCGCCGAACGCCAGCCGGTACCAGACGAACGGAATGAAGTCGTGGTGGCTGACGTAGCGGATCAGCCAGCGCACGCACAGGAACGCCGAGACGAAGGCCGCGGCAAAGCCGACGCCGAACGCGGGCAGGTCGCGGGCGAGGAGCAGTCCTCCGCCCTTGAGGACCTCGTAGCCGGTGGCCGCGAACAGCGTCGGGATCGCCAGAAAGAACGAGAACTCGGTGGCCGCCGTCCGCGACAGCCCGAACAGCATCCCGCCGATGATGGTCGCGCCCGAGCGCGATGTGCCCGGGACGAGCGCCAGCGACTGCGCGAGTCCGACCTTCAGCGCGTCGGGCCAGCGCATGTCGTCGACGCTTTCGATACGGGTGGCTTCAGGCCGCAGCTTCTGCCGGCGCTCGGCCCACAGGATCACGAGGGCTCCGGCGACGAACGCGCAGGCGACCGGAACCGGCGCGAACAGGTGCGCCTTGATCGCCTTGCCGAAGGCGAGGCCCAGCACCGCTGCCGGCATGAACGCTACCGCGAGGTTGACGACGAAACGCTGCGCGCGCGCGTCGGAGAAGAGTCCGCGCGCGACGCCCAGAAGGCGCGCGCGGTACTCCCAGCAGACCGCGAGAATCGCTCCGGCCTGGATCACGATCTCGAACATCTTGGCCTGGTCCCCGGTGTAGCCGAGCAGCGAGCCGGTGACGATGAGGTGGCCGGTGCTCGACACCGGCAGGAACTCGGTGAGGCCTTCCACGATCCCGAGAATCAGGGCGGTGACGAGCGTGGGCTGGTCCAATTTGGGTCGCCGAAAAAAATGGCCGGGCGAAAGTGTGCCGGCCGACCGGGCGATTGTAACGCACGGCCCGCGCAACCCGGGTTACGAACCCCGGGACTTCTGCAGCAGCGCCAGCGCCTGCGCCACGAGGTCGCCCTGGTTGCCGGGAACCTGCCCCTGCGGGGTCAATCGGTCGATGAGCTGCGGCAGCATCGCCGCCAGGCCTCCGGCCGCATCGCCGCTGGACATGCCGAGCCTGGAGGCGATGCCCGCCAGCGGTCCCGAGCCCAGCGCCTGCTGCAGCGCATCGGGCGGGATCGGCTGGTTTTCTCCGGTGGAGACCCACGAATCGGCCTGCGCGCCGTAGCCGGCCTGGCGGAACCGGTCGACGAGGCCGCCGATGCCGCCGTTCTGCTGCAGCAGTTGCAGCGCCGCCTGCGCGAGCGGGTTTTGCCGCGCGCCGCCGTTGCCGAGGACGCTGCCCAGCACGTTACCGAGAAGACCGTCGAACATTCCCATGAGCCGCCTTGTGGTGGTTGGCCGGTCGAGCGGCCGCGGGGCCGAGCGTGCGCCCGGTCACGCGGTCCGGTGCCGGACGTGCAGATGCGCCTCGGCCGCCGGGTAGCCGGCCGCACCGAAGGTTTCGCGAATCGTGCGGTTGGTGTCGAAGTACACCTGCCAGTAGTTCGCCGTGTGGCAATACGGGCGCACGGCGAGGACGGGACCGCGCTCGTTGAAGGTCAGGATCTCGACGTCGGGGGCCGGCGCGGCGACGACATTCGCGATCTTCGGCAGCGCTTCCTTGAGCCGGCGGATCGCGTCGCCCGGATCGACGGTATGGTCGAGCTGCGCGGTGAGTTCCACGCGGCGATGCGGATTGTGGCTGAAGTTCTTGATCGTCCCGGACATGACCTTGGCGTTGCCGACCATCGTCTGCACGTTGTCGGGCGTGTCGATGGTCGTGCTGAACAGCCCGACCATCCGCACCGTCCCTTCGACCTCGCCCGCGACCACGTAATCGCCGACCTTGAACGGCCGCAGGACGAGGATGAACGCTCCGGCAGCGAAGTTCGACAGCAGCCCGCCCCAAGCCGCACCGACCGCGATGCCGAGTCCCGCCACCAGCGCGGCGAACGACGTCGTCTCGACGCCGAAGTAGCCGAGTATCGCCACGACCAGGATGATGTTGAGCGCGACGGCAATGACCGATCCCATGTAGCGGATGACCGTCGCCTCGACCTTCTGGCGTTCGAGCGCCTTCATCACCAGGTTCGATGCGAACCCGATCAGGATGCGGCCGACGATGTAGGCCAATATGGCGCCGACGACCTTCAGCGAGAAGGCGATCAGTATGGGTTTTGCGGTTTCGAATGCGCCGGGGATGTCCATCGAAGTCCTTCCTTGTCGTTGAGGGTGGGCGACGGCGCCGGACCGGTGTCGGCGCCGCGATCGTGCAGGGGCTCCATTTTCGCCCGATGGGGGGGCGGTGGCAAACGGATGGCCCGGGTTACGGGGGGGCGGCGCCGAGCTCGGCGCACAGCTTGGCGACGGTGGCCTTGAGCGCGGCGAGCTCCTGCTGCAGTTGCGCCACGTTGGCCTTGAGCGCGGCGATTTCGCTGACGGTGATCGCGTCGTCGTCGGCGCCGGCAGCCGTTGCGGCAGCCGCCGCCTCGATCGGCGGCGGACCCGACAGCAGGTGCGCCCACCGCGTCTCGCGGGCGCCCGGCTGCCGCGCCAGCAGGACCACCAGCGCGCCGGCCGGGCGCTCCGTCAGTTCGTGCAGGAAAGCCTCCACCGCCGACAGGTCGGCGAAGCGGTGCAGGCGTTCGCAGTTGACGCGCAGCTCGGCGACGGTCTGCGGCCCGCGCAGCGCCAGCGTGGCCAGCAGCGCGACCGCCTGCGACGGCACCGCGAGCACGCGTTCGACGTTGTGCGCGTATCGCATCACCCGCCCGCCGCTCGACTCGACGATGAGCGACAGCGCGCGCAGGCGGTCAACGGTCGCCTGCACCTCGGCGTCGGTCGCGTTCACGATGGGGTCGCGGCTGGTCTTCTGGTTGCAGCCGGCGACGAGCGCGTTCAGCGTCAGCGGATAGGTATCGGGCACCGTGTGCTGCTTTTCGACCAGCACGCCGAGCACGCGGGTTTCGAGGAGGGAGAGCGCGGGAAGAATCATGGGGGCGGGGAAGGCGATGCGCGATGACGGGGCGAAAGTGTAGCGCGAATGTCGAAGGCTCATCGTTGCCGGCCGTCTTCGGCGGCGCCCCCGCCGCGGCAGGCGGACCGGCGGCCCCGCAGGGCGGCGTCCCGCGCCCTTGACCGGGGCAGGGGCAAAGGCGTGTAATTGCCCCTGTCGCCAACCGTCAACGGCCACGGGGCACAGGGCAGTTCGTTCGGCGGCGGATGCGGGGTGTTCCGGATGGAGAGATGGTCATGATGATGAAGCCCCTCGATTTCGAAAGGATCTCGGTCGAAGATGCCGCCAAGTCGATCGACAAGCTGGTGCGGCCGGGCAAGGTGAAGGACTGGGACGGCGATCGCCCGCAGCCGCCCGCCGAGAAGCTCAGCGATTTCACCCTCGCCTGGCTTGCGAGCCTGCCGCCTGCCGTGCATCCCACCGAACTCACGCGCCGGTATCCGCGGATCGCCAACACGCTCGGCGTGCTGTGGAAGCGGCCGGCGCAGTGCGACGGGTACCTGAAGAACCTGATCATCGACGAGCGTGGCGGCCGCAAGGGCTTTCCCCCGGAGGTGGCGCAGGAACTGTCCAATCTCGCCGGTTACTACGCGACCGTGTATCCGTATCGGCATTCGATCTGGGACGACGTGATGAAGAAGTGACGGCCGGCGTCCGTCCGCAGTCCCCGCCTTTCGCCGCGTTCGACCGGGCTTCGCTTCGACCGGGTTTCGCTTTGCCCGACGCCGGGCTACTATCGTGGCGACTCGTTCACCGGCCGACCCCCCAATGACCCAATCCGAAGTCACCAACATGGCGGTCTTCTGCGACTTCGAGAACGTCGCCCTCGGCGTGCGCGATGCCAAGTACGAGAAGTTCGACATCGGCAAGGTTCTCGAACGCCTGCTGCTGAAAGGCAGCATCGTGGTCAAGAAGGCCTACTGCGACTGGGACCGGTACAAGGCGTTCAAGGCGCCGATGCACGAAGCTTCGTTCGAGCTGATCGAGATCCCTCACGTGCGGCAGTCGGGAAAGAATTCGGCCGACATCCGGATGGTCGTCGACGCGCTGGACCTCTGCTACACCAAGGCGCACGTCGAGACTTTTGTCATCGTCTCCGGCGATTCGGACTTCTCGCCGCTCGTCTCCAAGCTGCGCGAGAACAACAAGATGGTGATCGGCGTCGGGGTCAAGAACTCGACGTCGGACCTGCTGATCGCCAACTGCGACGAATTCATCTTCTACGACGATCTCGTGCGCGAGAAGAAGAAGCCCGCGCCGCGAAAGGCGCCGGCGAAGACCGCCGCAGCCGTCGCCGCGGCCGGCGAGGTCCGGGGCCGTGCCAAGGCGGCGCCCGACGACGCGTCGCCGGCGAAGAAGGGCGACAGCGAGCGCCGGCAGGAGGCGCTCGACCTGATCGTCGAGACGGTGGAGGCGCTGATCGCCGAGCGCGGCGAGGAGGAGAAGATCTGGGGCTCGATGGTCAAGCAGGCGTTGAAGCGCCGCAAGCCCGGCTTCAACGAATCCTTCTACGGCTTCCGCTCGTTCAACGGCATGCTCGAAGCGGCGCAGAGCGACGGGGCGCTGACGCTCGAGCGCGACGAGAAGTCCGGCGGCTACGTCGTGCGTCCGGTCGTGAACGAGGACTGACGTGATTCTGGCGCCCATGGCCGCATTCCCGCGGGTTGCGCTTTGATGCGCCTGCGGCTCGCAGCCCTGGCCCGGGGTCGCGCAACCCGGGGTACGATCGGGCGCGATGGATATGCTGAGGGAGGCAGGACAGTGCGCATGATCTGCTGTTGGCTCGCCGGTCTGTGCTGCGGCCTCGCCGCCGGCGCTGCCGTCGCTGCGGAGCCGGTGCTGACGGTGTCGACCGGCGGCCGCACCGCGACCTACACCGTCGCCGGCCTGCTGGCGCACCCGGCGGTGGCGGCGATCACCGTCCCGCAGGATGTCGCGTACAAGCGCCCGATGACCTACCAGGCGGTGCCGGTTTCGGTGCTGCTCAACGGCATCGCCCCCGCGGCGTCGCTGCGGTTCACCGCCGCCGACGGCTTCGTCGCGACTGTGCAGGCCGACGTGCTGCAGGCCGCCGGCAACCAGGCGCCGCGCGCCTGGCTCGCCGTCGAGCCTTCCGACGCGCCGTGGCCGCCGCTCAAGGCGGGCGATCCGGCCAGCGCGGGGTCGTTCTATCTCGTCTGGATGCATCCCGAGCGCGGGCTGATCGTCCCCGAGCAATGGCCTTACCGCGTCGTGCGCATCGAGGAGGTGAAGCCGCTGGCGCAGCGTTTCCCGGCGATCGTCCCGGCCGCCGGGCTCGCCGCCGACGCGTCGGTCAAGCGCGGCTTTGCCGCGGCCGCCAAGAACTGCCTGGTGTGCCACACGCTGAACCTGGGCGGCGACGCGACCATCGGCCCCGACCTCAACGTGCCGTTCAATCCGACCGAATACCTGCGCGCGGACGCGCTGCGGCGCCTGATTCGGGATCCGCAGTCGCTGCGCCGCTGGCCGGCCGGGAGAATGCCGGGCTTCGACGTCTCCGTGCTGAGCGATCGCGAGTTGAACGACATTCTCGCCTACCTGCGCTACATGGCGAACCGCAAGACCGCCAAGTAGCCCGGGTTTCGCCTCCACCGTCCGCCGTCGCGAGCCTCCGGGCCAGACCGGCGAAACCCGGGGCAGCCGTCAGAACTTCTCGTCGGGGCGCAGGTAGCGCCACATTCCGACCGGCAGCTTGCCGAGCGGAATGCTGCCGGTGCGCACGCGCTTCAGTCCGGTGACCTGGAGGCCGACCAGCTCGCACATGCGGCGGATCTGACGCTTCTTTCCCTGGCGCAGCACGAAGCGCAGCTGGTGCTCGTTCTGCCACGAGACGCGCGCGGGCTTCAGCCGTTCGCCGTCGAGGTCGAGGCCGTGGTTGAGCAGCTTGAGGCTGGCCTCGGAAAGCGAGCCTTCGACGCGAACCAGATACTCCTTCTCGACCTCGGAATCGTGGCCGATCAGCCGGCGCGCGACGCGCCCGTCCTGCGTGAACACCAGGAGGCCGGTGGAATCGATGTCGAGGCGACCGGCCGGGGCGAGCCCGCGCAGGTGGCCCAGCTTCCATTGCTGCGGCGCGCGGTCCTCGGCCCAGCGATTCTCGGGGCGGATCAGCACGGCCGCCGGCTGGTAGCCGTCCTCGGCCTGGCCCGAGACGTAACCCACGGGCTTGTGCAGCAGGATGGTCACGCTCTCGCTCTGCTGGCGCTGTGCGCGCGGGTCGATCTCGATCCGGGCATCGGGTGCGACGCGCGTGCCGAGCGTGGCCTCGACGACGCCGTTGACGCTGACCCAGCCGTTCTCGATCCACTCGTCGGCTTCGCGGCGCGAACACAGGCCGAGCTCGCTCATCCGCTTCGACAGCCGCGGATTGTCGCTGGCGCCCTCGGCGGGCGGGGCGCGCCGAGGGGTGGCGGGCGCCGTGACGGCGGGCGCGGCGTCGCGG
>CAIWHR010000515.1 GCA_903912485.1 uncultured beta proteobacterium | reverse complement strand
CGGCTGCGTCGCGGCGCGGCGCCCGAGCGCGCCTTCGGCCAGCGCGGCGTAGCGGCCGATCGCCGCGTCGAACGCCGCGCGCTCGCCGGGCTGCACGCCCTTCTGCGGGCCGAAGATCGCCGTTGCGCCGCGCTCGCCGCACAGCGGGTTGTTGACGTCCGACATGATGGTGATCGCGCACTCGGCCAGGCGCGCATCGAGGCCCCCGGCGTCGACGCGCGCCAGTGCGGCCAGCCCCTGCGGCGTCGGCGCCGCCTTGCCGCCGTCGGCGGCAACGAGCTTCAGCCCGAGCGCGGCGAGCATCCCCGCGCCGCCGTCGTTGCTGCTGCTGCCGCCGACGCCGATCATGAAGCGGCGCACGCCCTCGTCGAGCAGCGCGCGGATCAGCTCGCCGACGCCCGCGGTCGAGCGTTCGCCGACCGGCACCGCCATCCCGGCCGGATCGGTGATGCCGACCACCTGCGCGACCTCGATGACCGCCGTCGCGCCCGCGTCCGCGTCGAGCACGCCGTACGCCGCGGCGAGCGGAGCGCCGCCCGCGCCGGCGACGGTTCGCGTGCGCCGAGTCCCGCCCTGCGACAGCACCGCGTCGAGCGTGCCCTCGCCGCCGTCGGCCATCGGGCAGGATCGGATCTCCGCCTCGGGCCACACCCGGCGCAGTCCGCGCGCGATCGCCGCGCAGACCGCCGCCGCGTCGAGCGATCCCTTGAACGAATCCGGGGCGAGCACGACGGTCGGCGGGCGGGAGCGCGGCATGGTGGGCGATTCTCGGGGGTCCGGGGCAGGTCCGTCATCGTATCAGCCGATCCCGCGCGGCGGCGCAGTCCGGAAGCCGGGGCGCAGCGACCGCCGCCGCCGGCCCGGAAACGGTAGGATGGGGCGGCGCGTTGCAGTAGAATCGTTCGATTCCCGATTTCGGCCATGGCGCGGGGCGTCGTCCCGAGCGTTCCCGCGCGCCGGCACGACGCGTGCGCTGCCGCGTCGCCGGCGGTGTGCTGCCCCGGGGCGCGGGATCCGACCACGGAAAAGGTGACCACATGGCGAACTCCGAAACCCCGCGCTATCCCGACGTGACTCCGGAGGACTGGCGCAAGGCTGCCGCCAAGAGCGCGCCCGGCGGGTCGCTCGACGGTCTGGTGTGGCGCACGCCCGACGGCATCGGCGTCAAGCCGCTGTACACCGCGGCCGACCTGGGAGGGCTCGCCCACACCGACACGCTGCCGGGCTTCGAGCCCTTCCTGCGCGGGCCGCAGGCGACGATGTACGCGGTGCGCCCGTGGACGATCCGCCAGTACGCGGGCTTCTCCACCGCCGAGGAATCCAACGCCTTCTACCGCCGTGCGCTCGCCGGCGGCGGCCAGGGCGTCTCGGTCGCCTTCGACCTCGCGACGCACCGCGGCTACGACTCGGACCATCCGCGCGTCGTCGGCGACGTCGGCAAGGCGGGGGTGGCGATCGACTCGGTCGAGGACATGAAGATCCTGTTCGCCGGCATCCCGCTCGACCGCGTGTCGGTGTCGATGACGATGAACGGCGCGGTGCTGCCGGTGCTCGCGGGCTACATCGTCGCCGCCGAGGAGCAGGGCGTGGACCAGGCCAAGCTCTCGGGGACGATCCAGAACGACATCCTCAAGGAGTTCATGGTCCGCAACACCTACATCTATCCGCCCGAGCCTTCGATGCGGATCGTCGCCGACATCATCGGCTACACCGCGCGCAGCATGCCGCGCTTCAACTCGATCTCGATCTCTGGCTACCACATGCAGGAGGCGGGGGCGAACCAGGCGCTGGAACTCGCGTTCACGCTGGCCGACGGCAAGGAATACGTGCGCACGGCGCTGGCGAGCGGGATGGACGTCGACGCCTTCGCCGGCCGGCTGTCGTTCTTCTTCGCCATCGGGATGAACTTCTACCTCGAGATCGCCAAGCTCCGCGCCGCGCGCCTGCTGTGGTGGCGGATCATGAAGGAGTTCGGCCCGAAGAACCCCAAGTCGCTGATGCTGCGCACGCATTGCCAGACGTCGGGCTGGTCGCTGACCGAGCAGGATCCGCACAACAACGTCGTGCGCACGACCATCGAAGCGATGGCCGCCGTGTTCGGCGGCACGCAGAGCCTGCACACCAACTCGTTCGACGAGGCGATCTCGCTGCCGACCGACTTCTCGGCGCGGATCGCGCGCAACACGCAGATCCTGATCCAGGAAGAGACGCACATCTGCAACGTGATCGACCCCTGGGGCGGCTCGTACCTGATGGAGCGGCTGACGCAGGACATGGCCGACGAGGCGTGGGCGATCATCGACGAAGTCGAGGCGATGGGCGGCATGACCAAGGCGGTCGCGAGCGGCTGGGCCAAGCTGCGGATCGAGGCGGCGGCGGCCGAGAAGCAGGCGCGGATCGACGCCGGGCAGGACGTCATCGTCGGCGTCAACAAATACCGGCTGAAGGAGGAGGCGGCGGTCGACGTCCGCGACATCGACAACTCGGCGGTGCGCGACTCGCAGATCGCGCGGCTGGCCGCGGTGCGGGCCGCGCGGGACGCGGGCGCGGTGGCGGCGGCGCTGGCCGCGCTGACGCAGAGCGCGCGCGACGGCAAGGGCAACCTGCTGGAACTCGCCGTCGTCGCGAGCCGCGCGCGGGCGACGGTGGGCGAGATCTCCGACGCGCTGGAAGCGGTGTGGGGGCGCTTTCGCGCGACGACGCAGACGGTGTCCGGCGTCTACGGGGCGCGGTTTGCGAACGACGGCAACTGGACGCGGTTGAAGGGCGAGATCGACGCCTTCGTCGCCGCCGAAGGCCGGCGGCCGCGGCTGATGATCGCCAAGCTCGGTCAGGACGGGCACGATCGCGGCGCCAAGGTCGTCGCCACCGCGTTCGCCGACCTGGGCTTCGACGTCGACATCGGGCCGCTGTTCCAGACGCCCGAGGAAGCCGCGCGGCAGGCGATCGAGAACGACGTGCACGCGATCGGCGTGTCGACGCTGGCGGGCGGCCACAAGACGCTGGTGCCGGCGATCGTCGCCGCGCTGAAGGCACAGGGCGTCGACGACATGATCGTGTTCGTCGGCGGCGTGATACCGCCGCAGGACTACCCGATGCTGTACGCGGCGGGCGTGGCGGGCATCTACGGTCCCGGCACGCCGATTCCGGAAAGCGCCGCCGACGTGCTCGCCAAGATCCGCGCGGCGCGCGGGATCGCGGCGCCGAAGGCCTGACGCGCCCGCGCGTCCGTCTCCCGGCGCACCCGTCGATGCCCACTCCGGCCGCCGATGTCGATGCGATGGCCGCCGGCGTGCGCGCCGGCAACCGGCGGGCGCTGGCGAAGGCGATCACCTTGATCGAGTCGACGCGCGCCGATCACCGCGCGCAGGGAGAGGCGCTGCTCGCCGCGCTGCTGCCGGCGACCGGCGGCGCGATCCGGATGGGCATCTCGGGCGCGCCGGGCGCCGGCAAGTCGACGTTCATCGAGGTGCTGGGCCTGCTGCTCACCGGCGCCGGCCACCGCGTCGCGGTGCTGGCGGTCGATCCGTCGAGCTCGCTGTCCGGCGGCTCGATCCTGGGCGACAAGACGCGGATGGAGGAGCTCGCGCGCGATCCGCAGGCGTTCATCCGCCCGTCGCCCTCCGGCGGAACGCTGGGCGGCGTCGCGGCGCGCACGCGCGAGGCGATGCTCGCCTGCGAGGCGGCGGGCTTCGACGTCGTCATCGTCGAGACCGTCGGCGTCGGCCAGAGCGAGACCGCGGTCGCCGGCATGACCGACGTCTTCGTGCTGCTGCAGTTGCCCAACGCCGGCGACGACCTGCAGGCGATCAAGCGCGGCATCGTCGAGCTCGCCGACGTCGTCGTCTACAACAAGACCGACATCGACCCGCAGGCGGCGAAGGTCGCGATGGGCCAGATGAAGAACGCGCTGACGCTGCTGCAACCGGGCGCCGCCGGCTGGCGCCCCCCCGTGCTCGGCGTCAGCGCCGCGCGGCGCGAGGGCATCGACGCCTTCTGGCGCGAGGTCGTGCGCTGCCGCGACACGCAGGCGGCGTCGGGCCAGCTCGCCGACAAGCGCCGGCGCCAGGCGCAGGACTGGATGTGGGCGCTCATCGACTCGGGCCTGCGCGAGCGTTTTCGCGCGCATCCCGGCGTGCGCGCCGCGCTGCCCACGTGCTCGGCGCAGGTCGCCGCCGGAACGCTCACCCCCACCGCCGCGGCTTCGCGGCTGCTCGACACCCTGGAACGGAGAACCCACCGTGCATGACATCATCCGTCGACTCGACGCCAAGCGCGCGCTCGCGCGGCTGGGCGGAGGCGAGAAGCGCATCGCCACCCAGCACGCCAAGGGAAAGCTGTCCGCGCGCGAGCGCATCGAACTGCTGCTCGACGAGGGCACGTTCGAGGAATGGGACATGTTCGTCGAGCACCGCTGCCACGACTTCGGCATGGCCGCCGAGTCGGTGCCCGGCGACGGCGTCGTCACCGGCTACGGGATGATCAACGGGCGCATCGTGTTCGTCTTCTCGCAGGACTTCACCGTGTTCGGCGGCTCGCTGTCGGAGGCGCACGCGGAGAAGATCTGCAAGGTGATGGACCACGCGATGAAGGCCGGCGCGCCGGTGATCGGACTCAACGACTCGGGCGGCGCGCGGATCCAGGAGGGCGTGGCCTCGCTCGGGGGCTACGCCGAGGTGTTCCAGCGCAACGTGATGGCGTCGGGCGTGATCCCGCAGATCTCGCTGATCATGGGCCCCTGCGCCGGCGGCGCCGTGTACTCGCCGGCGATGACCGACTTCATCTTCATGGTGAAGGATTCGTCGTACATGTTCGTGACCGGCCCCGAAGTCGTGAAGACGGTCACGCACGAGGAGGTGACCGCCGAGGAGCTGGGAGGCGCGGTCAGCCATACGACGCGGTCGGGCGTCGCCGACCTCGCATTCGAGACCGACGTCGACGCGCTGCTGATGGTGCGGCGCCTGTTCAACTACCTGCCGCTCAACAACCGCGAAAAGCCGCCGAAGCGCTACACGACCGACACCGCGGACCGCCTGGAGAAGTCGCTCGACACGCTGGTGCCCGACAACCCGAACAAGCCCTACGACATGAAGGAGCTGATCGGCAAGGTCGTCGACGACGGCGAGTTCTTCGAGCTCGCCCCCGACTACGCGAAGAACATCATCATCGGGTTCGGCCGCATGGAAGGCGGCCCGGTCGGCATCGTCGCCAACCAGCCGCTGGTGCTCGCCGGCTGCCTCGACATCCGCAGCGCGATCAAGGCGGCGCGCTTCGTGCGCTTCTGCGACGCGTTCAACATCCCGGTGGTGACCTTCGTCGACGTCCCCGGTTTCATGCCGGGCACCGCGCAGGAGTACGGCGGCATCATCAAGCACGGCGCCAAGCTGCTGTACGCGTACGCCGAGTGCACGGTGCCCAAGATCACCGTCATCACGCGCAAGGCCTACGGCGGCGCGTACGACGTCATGTCGTCGAAGCACCTGCGCGGCGACGTCAACTTCGCGTGGCCTTCGGCCGAGATCGCGGTGATGGGGCCCAAGGGCGCGGTCGAGATCATCTTCCGCGAGGAAAAGAACGATCCCGCCAAGCTCGCCGCGCGCGAGAAGGAGTACCGCGAGACGTTCGCCAACCCGTTCATCGCCGGGCGCCGCGGCTTCATCGACGACGTGATCATGCCGCACGAGACGAGAAAGCGGATCTGCCGCAGCCTTGCGATGCTGCGCGACAAGAGGCTCAGCAACCCGTGGCGCAAGCACGGCAACATCCCGCTGTGACCCGCACCGCCATCGCCACCGCCACCGTCACGAAGACCGCCATGTTCAAGAAGATCCTCATTGCCAACCGCGGCGAAATCGCCTGCCGCGTGATCAAGAGCGCCCGCAGCATGGGCATTGCCACCGTCGCCGTGTACTCGGACGCCGACAAGGACGCGCGCCACGTCCTGCTCGCCGACGAAGCGGTGTGGATCGGCCCGCCGCCGTCGCGCGATTCGTACCTCGCGATGGACAAGATCATCGCCGCGTGCAAGGCGACCGGGGCCGAGGCGGTGCACCCCGGCTACGGCTTCCTGTCGGAGAACAAGGAGTTCGCGGCGCGCGCCGAAGCGGCGGGGATCGTCTTCATCGGTCCGAAGCCGAAGTCGATCGCGGCGATGGGCGACAAGATCGCGTCGAAGAGGTTGGCGCAGGCGGCCAAGGTCAGCACCATCCCCGGCTACACCGACGTCATCGCCAACGCGGTCGACGCCGAGCGCATCGCCGGCGAGGTCGGCTACCCGGTGATGATCAAGGCTTCCGCCGGCGGCGGCGGCAAGGGACTGCGCGTCGCGTGGAATCCGAAGGAGGCGCGCGAGGGTTTCGACGCCTGCCGTGCCGAGGCGCGCACGTCTTTCGGCGACGACCGCGTGTTCATCGAGAAATTCATCGAGGATCCGCGCCACATCGAGATCCAGGTGCTCGGCGACGCGCACGGCAACATCGTCTACCTGTGGGAGCGCGAGTGCTCGATCCAGCGCCGGCACCAGAAGGTGATCGAGGAGGCGCCGTCGCCGTTCCTCGACGAAGCGACGCGGCACGCGATGGGCGAGCAGGCGGTGGCGCTCGCCCGCGCCGTCGACTACCAGTCGGCGGGCACCGTCGAGTTCGTCGTCGGCCGCGACCGCAGCTTCTACTTCCTGGAGATGAACACGCGGCTGCAGGTCGAGCACCCGGTGACCGAGATGATCACCGGCCTCGACATCGTCGAACTGATGATCCGCGTCGCCGCCGGCGAGAAGCTGCCGTTCGGGCAGAAGGACATCAAGCGCAACGGCTGGGCGATCGAGTGCCGGATCAACGCCGAGGATCCGATCCGCAATTTCCTGCCGTCGATCGGCCGCCACGTCCGCTACCGGCCGCCGGTCGAGGTCCCCGGAGCGGTGCGCGTCGACACCGGCGTCTACGAGGGCGGCGAGATCTCGATGTACTACGACTCGATGATCGCCAAGCTCGTCTGCCACGGCGAGACGCGCGACGGCGCGATCCTGCGGATGAGGGACGCGTTGAACGCGTTCGTGATCCGCGGGCCGTCGTCCAACATCGCCTTCCAGTCGGCGCTGGTCCAGCACCCGCGGTTCATCTCCGGAGCGTTCACGACGGGGTTCATCGCCGAGGAGTACCCGAAGGGCTTCTCGCCGGCCGACCTCGTCCACGACAACCCGGAGTTCCTGATCGCCGTCGCGGCGGCCGTGCACCGGACCTACCGCGACCGCGCGGGGCGGATCGCAGGCCAGGTTCCCGGCTACGAACTGCACATCGGCAACGACTACTTCGTGATGGGCGAGGCGACCGAGTGCCCGGTCACCGTGCGGCCGGTGACCGGCGGCTGCGACGTCCAGATCGGCGAAAGCATGCACGTCGTCCGCTTCGTCTGGCGGCACGGCGACATCCTGATGGACGGGACCTTCGACGGCCGGCCGTTCGCGATCCAGGTCGAGCGCCTCGGCCTCAAGTACCGGCTGACGCACCGCGGCACGCAGGTGGACTTCCAGGTGCTGCCGCGGCGCGCCGCCGAACTGCTGAAGATGATGCCGCGCAAGGTTCCGCCGGACCGGTCGAAGTTCCTGCTGTCGCCGATGCCCGGACTGCTGGCCGAGGTCGCCGTGCGCGCGGGCCAGAAGATCACGGCGGGCGAGCGGCTGGTCGTGATCGAGGCGATGAAGATGCAGAACGTGCTGCTGGCCGAGCGCGACGGCGTGGTGGCGGAAGTGCTCGCCGCCGCCGGCGAAAGCGTCGCGGTCGACCAGGCGATCCTGAGGTTCGAATGAAACCGGCGACGGCGGGAGAGGAGCGATGAGCGAACGTCCCTTCCGGATTCTCGGCATGCAGCACGTCGCCATCGGCGGCCCCAGCAAGGCGCGCCTGAAGTCGCTCTGGGTCGACTGCTTCGGTCTGCGCCAGACCGGCAACTACGTCAGCGAGCGCGAGAACGTCGACGAGGACATCACCGTCCTCGGCGCCGGCGTCGCGACCTGCGAGATCGACCTGATGCAGCCGCTCGATCCTTCGCGGAAGCCCGCGGTGCACGAGCCGCCGCTCAACCACGTCGGCCTCTGGGTCGACGACCTGCCGCGGGCGGTCGAGTGGCTGGCGGCGCAGGGCGTGCGCTTCGCGCCCGGCGGCATCCGCAAGGGCGCGGCGGGCTTCGACATCACGTTCATCCACCCCAAGGGCAACGCCGAATCGCCCATCGGCGGCGAAGGCGTGCTGATCGAGCTCGTCCAGGCGCCGCCGGATGTCGTTGCCGCGTTCGACGCGCTGGCCGGCTGATCCATCGATCGCGAATTCGCGCAACCTGCGCCACCACGCCACGGAGTACGCCATGTCGCTCATCACCACCACGCTCGACGCGCTGATCGGCACGATCACGCTCGACAACGCCGACAAGCGCAACGCGCTGTCGGCGGCGCTGATCGACGAGATCAGCGCCGCGCTGGCCGAATTCCACGAGCGCAAGGTCCGCGTCGTCGTCCTGCGCGCGCAGCCGCGCGCCAAGGTGTGGTCGGCAGGGCACGACGTGGGCGAACTGCCGACCGACGGGCGCGACCCGCTCGGCTGGGACGATCCGCTGCGCTACCTGATCCGCGAGATCGAGGACTTCGCCGCGCCGGTCATCGCGATGATCGAGGGCGGCGTCTGGGGCGGCGCCTGCGAAGCGGTGTTCGCCTGCGACCTCATCGTCGCCGCGCCCGACGCAACCTTTGCCGTGACGCCGGCGAAGCTGGGCGTGCCGTACAACGTCAGCGGCATGCTCACGTTCCTGAACGCGACCAGCATGCGGATCGTGAAGGAGATGGCGTTCACGGCGATGCCGGTCGGCGCCGAGCGCGCCGAGCGCCTCGGCATGATCAACTACGTGGTCCCTTCCGGCGAGATCGAGGCGTTCACCTACGATTTCGCGGCGAGGATCGCGCAGAACGCGCCGCTCAGCATCGCGGTGATGAAGGAGCAGCTGCGCATCCTCGCCGGCGCGCATCCGATGAGCCCGCAGGGGTTCGAGCGAGTGCAGGGCCTGCGCCGGATCGTCTACGACAGCGCCGACTACAAGGAAGGCATCCGCGCGTTCAAGGAAAAGCGCCGGCCGGTGTTCACCGGGAACTAATCGCGGTCGTCGTCCTCGCCGCGCGACGCCCGCGCCAGGCGGTCGCCGACGGCCTGCCACTCGCCGGTGCCGGGGACGGCTTCGATCGCGATGGCGTCGGCCTGCGCCGCGTCGAGCGTGCGCAGCGCCGCGTAGAGTTCGTGCGCGTAGCCCGCGGCGTCGGCGGGCGCCGTCAGCCACGGGCCGTCGAAGCCCTCGGGCCGCACGACCGTGCGCGCCAGCACCGCGAGGCGCATGCCGCCCGCGCGACGATTTCCCCCCTCGCCCGCCAGCGCCTCCGGCGCGACCCGCCGCGCCGGCGTCCGCGGCGCGTAGTGCGACGCGAGCGTTCCCGACGCGCGCGGCATCCCGGCGCCGCCCGCGCGCGGCGCGCGTCCGAGG
>CAIWHR010000514.1 GCA_903912485.1 uncultured beta proteobacterium | reverse complement strand
AGCTCATCGCGGCTGAATACGACGAGGCGCCTGATATTCGGATACTGTTCCAGCACGCGCTTTACGAACGCCTTGCCAAAAGAGCCCGTGCCGCCCGTAACCAGGATTGATCTTCCGTTGAGCATATTAGGTCTTGTTTCCAACTAGGTGGACATGAATAACCCGGGACTCGGAGCTGTCTGCGCCAACCTCTCCGGGTCCTGCGCATTATCGATGATTTCTGCTACTTGGCCCGCTTCCAGTCGATAAATGCGCGCGCAGTAGGCTACCGTGGAAAGTCTATGCGCGATGATGATTACGGTCTTCTTGTCCTGAAGAGCGCGGACGGCAGCCATCACACCACTCTCGGTTGTCATATCGAGCGCGCTCGTGGCTTCGTCCAATACAAGCACAGGTGGATCATGATAGAGTGCCCGTGCGATCCCGATGCGTTGCCGCTGGCCACCGGAAAGCCGTACACCCCGCTCCCCCACTACCGAATCGAGTCCCTGCGGAAGCGAATTCACTAGCTCATCCAGTTGCGCAGCCCGGATGGCCGCTCGTACCGCCAGTTCACTGATTTCGCCGTCGGGAACACCCAACGCGACATTTCGCCGCAGACTGTCGTCCGTTAGGAAGATGAGTTGCGGTACGTATCCGATCTGATCCTGCCACCCGCGGAGATTACTTTGGATGTCCACGCCATCTATCCGTACCGCTCCACTGGTCGGCGTGAGGAGACCAAGAATAAGATCAACTACAGTGCTCTTTCCAGCACCGCTGCCCCCAATGAAACCTACCGCTGCACCCCGTGGAATCTTGACGCTGACCCCGTTCACCGACGCGACATCGGCGCCGGGGTACCGGTATTGAACGCCATCCAAGTCGATAGATCGCTGAAAACGTATGGGCTGATCGCACCGCGGAGGTGGGAGATCGGCCACCGATCGGAGCTCCTGATGCAACGTAGCGACGACAGGCGACAGGGCTCGCACAGTTTGCATGCTCCCGAGAATTCGAGTGACCGAGGGCAGGAGCCGGAACGCAGCCGCGGCAAAAAGCCCCAGCGTGGGGACCAGATCTTTCGGTGATTTTCCCTGGCCCATCATGAGAAAAATAACTGCGGCTAGGCCTATGACCACCAGCAGTTCGAGCCATAGGCGTGGCACCTGCTGCAAGAAGTTCATACGCGCCTGAATGCGAGCCCCTTCATCGGCATGAACGGCGTACCGCGCCAGAAACTCAGCCATCCGCCCCAGCAATTTTATTTCCTTGACCCCGCCCAAGCCCTGCTGCAGGTGCTGTACGCGCATTGCGTCATGGAACTGACGCGCCTTCCCAGACGTGAAGAGATAGTTTCGCGTCATACGGTGAGTTCCCCACCCCGCCAAACCCAGCACGGTAATGAGCAGCGCCGAACCTAGCGGCTCAATGAAAATTAGCAGCGCTCCGATCCCCACAACGTTGAGCGCCTCAGCGACCAATGTCATGACTGACATGGCGCACGCCGCGAATTGATTGCTCTCCGTTGTGATGTTACTGATCAGATGCGCAGAGTTCCGCTGCAAATGAAAGGTATACGGCTGTCGCAGATACCCGCTGAATAGACGCTTGGAAAGCGTGGATTGCATACCAAAACTGAACCGCGCCTGTTGCCAGGCGAGGAAACCCAGAAACAAACCCTTGATCACATAGGTACCGACGAGGACAAGCATGGCCACCGCGATGAACTGCCTCTGACTGCTAATGCCCAGGGCCGACCGGAGGGAGATGACGGCAACGTACCGAAGGCTGGCGTCGTCCTGAATGACTATCGCTAGCGCCGGGACCACCAGACCGACACCCAGCATTTCCAACGTCATCCCGATGAGAATTAAGAACAACATTCTCACTACCATCCGGCGCTGCGATAGAAGGAGCGTGTCCCAGAACTTGCAAATGGTCTCCATTACGTGGCTCGACTATCCGCTCGAACTGGCAAGACCTTCGAGGCGCGCTATCGCCGTGGCAATGCAGCCTGGGTCCCTAGGATCTGCCGTGAATACCGCGTAATCCATGCCTAAATGTCAACTCGGTCTAACAACTGGACCGTAGCCCCGTAAACTTCGTCCACGCTGATCAGCTTCATGCACTTGTTGTGGTGCTCGTTGCAGACCTCGAGCATGCAGCCGGCGCATTCGACATCATGACGCAGGATGATGTGAGCTGCCCCGTAAGGATCCCAGTGACCAGGGAAGTCCCGGGCACTGAATAACGCAACGCACGGCCGACCGACCATCGCAGCGAGGTGCATGGTGCCGGTATCGTTTCCCACATAGACGCGACTAGAGAGCAATGCGGCACCCGATCCGTACACGGAGAGCGTTCCAGCGAGGTTACAGATCCGATTCCCTAACGCGTTTGCTAGGTGTGCACCAACCGCCCGATCTTCCGGTCCACCCAGAACCACTACGTGCAAATCTGGATATTGTTCGAGCAAGCGTCGCGTTAGGTCGAAGAAGCGATCCTGCGGCCACACCTTTGCGGGCATTTTGGAGCCGGGCCCGATAGCGAGCAGTTGTGAGGGCATTCGCCCCCACGCTAGTCGTAGCAGGAATTCGACATGATCCTTGTCGGCCATCGAAACGGCCATGGCGACATCCACCTTCCCAACATGCTCCCCTGGTACCACATTGCGAAGACGGAGCCACTCGGGCGTCATTTGCGGCAGATCCGCGCCACGCCTACGCGCTGGCTCCTTGTCAATGCCCGAATCGTAGACTTCGCGTGCGCCGACCAAGCCCTTCATAAAAATGCGATCGCGGTAGTGCTGCCACATGGTCCGCCGCGGGGTCAAGACATATGCGATATCCGGTGCGAACCTGCGTAGCCGCAATGGGAGCGAGCCTCGATCGACGTCATAGATCCAATTGAGTGTCTTCGGCACATAGAACAGAACATGGTCGAACCACCCCGTAGGCCCGAGTATGTCCCAAGACGAAATGTAGCCGGTCCTCCCTGGGTGGCGATCAGTCAACAAAACAAGGCGGTCGCGAGGGTGTCTATTACGAATGTCCTGAATTGCCGGTAACGAGACAAGCGTATCCCCGAGTTGCCCTATGCGGAACACTAAAATGGTCTTTTGGCTTCCGGCGTCTCCACTGGGGCCTGGTACCGGCCAATTCTCGATTACACGCTCCGACCAAGCCCGGAGATTCCTTATGGTTGCGGGTCGACGGTCCGGCGGCAGGAGCCATCTTGAAACCGGGACCGAGAAGCCCTTCTTCGCGCTATGCGCTAAGGCGGTGGACATGCCATGAGCCGGCACCTGCACAAGGTCCCGCTTCCTTGGAGGGCGCTTTGACACGAGCAGTGGCGCGAGCGACTTAAGCAAATCTGCGTCGACAAATGGAACCCGGATCTCGACGGAATGAGCCATCCCCGCCCAATCGGCGTCGCGGAGGAGTTGGTTGCGCAAGTACCACGTCATTTCCAGCGCGGCGACTTTCGAGCGGGGACGCGCGATATCGGTCACCGATTCGTTCAGACGCAGCATCGGCTCCAATTCCGCCAGCCCGGCACTCACCGTTTCCGGCGGTAGTAAGGCCGCTAGTTCCCACGGCATGAACAGGCCGCGCCGCAGCAAGTACGCTCCACCATAGTTCCCGCCAAATTCAAACAGCCCTGCGTACTTGGGAGACTCGGACTGGCACAACACGGGCGCGGAGATCTTTCGAAGCCACTTTCCAAGCATGGGGACAAAATTCATCGGTGCAATCGCGTGCACGAGCAATGGAACTTGCCAAGAGCTCGAGTAGCCTTGGAACAGTTCGTCTCCACCGATCCCGGACATCGCGACCTTTAGCCCGGCGGACGCTGCCGCCTTGCTCACGAAATAGGAATTCACTCCATCAATCGATGGTTGATCCATCGCTTGCAGAATATTCCCTGCCTCGTTCACAAACTCTTCACGCGTAACCCACACGGTCTTGTGGTTAGCCCCATAATTGCGTGCAAGTTGCTCCGCGGACGGCACCTCGTCCAAGCGTGTACCTTGGTAATCCCTAAATCCTAGCGTGATGGTGTGTAGCTCGTCGCCAGTCTCCGCTTTTAGTGCTGCCAAGACGTTGGAATAGATCCCCGATGAGAGAAAGACCCCAACAGGGACATCTGCGATCAAGTGGCGGTGTACGCTGTCCGCTAGCGCCTCCCTTAGGCGCGCACGCGCTTCCCCAGAGTCGAGTGGTATTTGATCGGATTCCGCTTCCTGCAAGACACGCGCGACATCGAAGAAACGCGCTTGATTGCGCGGGCCGTTCGCATCGATCCAGAGCGAGCAGCCACTGCCAACTGCGCGGATTTCGCGGTACATCGTATAGGGTTCTGGGATGTGCCCCCAGAGGTGGAATCCCACATGCCCCGCAGCATCCGGGCTGACTCGGAATCCATTGCCGGCGAGCAGAGCCTTCACCTGGGAGGCGAAGCGGAAGCTGCCATTGCTCTCAGCAAAGTACAGCGGCTTGATTCCCATGGGGTCGCGGGCGAGAAACAAGCCCCGTCTGCGTTGATCCCAAATGGCGAAAGCGTACATTCCCTGAAGCGCGTGAACCATGTCCGCTCCTCTGTCCGCATACAGATGCAGCAGCACCTCGGTATCGGAAGTGGAGCGGAAGCGGTAGTCTTTCGCTTCGAGTTCGTTGCGAAGTTCTCGGTAGTTGTAGATCTCGCCGTTGAAGGTGACAACGAGCGATCCATCAGGGGCTGCCATCGGCTGTGCGCCCGAGGGGCTCAAGTCGATGATGGCGAGGCGGCGGTGAGCGAGTCCGATGCGCTCGTCCGTCGAGAACCAAAGGCCCGCTCCGTCCGGGCCGCGGCTGAGCATTGCTTCGCGGATTCGAAGCAACTCCGCACGGTCTACAGGCGGGGCAAGTTCTTGATAGGCGAAGATTCCAGCAATACCACACATGATGGAAGGCCTATAGGTGGAAGATGGCTCTGGACTGCTAACCGCCATCATGCCCGGCCCTGTGGCGATCGTCAGACAGCACGGCGCGGCCTTCCTGTGACTGACCCAAGCCGCAGGCGCCCGGATCAGGACCGGGGGCGACGGTCCGGCTGACTTTCGTTCAGGCTACCGTAGTGTAGGTTGACTGAATACTCCGGCTCCGGTGAAACTCAAGTGGTTTTCCGGTCGTGAGGGTTCATCGCGTGGAAGTCTACTTGGCCGGCGATCAGGAAGATGACCATCTAGATCATGGACAGGTCGGTGACGGCACGCGCGGCGCTTGTTAGCATAGAAGTGGCCATTGATTGCTTCGAGGAGTCCGCGAGTGTGGCGGGTCGGAGCCAAGGCGACGGTGTCCTTGATCTGTTGGCACACCAGAGCGGCGACCTCCTTCATTGGCGCGCCCTGACTGCGCATGACACATGCACACCTGTGGGCGCTCATGACTCGCAAGAAGAACTCTGTTGATCGTCTGGCGCGTGCGGGCAAAATTCACGCATACACTTCGCACGACGTCTGGGTCCGTCGTCGGGATGTTGGTCGGCGGCGGCACGGGGAGGCGGCTCTGTACTACCGCCCCCCCCCAATGGTCTGCGAGGCTGTCCCGTACTGCTGACATCGTGCGGGTCGCGGAGCAACTGCGCTGCCAGGCAGAGTCAATTGGTCCGGCGGTGCCGGTGATCAACGCTCGCGTGCGCTTGGCCGCTACCACGGCGATTCAAAGCCGGCCGTCGACGGCCTCGCGCGGGAGAATGTGCTTGACGTCGAAGATGACGCCCTGCGCCTTCGTTAGGGCCCGGATCCCCTCGGCGCCAAGCGCGCGGAATTTGTCGTGGGCAACGGCAACGATAACTGCATCGTAGACTTGCGGCGCAGGCTCTGCGATCACGTCAAGGCCGTATTCGTTGCGCGCCTCCGCCACATCGACCCACGGGTCGTGCACGTCGACGGCAGCGTGAAACTGTTTCAGTTCGTCAACGATGTCGGTCACCCGGGTGTTGCGCAAGTCCGGGCAGTTTTCCTTGAAGGTGAGCCCCAGCACCAGGATGCGGGACCCGACCACGTTGAGGCCGCGCCGGGCCATCAGCCGCATGAGCTGGTCGGCGACGTAGGCTCCCATGCCGTCGTTGATCCGCCGCCCGGCCAGGATGACCTCCGGGTGGTAGCCCACCTCCTGCGCCTTGTGCGTCAGGTAGTAGGGGTCGACGCCGATGCAGTGCCCACCGACGAGTCCGGGGCGGAACGGCAGGAAGTTCCACTTGGTGCCGGCCGCCTCGAGCACTTCCAGCGTGTCGATGCCCAGGCGGTTGAACAGCACCGCCAGTTCGTTGATCAGCGCGATGTTGACGTCGCGCTGCGTGTTCTCGATGACCTTGGCCGCTTCGGCCACGCGGATCGAGCTCGCCTTGTGGGTGCCGGCGGTGATGATCGAGCCGTAGAGGCGGTCGACGAACTCGGCGACTTCGGGGGTCGAGCCGGATGTGACCTTGCGGATGGTGGTCAGCCGATGCTCCTTGTCGCCCGGGTTGATGCGTTCCGGGCTGTAGCCGCAGAAGAAATCGCGGTTGAAGCGGAGACCCGAGGCTGCCTCCAGGATCGGCGCGCAGACGTCCTCGGTGGCGCCCGGGTAGACGGTCGATTCGTAGATGACCACGCCGCCCGGCCGCAGCGCCTGGCCGACGGTGCGGCTGGCTGCGATCAGCGGGCCGAAATCGGGGCGCTTGGCCGCGTCGATCGGCGTGGGGACCGTTACGATGAAGACGTCGCAGGTCGCCAGGTCGGCGGGATCTGCCGAGAAGCTGAGCTGGCTGGCCGACGCCAATTCGGCGGCGTCCACTTCCAGCGTGCGGTCGATGCCGCTCTTGAGTTCCTCGATGCGCTTGGCCCGGATGTCGAAGCCGAGCGTGGGGCGATGACGCCCGAATTCCGCGGCCAGCGGCAGGCCGACGTAGCCTAGGCCGATAACGGCGAGGTGGGCGGTGGCGAGGGAGGGAGGGGTCGCGGCGGTGGTATCTTGGGACATTGACGGGGATTTGTTCGGGAGTAGTGATGGCCGTCGCGTTAGCACGCGCCGGCCCCGGGTTTCGCCTTCGGCTCATCCCGGGCTACGGAAGGCATGGAAGGCACGGCATCGAGCGAGGATGCGGGATTCTGGGGTTGGCGGGCGTCGTGCGTGCGTGCGGTCCACCGGCAGACGGCGCAGCCGAGGCCGAGGAACGCGGCGAACATCGCCCACTCGGGGATGCCGAGCAGCGGGAAGCCGAGCCCGATGGCGCCGCACACGACGCCGATGCCGACAACCGCCGTCACCGCCTTCTCCACCGGCATGCCGCCGTCGACCAGCACGTGGTGGAAGTGCCGGCGATCGGCCGCGAAGGGGCTCCCCCGGCGCAGCATCCGCTGCGCCATCACGCTGCCCATGTCGAGCAGCGGCACCGCGACGATCCACACCGCGCCGACCGGCGTCAGCAGCGACGGCGCCCTGCCCGCAAGCTCGATGGCGAACCAGGCGAGCAGCATCCCCAGCAGCATGCTGCCGGCGTCGCCCATGAACACCGCGGCGCGGTGCCGGAAACGGGTGCGCAGGTTGAACGCCAGGAACGCGCCGATCACGCCCAGAGCTGCGGCGCCGATGGTCGCGACCTGGCCGTTGCCGGTTGCCAGCGCCACGCAGGTGAACCACGCGGTCGCGACCAGCGCCAGCGAACCCGCGAGGCCGTCGAGGCCGTCGACCATGTTCATCGCGTTGATGAGGCCGACGATGCACACGACGGTGAACAGCGGCCCGTACGACGACGTGCCGATCGGCCCAAAGCCGAGCAGGTCGCCGAGGTAGTGGATCCAGCTGCCGTCGGCGAGCAGCAGCATTGCCGCCGCGACCTCGAGCGCTAGGCGCACCCGGGGTTGGATGTGCCTGCGGTCGTCCACCGCACCGATGGCCGTCACCATCGCCAGCGCCAGCGCGAACACGCCGGCATCGTGGTGGCCGCTGGCGACCACGAACGGCAGCAGGCCGAAGCACATCGCCAGCCCGCCGACCACCGGCACCGGGGCTTCGTGCAGCTTGCGCCCGCCGGGGTGGTCGATCAGGCCGACCGCGGGCGCGATCCGCCGCAGCAGCATGAGGACGGCGGCGCAGGTCAGCGCCGAGGCCGGCAACACGAGCGGGGTGTAGGTAGCGGGCAAGATGTCGGGTTCCGGTCGCGCCGTCAGCGGACGCTGTCGAGCGCGGTGTAGTGAAACTGGATGCTCTGTTCCCGCCCCATGAGCTGCAGCAGGACGGCGACCCGCTCGTCGGCGGTTCGCGACACGATGCCCTGCAGGCCGGCGAAGGGGCCGCTCAGGATGCAGACCTCCGCTCCCGGCTGGAACGGAACCTCGACGGCGACGACGCTCTGCGCCAGTCGCGCTTCGACGACGTGCAGCTCGTCGACGATCGACTGCGCCAGCGTGGCGTGCTGCTCGCCGAAGCGGACGAGGCCGAGGACGCCGAAGGTGCTGCGGATCGGCGCGATGCCCTGCTCGGCGCGGCCCGGCCGCGCGAAGGCGTAGCGCGGGAACATCGGCGTGCGCACCACCTGCCACCTGCCCGCCTTGCGACCCCAGGCGGTGTGGATCGGCAGCCACGCCTCGTAGCCCTGATTGAGCAGGTTGCGCAGCGCAGTGTCTTCTTGCCGCAGCTTGGTGCGGACCACGTACCACCGCGATCGCGGCGCCGGCGTTTCGGGGGGGGTCGGTAGCGTGTTCATGCGGCGTCGTGCATGCCGCCCTGATCGCGCGTTCCGGCGGCAGCGTGCTGCGATGCGTCCCCGAGCGTTTCGGTTGGACCGGATCCGTTGCGGGCGGCGACTTCGGCCGTCAGGACGGCGATCTCGCGCTGCAGCGCGCCGCACTCGTCGATCTTGATGCGGAGGAATCGCTCGGTCAGCGCTGCCGTTTCCACCGCGCCGGTGCCGGTGATCAGGTACTTGGCGGCGAGCTTGCGCGCGCCGTCGGAGTTTCGCACCTTGATGAACCCCGCTTCGATCAGCGCCTTCAGGCAGTAGTTGGCCTTGCCCAGGCTGATGCCCAGCGCCCGCGCCAGCTCGCGCTGGCTGATGTGCGGCCAGCCGCCGACCATCCGCAGCACCCGGAGCCGGTTCTCGTCCTGGAGCAGCAGGTTGTGCGGCATCGCGGAAGCCTCGTCGCGCCTTGTGGAGTTGTCGAGCGAGGCAGGCCGCCCGTCGCGCCCGGCCACGCTACCGCCCTGCCGTGAAGCCGATGGCAAGTGAGGTCAGGCAATTCCCGACCGTTCAGCGTCTGAACGCTCGAGGTGCGATTATGCCCTTTTAGGGGCCGGAATTGCCGTTCCGGCGCAGCAAAATGTTTGCCGTCGGTTTGACCGAGAGCAAGGTTTTCCTGGGTGTCTTGGGGGCTGCTTTTCCGGGCGGCGCGAGTGTGGCGTCGCCCGGAAGGGGTTTCGGCGTGCTTGCACAGCGCGCATCGCTCCATCGGAACGGGTGAACCTGCCCACAGGTGGAGGAGTTTGAGGTGGCCGCCCGGGCCGGCACCCAATCCGCTCAGATGAACGCAGCGGAGCGGGTGCTGGAACTGTCGAGAGCCGCTCGGGCTGCGGCAAGGCCGAGTGGTCGCGTGACGACCTGCACCGGCAATGAAGGTCTTTTTTGACACGAACGTTCTTGTCTACCTGTTCGACGTCGACTCGCCCGACAAGCGCGAGAAGGCGCGCGGCCTTTTCGCCAGGCACGTCGAAGCGGGCGACGTGCTGCTGAGCACGCGGGTCCTGCAGGAATTCTATGTCGCAGTGACGCGCAAATTGGCGCGACCCCTCGACGCTGCGGTGGCGGCGGAGGTGGTGTCGAGTCTTGCAAGGCTTCCCTAAGTAGTTGGGTTCATAAGTGCTCACACTATCTTTAGGTCACGCAGCTATGCGCAGCAACGGGTCAGAACTGGCGCGGAACTTGTTGAGGAGCTTGGTAAGATCGCAACGCGTGAATTTCCACTCGAACGGTTGAGCCATGGCCTCATAGTGAGTCTGAAAGGCGAACAGGCGTTGTTTGACCGCGGCCAACGTCGGGAAGTCGTTGGGTGTGAGGACCTTGCGCTGGATGATGGAGAAGTAGATTTCGATCTGGTTGAGCCAGCTGGCATGGATGGACCCATGGACCGGAACCAGGCGAGGATATTTCGCTTGGAGTCGTGCCACGCAGCGCGCGCCGCGATGGGAAGATCCATTGTCCATGATCCAGAAGACCCGGCGAGCATGGTTGTAGGGCGGTTGGTGCATGACGTCGTCGACGAGTCGCTCGAACGGCGCGATGCCGGTCTTGCGCTCACAGCGGCCAAACACTTTGGCGCGGTGGACATCGAGGGCGGCCAGGTAGGCCCACGCGCCGCAACGGATGTATTCGTGCTCGGCACGCATGGCCACGCCCGGCTTGGGTGGCAGCGTCGGGTGGATACGCGTTCGTGCCTGGATGCTGGTTTTCTCGTCGGTGGACAGCACAAACTCGTCATCGCGCAGCAGCTTCCCCTGCCAGCGCCGTTGGTAGAGATCAAGGACGCGGCCGGCTTTGACGGCAAACTCAGGATCGCGCGGAAAGATCCAGCAGCGATGCTGCCATGGTCTCATCGCATCGGCATGGAGCCAGCGCCAGACGGTGCTGTCGCTGATAGTCGCGACCAACCCCGATTGCCGTGCCTGCTGCGCCACGTCGGCCACACTGAAGCGCGAGAGCGGCAGGCCGAGCGTCGCCGGTCGTTCACACGCCAGAGCCTTGACCTGCACCACCACGTCTGGGGGGAAAAGCCCGAGGTCGCCCCGGGCGCGCCTGATCCTCCAAGCCCGTCAAGCGCTGTTCGAAAAAGCGCTTGCGCCACAGGCTCACGATTTCGCGCCGCGTATGCAGGCACGAGGCGATCTCGTCGTTGCCCAAGCCGTCGGCGGCGAGGAGAATCATCTTGGCTCGCACGACTTGATAATACGGTAACGTATATTTCATGGCCCGCCCGGACAACTCGGCTTCCTCTGCAGGCGACAGCACGATACGGTAAGGAACCGTCCTTGGCATGGCGCACCTCCGTGCGCCGGAACATGCCACAAAGAGCCCTAAATGGCAACATTATTATACGTGCTCGTATTTAAGAATTAGCCCACTTAGTGCAGATCGACGGCGACATCATCATCTCCACCACGCACCACAGTCGGAACAATCGGCTTTCGTTCTGGGATGCACTGATCGTGCAGGCAGCCATCGAAGGCCATGCCGGTACGCTCCATTCCGAAGACATGCCGCACGGGCAACTGCTCGACAGCGTTCGGGTGGCCGACCCGCTTCTTTGATCAACGCGGCGCCGCCGCGCCCCGGAAATAGTCGATCGCCTTGCGCAGGCCGTCGTCGAGGCGGCTGGCGGGCGCCCACTGCAGGACTTTCCGCGCCAGCGTGATGTCCGGCTGCCGCTGCGCGGGGTCGTCGCTCGGCTGCGGCCTGAAGGCGATCCCTGATTTCGACCCCGTCAGCGCGAGCTCGAGGATCATGAATTCGTCCGGCGTGGCCATCATCTGCACCCGACAATGCATGATCGCCAACGGCGTCGACTTACTTGGTGATAACGCACGTTCGCAAACCTGAAGCTCGGGCTCAACGCGGTCGGCGCCACTCCCGTAGCACGGGTCGATACCCCATCGGATGATTTCCCGCTGCATTGGGCGTCCACGGACCGTGGATCGACCACGGCTTTGTCTCCGAAATCGCGCCCGAATGTAAGTGTGCGACAATAACACGCTTTCCGTCCAAGCTTACCGTCGGACCCATACCGTTGCGTTCCGTGAAGCTTACACAGAGTGGAATATTTCGATGCGGCGCATGAGTTGTTTTCTGCCCATCTTGGGAGCCCTATCGACTGTCATTAGCCTAGAAGCCTACGGAAGCGCCGGAGACTTCGACTCGTTGAACTCGCCTATGGTAATCGCGCATCGTGGCGCTTCCGCGCTCCGTCCAGAGCATACGCTGGCCGCTTACCAGAAGGCCATCGACGACGGTGCTGAGATCATCGAACCCGATCTGGTAATCTCCAAAGATGGTGTGCTAGTTGCTCGGCACGAGAACGCCCTCGCGATCCTCAATCCCGATGGATCCATCCAGCAAGCTACTACGAATGTCGCAGATCTACCGCAATTCGCTTCACGCAGAACCACAAAGACCGTGGACGGTACCGCGATCACAGGCTGGTTCTCCGAAGACTTCACGCTAACCGAATTGAAGATGCTGCGTGCGCGCGAGCGCTTGCCCGCGATTCGTCCTGGCAACGTCGTCTTCAACGATCAGTTCGAAGTCCCAACGTTGGAAGAGATCATTGCTCTCGCCAAGGAGCAATCGGAGGCCACGGGGCGGGTGATCGGAATCTTCCCGGAGACCAAATTTCCGACATATTTCAGGTCCATCGGCCTTCCGCTGGAGGAACCCCTCTTGGCGGCACTTGAGAGAAGCGGATGGAATCATCACAATGCACCCGTGATCATATCATCGTTCGAAGTCTCTAACCTGATGCGGATACACGCGCTCAGCAGCGTGCGCTTGGCCCTAGCTGTCAGTTCCGCTAACCAAGTCGCGCCCACGGGGCTCAGGGAAATCGCGACCTATGCCTATGCAGTGTTGCCCCACAAGGAATTGATCATCCCTTTTGTCCGCGATGCTTCCGGCGTTGCGACCGGCTTCGGGACCACGACCAGCTTGGTCAAAGATGCCCATGCGGTGGGGCTCGCCGTTTATCCTTGGACGATGTCACCAGAGAATTGCTGCCTTCCAGTGAACTTGAAAGTTGCACCGATCAACGTTCCATCGGTGCGCGGCAACAGCGTCGCCGAAATCCAAGCCTATCTGAACGCTGGAATCGATGGGTTCTTCACGGACGACTCGGCGGTGGGCCGTGCAGCGGTCGAGGCGACAAAGTCCTCGTTCAACTATCAAGGTCTATGGTGGAATCCGGCTGAATCCGGATGGGGCATCAGTTTCGCTCACCAGAGCGGCATCATCTTTGCGACCTGGTTCACCTACGACGCAAGCGGCAAGCCTTGGTGGTTAATCGCCGAGCTCCGTAGTAATGGAGCGGGGGTCTATTCCGGCCCGCTCTCAACTGTCGGCGGACCCCTATTCAATTCGTCGCCGTTCGGACCGACCCCTGTGGAGACCGGGGTCGGGACAATGACCGCGACATTTACCAACGCGAGGCATGCGACTATTGCATACTCGGTTAATGGAATTTCCCAGTCAAAGGCGATCGAACGTCAGGCATTTGGTGAAATTCCGACCTGTATCTGGGGCACACAGCCCCACCTCGCGCTTGCCACCAACTATACTGACCTCTGGTGGAATGCAAGCGAGTCGGGGTGGGGTATCAACTTCACCCATCAGGGCGACACCATCTTCGCCACTTGGTTTACCTATGACGCCACAGGTAAGCCATGGTGGCTCATCGCGCAGCTCGACAAGAGTACTGCGGGCGTGTACGCGGGGCTAGTTTCAACGGTCAGCGGCCCGTCGTTCGACTCGGTGCCATGGAGTAAGAGTTCTGTCGTCGAGACGCCGGTCGGTACGGCGACAGCAACCTTTGCCAATGGCAATGCGGCCAACTTCGCGTACAACCTCAATGGTACGTCGGGAAACAAGACGATTTCGCGGCAAGTCTTTGTGCCACCGGGAACGGTTTGTCAATAGTGGGGCGCGTGATCACTTCAGTGGGATGGTCGCCCGTTCCCCGAAACGGCATCAACGTGCCCGAGTGGACATTGCGATATGCCACCAACTGAGAGATGCCAACGAGATGAAGGTTCTGAAAGTCGATATCGGGTGGCCAACCAGTTTCTTTGATCAACCCGTCGTCGCCGCCCCCCGGAAATAGTCGATCGCCTTGCGCAGACCGTCGTCGAGGCGGGTGGCGGGCGCCCACTGCAGGACTTTCCGTGCCAGCGTGATGTCCGGCTGCCGCTGCGTGGGGTCGTCGCTCGGGAGCGGCCGGAAGACGATCTCGGACTTCGACCCGGTCAGCGCGATCACCTTCTGCGCGAGCTCGAGGATCGTGAATTCATCGGGGTTGCCGACGTTCACCGGTCCGGTGAAGTCGTCGGGGGTCGCCATCAGCCGGATCAGCGCTTCGATCAGGTCGTCGACGTAGCAGAACGAGCGCGTCTGGTTGCCCTCGCCGTAGATGGTGATCGGCTCGCCGCCCAGCGCCTGCACGATGAAGTTGGACACCACCCGGCCGTCGCTGGGGTGCATCCGCGGGCCGTAGGTGTTGAAGATCCGCGCCACCTTGATCCGCACCTTGTGCTGACGGCTGTAGTCGAAGAACAGCGTTTCGGCGCAGCGCTTGCCCTCGTCGTAGCACGAGCGGATGCCGATCGGGTTGACGTGACCCCAGTAGTCCTCGGTCTGCGGGTGCACGTGCGGGTCGCCGTAGACCTCGCTGGTCGACGCCTGCAGGATCTTCGCCTTCACCCGCTTGGCCAGCCCCAGCATGTTGATCGCGCCGTGGACGCTGGTCTTGGTCGTCTGCACCGGATCGTACTGGTAGTGGACCGGCGACGCGGGGCAGGCGAGGTTGTAGATCTCGTCGACCTCTACGTACAGCGGGAAGGTGACGTCGTGGCGGATCAGCTCGAAATGCGGGTCCGGCAGCAGGTGCGCGATGTTGTCCTTGGTACCGGTGAAGAAGTTGTCGGCGCAGACGACGTCGTCGCCCGCGGCCAACAGCCGCTCGCAGAGGTGCGAGCCGAGGAACCCGGCCCCGCCGGTGACGAGGACGCGTTTTCTGGGGCTGTAGTGGCGCATGGCGTTCTGTGAGTGTGTGATTTCTTAACGAGACATCATACCGCGGCTGCGCTGCTGGACGCGGTCGGCTGGCGAGCGCTGGAGAGCGAGGCGGAGGCGATGAGCGTCCCTCGCCGCCGGACTCCCCGCGAGGATCCTTGCGCCGGTCCCGGCAGGAGATGCGGCCGGCAACCCCGCCTGGACAACAACCGCTGCGACACAACAACCGCCGCGATCTTGACAGCGCCGGCTTCAGTCCCATATTTGGCCTTGATAATGGAGCTCAATAATGGATGCCCTCTATACCGACATGACGGTGAGCATGTCCGAGTTCAAGAAGAATCCCGCAGCCGTGTTGCGGGATGCGCAGAGCCGGCCGGTCGCGGTTCTCAATCACAACAAGGCGGCCTTCTACATAGTCGAACCGGCCTTGTTTCAAGCCATGGTGGAAGCATTGGCCGACCAGGAGCTGCACCGCAAGGTCCTGACGCGCACGACTGAGCGCGCGCAGGCCGTCAAGGTGGATATCGACACCGTTTAGGCGGCCACCGAAGCACAGGTATCGAATTCTCTCTGTTCCCCAGTTGCGCCCGCAACGTGGCGCTGCCCGGCGAACGCCCCGGAATCTTCGGTTACCATGGACCCCTCCTCCCCACACCCCCGCTCCTTCGACCGCCCGTGCCCCCAATGCCCCCTCACGCCGTGACCCAGGCCGCGCTGGGCGCCGGACGCCATGTCTGGCTCGTCACCGGAGTTGCCGGTTTCATCGGTTCGAACCTCGCCGAGGCGCTGCTGTCGCTGGGCCAGGAGGTCGTCGGCCTCGACAATTTCGCCACCGGGCACCGCCGCAATCTCGACCTCGTGCGCTCCGCGGTGGGCGACGCCGCGTGGCAGCGCTTTCGCTTCATCGAGGGCGACATCGCCGACCCGGAGGTCTGCGCCGACGCCTGCCGCGGCGTGCGCTACGTGCTGCACCAGGCGGCGCTGGGCTCGGTGCCGCGCTCGATCGAGCAGCCGCGGCGCACCCACATCGCCAACGTCGACGGCTTCCTGAACATGCTGATCGCGGCGCGCGACGCGGGCGTGCGCCGGTTCGTCTACGCCTCGTCCAGTTCGGTCTACGGCGACCATCCGGCGCTGCCGAAGGTGGAGAGCGCCATCGGCACGCCGCTGTCGCCCTATGCGCTGACCAAGCTCATCGACGAGCAGTACGCGGCGGTGTTCGGCCGCTGCTACGGGCTGGAGACGATCGGGCTGCGCTACTTCAACGTCTTCGGGCCGCGCCAGGATCCCGAGGGCGACTACGCGGCGGTGATCCCGAAGTGGATCGCCGCCATGCTCGGCGGTGCGCCGGTCTGCATCAACGGCGACGGCGAGACCAGCCGCGATTTCTGCTACGTCGAGAACGTCGTGCAGGCGAACGTGCTGGCGGCGCTCGCCGGCGACCCGGCGGCGGTCGGCCGCGCCTACACCGTCGCGGTCGGCGAGCGCACGACGCTGAACCGGCTGTTCGAGGTGCTGCGGGAGACGCTGATCAACCGCGGCGCGCGGGCCGCGATCGCGCCGCCGGTGTACCGCGATTTTCGGGCCGGCGACGTGCGCCACTCGCTGGCCGACATCGGCGACGCGCAGCGGCTGCTGGGGTACGCGCCGACGCACGGATTCGACGCCGGGATCGCGGCGTCGGCGGGGTGGTACGTCGCGGATCTCGGCGGGGGGGTGGGCGGAAGGTAGGGGGGCGCCGGGGGCGTTACGCCAACAGGCTCCGCAGCGCCTTCTGCACATTGGCCCGGTCTTTAGGCGCAAGCGCTCCCAGCCGGCCGCGAACGAGGCGATCGTCGAGCGTGAAGAGTTTGAAGCGGACCATCGACGCCGCGGGCAACCCGGCCGCCGCGAGATCGCCGAGGGGAACGTCCAGCGGCCACGGCGCGTGGCCTGCCGACGTGATCATCGCCATCACGCTCTGCCCGGCCGGCCGGTTGAACGCCGCGCCATCGGAAATCACCAGCGCCGGGCGGTTCTTTTCGGCCTGCCGGTCGGTGAACGGAAACGGCACGCGCACGACGTCGAAGCGCTCAAAGCTTGCCATACGCCTGCTCGTCCTCGGCCGTTTGCCACTCGCTCAGCGTCGCCTGGACGGCCTGCAGGTACTCGAGGTCGACGGGGTTGATGCGCCGCACGGCAACGCTGCCGTCGGGCGCGAGCTCCCACGCGATCAGGTCGCCGGGCTTGCTGTGCAGCGCCGCGCGAACCTCCCGCGGCACGGTGGTCTGGCCCTTGGCGGTGATCTTGGAGATTGCGGGCATGGCGACGGCTCCTGTTGCATTACTTCCTTACCATATTACCACTGCGGGAAGGCCGTCGCGCCAGGACCGCGCGCCTGTGGCGGCGGCCGGGGCGATCTGCCTGCTATACTCGTATAGCGACTGGTTCGACAAGGAGATTCGCCATGCTCGCCATACGGCTGCCCGACAGCATCGAACAACGCCTGAACGCGCTGGCCAGCGAGACCGGGCGCACCAAGACCGCGCTGGCGCGCGAGGCCATCGTCGAGTACATCGACGACCTGGAGGACTACTACCTCGCCGAGGCGCGTGCCCGCCTGAACCGCAAGACCATCCCGCTGGCCGAGGTGGAGCGCGAGCTTGGCCTTTGAGATCGAATTCGACCCCGACGCGGTCAAGGACCTGCGAAAACTCGACCGTTCGGTGCAGCAGCGACTGCTCGGCTTCCTGAAGCAGCGCGTGGCCACGCTGGACGATCCCCGCGACCTTGGCGAGGCTCTCGCCGGCGCGAGGCTTGGCAACTACTGGAAGTACCGCGTCGGCGACTGGCGCATCGTCTGCGACATCCAGGATCGTCGGATTGTCGTGCGCGTGCTGCGCATCGGCAACCGGCGCGAGATCTACCGGTAGCTCGGGGTCGGCTTGAGGAACTCTTCCGGCAGCAGCTCGCCGGGCGTGATCGGAACCCATTTGCGCATCGTCACGATCCCTCAGTGATGGTCGGTGATCGCCACATCCTTCGGACCGCGAGACGCGCCGCCAGGTCCAACTGCCGCAACTTGCGGCGGGCAACGGATTCGATATTACCGCTGCCCGTGCGCGCCGACGAAATCGATCAGCGCGGCGACCGCCGGCTGGGCGACGGGATCGGCGGCAGCCAGAGCGTGCGTTTCGCCGTCGATGTCGATCGCCAGCCGATAGCGCCGCGCGTCCGGCAGCGCTTCGGCGCGCGCGGCAGATTCAGGTCCCGGGTCCGCCAGCGCCGCTCGACACAGGCGGGCCAGTTCGGCCTGATCGGCGGCGGAGAGTCTCGCGCCGTCGAGCATGACGGGCCTGGCAAGACCAGGGAAATAGGCGAGGCCGCCGTCGATTCTCAGTTCGACCCGCATCGAATCCCCCTGCATCGCATCGTGCCCCCCCCGACAAGCCTGGCACCGCCGAAATCGCAACCCGCGGTCCTGTTGACGCCACCTGCCGTCCCCCAACTCCCGCCCGGGGCTTCGCCGCCGCCCTACGGAATCACCCCAACCTGCCGCCACGCCTGCGCGACCGCCACCGCCTCCCGGCTCGCCGGTTTGTAGAGCCGGCCCGCGGTCTTCACCGTGAGCCTCGCGAAGGCGGCGAAATTGGCGGTCGCTTTGAGCTTCGGATCGAGCATCGTCAGATACCAGATGCGTCCGGCGACCTCCCACGCCTTGCCTCCTAGCGCGGTGGCCGCGAGGCAGAACGCGCGGTTCGGTATGCCCGAGTTGAGGTGGACGCCGCCGTTGTCGTCGAGCGTGACGATGTAGTCCTTCATGTGCGCCGGCTGCGGGTCGCGGCCGAGCACCGGGTCGTCGTACGCGGTTCCCGGCGCCTTCATCGAGCGCAGCGCGACGCCCTTGACCGCCGCCGTCAGCAGCCCGGCGCCGATCAGCCAGTCGGCCTGGCTCGCGTCCTGCTGCAGCGCGTGCTGCTTGATCAGCGAGCCGAAGACGTCGGACAGCGATTCGTTGAGCGCGCCCGGCTGGTCGCGGTAGACGAGCCCGGCTTCGCGCGCGGTGACGCCGTGCGCGAGCTCGTGGCCGATGACGTCGAGCGCGACGGTGAAGCGATTGAAGAGCCTGCCGTCGCCATCGCCGAAGACCATTTGCCGGCCGTTCCAGAACGCGTTGTTGTAGCCGACGCCGAAGTGGACCGTCGCGTCGAGCGGCATCCCGGCGCCGTCGATCGAGTTGCGGCGGCAGGCGTCGCGGTAGAAGGCGAAGGTCGCGCCGAGGCCGTCGTAGGCCTCGTCGATCGCCGCGTCGCCGGTGGCTGCCGCGCCTTCGCTGCGCGCGGCCTTGCCAGGCAGCTGCTGCGCGCCGGCGGCGTCGTAGACGGTCCGGCGCGGCTTCGCGTCGACGGGCTTCGGCGCGGGCGTCGATACCACGGTGCGCACGAAGGTCGGCGCCTGCGCCGCGCGCAGTTCGCGCAGCGCCGTGTCGGCGGCCAGCGCCCCGAGCGCGGCAGCGCGCTGCTCTTCGGTTCCGTTCCTGGCAATCTCGCGCAGGATGTACGGCGGCAGGATGCAGAACAGCGAGTGGCGATGGTGCTTGCCGGGGGAAAGTTCGCACATGGTCACCTCCGCAAAAGGCGATCAAACCAAACCCTGTCTCCGTGGCGCGCTGCGACGCCTGCGTTACGCGGCTGCGTGCGTTCCATCGCGCCGATCCACCGTGGCCCGGGGCTCGCGGCCACGAGCCGGTATCCCTCCGATAACTCTACCCGGTTTCAGCCATGCCCGGTCCCCTTTTGATTCCTCGAATGGCTGGCTACTTGCCGAACAACTTCGCGAAGGATTGAAGGTCCTTGCACGCAAACCCGATCGCCTCGAGCTCTTTGCGCTGGTCCGCCTCGAACGAGGGCGAGAAGAGGACCATCTCGACCGGCCATCCCGCCAGCCGCTTGCCTTCGTTGGACTTGAGGAAGGCGTCGACGTGCTGACGAAACCTGGCCAACGCCTGAGGCGAGTGAGCCTTGGCGGAGCGCTTGCACGAGCCGAACCGAACTCGCTTATCCGGTTCGTTCAGTGCCACAACGTCGATCTCGATGCTGTCGGCCGCATCGCGAGGCTTGTTCCAGTAGCCCAACTCGATGCTGCCGAGTTCGAAGTCGCCCTTTCCCTTGCGTGAGCACTCGACGTGGAGCGAGCGCACGAGTTTCTCGAAGGCAAACCCTTCGTGAGTGGAAAGCCTCTCCACGGCCCTGTCGAGAGTACGCTCGATTGGCCGGATGCGGGCAGCGTGTACGGCCGGGGTGGCAACCGCCAGACAAGCCTGAAGGAAGTTGTCGGTCAAGTAATATCTGGCGTTGCGGCTCTTCGCATTGGAGAACACCGGTAACCGCTTTTCGACCATCCGGTACCTGGTGACCAGGTTGGTGAGGTACGACCCCAGTTCGGCCGAGTTGCCCGTCCTGGTCAACGCGGCGGCCATGTCGCCCGCGTAGCAGCCGTTGTTGTCGGCAAGGAACGTCAGAATGGAGACGTTTCTGCCTTGGATCTCTCGCAGGAACCAGTTCTCCGCTTCGTCGCGAAGTGGGCTCGAACCTTTCAGGAACAGCCGGTGGATGAGTTGGCGCCCGAGCTCATCGGCGCCGAGCTGCAGGCAATCGAAATCATAGGCATCGCGATAGAACTTCGGCACGCCCTCGAAAACACTCCACAGGGTCAGCCAGCATCGCGGGTCGCCGATGTCTTGCGCCTCGAAGACCTGGAGCAGGTCCTCAAAATCCCAGTGGTCGAGGTCGAAGTGGTGGGTCGCCCGGCCGTACAGGGGAGCGGCCTTGTCGTTGAGCAGCGCCTGCATCTCCGTCTGGATGGAACCGAGGACGAAGATGCCACCCGTGGTCGTGCCGCGCAGTTTGTCCACTTCGGCCTGCAGGAAGGAGTTGAACGCATACAGCGTCCCGCGGACGAAATACTGGAACTCATCGAGCACGACGATGACGTTGCCGCCGCACAGCTTGCCAATGGCATCGGCCATGGAAGCAAAGTCGGCGACCGACGGTGCAAGCTCTCGTATCCACGACGGTTCGCATTCGAGGAGCGCCCGGCGGAACGCATGGACCACATCGCGCTCGTCGGAGTCCGGCACCTGCATGTAGACGAGCCGCGCTTCCAGTTCGTTGTCGGCCCTGGCCAGTTGCTTCAGCAATTCTGTCTTGCCGATGCGGCGTCGCCCCTGTACGCGTGCGAAGAACCAGCGGGTTGCCTCGATGATGTGGCGAAGCTCCGCGAGCTTGTCCTGTCGGCCATAGAAGTCCCAGCGCATTCGATTATTATATTCTCGTTTATAATAATTCCAATGTGCGCGTAACGGTCTGTTGCAAAAGGATTTTCAGAGCCAGATTCGCAATTCGATACGAAACTGCGACGGCCCGACGTCAGACGCGACCGCCGGTCCGCGAAACCCGGGGGGGTTGTGGCCACGGGCACGGCTGCCCCTGTGGCTGCCGGCGGGTGGTCGTGGTGGCGAACCTCGACCGTAGCCCGGGGTTCGCGGGCACAAACGCCCGCTCGGCCCACAATGCCAACCCGCGAAACCCGGGGGGTTGTGGCCACGGGCACGGCTGCCCCGGGGTTCGCGGGCACAAACGCCCGCTCGGCCCACAAGGCCAACCCGCGAAACCCGGGGGGTTGTGGCCACGGGGGCACGATTGCCCCGGGGTTCGCCCGTCGGCGCCTGTGGCTGCCGGCGGGCGGTCGTGGTGGCGAAGCCCGGGCTACTCGGGGGCGACGACGGGCGCGACTGCAGGGGCGGGTGCCGGCGCGGGCGCGGCGACTGGCGCGGGTGCGGGCGCGGCCTTCACTGCGGCCTTGGGCTTGGGCGCGGCCTTGGGCGCCGGTGCGGGGGCAGGGGCGGCCTTGGGTGCGGGCGCGACTGCGGCCTTGGGTGCGGGCGCGACTGCGGCCTTCGCCTTGCGCGCGATCCCGGCCTTCGGTGCCGGCGCGACCTTGGCCTTCGGTGCCGGTGCCGGCGCGACCTTGGCCTTCGGCGCGACGGCGGGCGCGGCCTTGGCTTTGGCCTTTGCCTTGGGCGCGGCCTTCGCTACCGGAGCGGGTGCGGCTTTCGCCTTGGGGGCGGCCTTCGCCTTCGGAGCCGCCTTCACCTTCGGAGCCGCCTTCACCTTCGGAGCCGCCTTGGCCTTCGCCGCGGGAGCCGCCTTGGCTTTGGGCGCCGCCGCGGGCGCGGCCTTCGCCTTGGGCTTGGGTCCCGGCTTGGCCCTCGACACCGGCGCGGGCTCGGCCTGCGCCTTGCCCTTGCCCTTGCGCTGCACTCGGCCGACGAGCGCGCTGACGTCGTGCTCGACCTGCCCCTTGACCACGGCGAACGCGTCGGCCTGCGCCTTGCGCACGATCTCCGCCAGCTCGCGCATGTGCGCCAGCGACATCTGGAAAGCGTTGGTCATCAGTTCGCGCTGCCGGCGGGCGATCTCCATCGGTCCGCCCGAGAACGAGCCTTCGCTGATCGCCTGACGCGCGGCGCCCATCGCGGTGCGCAGGATCTCGAGCTGCTTCTGCGCGAGCGCCTGCGCGCCTGCGTACACGATCCGGTTGGCTTCGAGGACGGCGTTGATGTCCTTGCGCCGGGCCTCGACGATGCCGGCCGCGTCGAAGCCGGGAAGGTTCGCGCGCTCCAGCAGTTGGTTGAGGCCCGCAAACGGATTCATGATGTGCTTGGTGATGCTGTCCATGGTCAGTGCTCCAGGTTGTACGACGCGGCGTGATGCGCCGAGTTTCAGGTCGTCCCCGCCCGGGGTGCGGGCTTCGACGCGGTTATGCAATTGTGCAGACGGCCGTTCTCGAACTTCGGCACGACGTCGAAGACATCGTCGAGCGCCGAGTAGTCGACTTCGTCCGCCAGTCCACGTTCTTCCATCATCCTGCCGACGCGCCCCGCGCGCAAGCAGTCGCGCGCGTCGCCGCGCGCGGCGAGCAGGCTCGCGGCCAGCGCGGCGTCCGAATATTCCTGCCCCGGATGGTGCTGCTGGAACAGCGCCACGAGGCGGCCGGCGGCGTAGAAATCCTCGAGGTTGAAGTTGTCGGCCGAGCCGGAGCAGACGATGAGCACCGTCTCGTCGGGGTGCGCGCGCGCCACGTGGCGGACGACCGCGCTGCCGTTGAGCAGCGCGGCGGCGTACACGTGCGCGCCCTGCAGCGACTTGTGCAGCGCGACCGTGCCGTTGGTCGTCGACTGGATCACCGTGCGCCCGCGCACGTCCTCGCGCAGCAGCGCCAGCGGCGTCGGCTGGACGAAGCCCGGCAGCGTGTCCGCGTCGAGCTCGCCCGCCAGCACGTAACTGCCCGGTTCGCGGCCCGCGGCGACGCGCAGCGCGGCATCGCCGTCAAGCGTCGGGATCACGTCGCGCGCGCCGTGCCCGAGCGCGGCGACCTGCGTCGACGTGGCGAACAGGACGTCGAGGACGATGATGGTCT
>CAIWHR010000513.1 GCA_903912485.1 uncultured beta proteobacterium | reverse complement strand
GCTGCCGCCTGCGCCACCGCCAGCGACACCGCGACCGTCGCGTTGCCCCCCAGCCGCGCCTTGTTCGGCGTCGCGTCGAGCGCGATCAGCGCCGCATCGACGCCGGCCTGGTCCCCGGCGTCGCGGCCGGCCAGCGCCCGGGCGATCGGTCCACCGACGTTGGCGAGCGCCTGCGTCACGTCCAGGCCGCCGAAGCGCTCGCCGCCGTCGCGCAGGTCGATCGCCTCGCGGGAGCCGCGCGAGGCACCGGCCGGGGCGATCGCGCGGCCGACGGCGCCGCCTGCCAACGTAACTTCGGCTTCGACGGTGGGTCGCCCGCGCGAGTCCCAGACGCGCCGCGCATGCACCGAGGCGATGCGGCTGCTCACGGCGACCTCCCGAGCTGTCCGGCGGCGACCCAGTCGTCGGCGATGCGGGCGAGCGACGCCACCGGCTCGGTCAGCCGCCGGCGGGCGAATGCGCGCACGGCGTCCTGGTCGGCGGCGGACGTCAGGTACTCGACCGGCGACTTGCCGTCGATGCGCGCCAGCATCAGGCCCGGCAGCAGCGCCGCGGTGCGCGCCTCGACCCCCGCCGGGGCCTCCCAGTCGACCTGCGCGAGGTAGGCGCGGGTCAGCTCAAGGTAAGCGCTCGCATACCGCGCACGCCACGCAGGGCGCAATGCACCCTTCAGCAGCAGGTGATTGAGCACGAAGGCGAGATCGAAGGCGGGGTCACCCCACCACGCGCACTCGGCATCGAGAATCACCGGCCCCGCCGGCCCCGCGAGCAGGTTCTTCGGGCTGAAGTCGCCGTGGACGAGCACGCGGCGCGTCGTGCGCGTGACGTCGGTGAGAACATCGAACCGTGCGGCGAGGTCGGGATGCGCGCGCCCGGTGGCGACCAGATACGGCTCCAGCCGGATGGCGTAGAAGATGTCGTCGGTAGGAAAGCGCGCCGCGAGGTCGCCGCGCGCCGCGGTCGCCGCGTGGATGCGGCCGAGCACGGAGCCCACCTCGCCGGCGAAGTCCGGATCGATCGTCCCGTCGCGCAGCAGCGCCTTCCAGATCGGGTGGTCGTCGTTGCCGAGATACGCCATCGCGAAGCAGCCGGCGGCGCGGTCTTCGCCGAGGACGGCGGGGACCGCCGCGGGGACGACGCCGGCCGCCACGCGCATCCACTCGACCTCCCAGCGGTTGCGCTCGACCGGCGCCCGCCAGTCGGCGGCGACCTTCAGCCGCGCCAGCGCGCGCTTGACGCACAGCGTCCGGCCGGGCAGGTCGACGCGGTAGATGTCGGACGAGACCCCGCCCGTCAACGGCGTGAACACGGCAAGTTGGTCAGCGCTCACCAACCCCATCCGGCGCAGGCTTGCGAGCAGCGGATCGGGCGCCGCAGCGGCGGCGTCGACGTCCGGCCCGGCGCCGGAAGCGGAAGATGGATGCGCAGGGAGCGCCATGCCGTTGATTCGCCTTGAAATAGCTGGCTATTGCCGAGCCTTTGGGCCTATCATAATAACCCCCCGGTGCGACGACGATGCCCGACGCCAACGGCGATCGGGCCCAGGACGGGGGAAGGGGCAGTCCGGGGCAGGGGAACCAAGGCAATGGTACGTTACGGCTTCAACATCCGGACCCGCAGCGGTCAGCGGGTCGAAAACATTTCCATCATGGCGCCGTCGCTCGCCGACGCCGAACGCCGGCTGCGCCAGATGTACGATCGCTGCCAGATCGTCGAATGCCAGACGCAGGCCGTCGGCCGGCGCGTCGACGGTCTCGATCTGGCCGCCGTCATCGAGCTGATCGGCGCATCCGAAGCGCCGCCGCCGCTCGCCGCCGAGTCATTCTACAAACCCGGCACCCACTAGCTCCTCGACCAGCGCCTGGTAGTCCAAGGCGCCGTGGCTGCTTGGCGCGTGCCGGAACACGTCGAGTTCGACCGACGGGCTTTCGGCGAGCATCACGCTTTCGCGTATCCGCGTCGCGCAGACGTCCTCGGGGCGCAGCGCCTCCATCATCTGCTCGACCACCTGCCGGCTCATCCGCCGCCGCGCATCGTAGCGCGTCAGCAGGTAGCGCCGCGGCAGGCGTTGCCGGAACACCGGCTCCAGCGCGTTGAGCGCGCGCTCGACCTCGCGCGCGCCGCGCAGCGCGAGGAAGTCGCAGGAGACGGGAACGAGCAGCAGGTCGCAGGCGAACACCGCGTTGAGCGACAGCACGTTGAACAGCGGGCAGGTGTCGATGACGACCGGGCCGGGCATGGCATCGGGCGCGCGCAGCGCCTGGCGCAGCCGGGTGACGATGTTGACGCTCTTGCCGAGCATCGAGTCGACCTTCGCGAGCTCGAGGTGCGCGGGGCAGACGACGACGCCGCTTTTCGTGATCCGGGCGATGTCGTCGAGCGGGCGCTGGCGCACGAAAAAGCTGTAGACCGAATCGTCGGCGAGCTTCGCCTGCGCGCCGAACACGTGCGACAGGTGCGCCTGCGGATCGAGGTCGATGCCGACTGGCCGCTGCCCCCGCTGCGCGATCGCCGCCAGCAGGTTGAGCGCGGTCGTCGTCTTGCCGACACCCCCCTTCTGGTTGAATACGGCGATGATCGACACGGCTAGATCACGCGACGGCGCACCTGCGTGACGACGACTTCGGCGACGACGACCACGGCGAAGATCGCGATCAGGACCACGGCGACGCGCGGCCACTGGAACAGGTTCAGCGCCGAGTCGAGCACCATCCCGATGCCGCCGGCGCCGACCAGCCCCAGCACCGCCGACTCGCGCACGTTGATGTCCCAGCGGAACAGCGCGATCGACCAGAAGGCGGGGCTGACCTGCGGCCAGTAGCCGTAGGTCATCCGCGACATCCACGGCGCACCGGCGGCGGTGAGCGCCTCGATCGGTCCGCGCTGCGCCTCCTCCAGCGCCTCGCCGAACAGCTTGCCGACGAAGCCGATCGAGCGGAAGGCGATCGCCAGCGTTCCCGCCAGCGCGCCGGGGCCGAAGATGCCGACGAAGAGCAGCGCCCACACCAGCGAGTTCACCGACCGCGACGACACCAGGATCAGCTTGGCGATCAGGTTGACCGGCGTCGACGGCACCAGATTGTGCGCGGCGAGGATGCCGACCGGCATCGCCAGCACCAGCGACAGCAGCGTGCCCAGCGTGGCGATGTGCAGCGTCTCGATCAGCGCGTCGTGGACCGTGTCCGGATAGTGCGCCCAGTCGGCCGGCCACATCCGCGTCAGCAGGTCGACCACCTGCTCGGGGGCGTCGGCCAGGAACTCGGGGATGACCTCGACCGACTGGACCGACGCGGCGATCGCGGCGACGATGACGAGGTAGACACTGAAGCGCGCGAGCCGCTGCGCCGGCGAAAATCGCCGCCAGATGCGCTCGGCCACCGGCGGCTGGGCGGCCGCGGCCGCGGGGGTCGCCGCGCCCGCCATCAGTCGTCCTCGAGGTGCATTTCGCGCCGGTGCGCGCCGCCGCGGCGGAACACGTCGGAGAGCGTCGCGTTGCCGATGAAGATCGCGCGCACGCCGGTGGCCAGCACCTCGCCGATCATGATCAGCGTGATGATCGAGATCAGGATCGCGCAGACGTAGTCGTAGTCGAAGCGCTGGAAAGCCGCGAACAGCGTGCCGCCGACGCCGCCGGCGCCGACGATGCCGACCATCGTCGAGTTGCGCAGGTTCGAGTCGAGCTGGTAGGTCGCGAAGCCGATGAAGCGCGAGAACACCTGCGGCAGCACGCCGAAAGCCAGCACCGACGCGAACGACGCGCCGGTCGCGCGGATCGCCTCGACCTCTTTGTCCGAGATCTCCTCGATCGCCTCGGTGAACAGCTTGCCGATGAAGCCGATCGACGCCAGCGTCAGCGCCAGGATCCCCGCCAGCGCGCCGAAGCCGACCGCCTTGACGAACAGGATCGCGACGATGACCGGATGGAACGAGCGCGCCGACACGATGATGAAGCGCGCCGGCCACGTCGCCCACGACGGCATCAGGTTGCGCGCGGCGCACAGGCCGATCGGCAGCGCCAGCACGATGCCCAGCGTGCTGGCGAGCACCGCGATCTGCAGGCTCTCCTGCAGGCCCTTGACCAGGAGCTCCCAGCGCGAGAAGTTCGGCGGGAACAGCCGGGCGAAGAATCTTCCCGCATTCTCGAGCCCGATCTCGACGCGCGCCCACGACACCTCGAGCTGCGCGCAGGCGTAGATCACGTAGATCACCAGCGCGACCATCGCCACCCGCGGCCACGGGCTGCGGCGGAAGGGATCGGCGGGCAGCGCCGCGACGGCGGGGCTGCTCATCGCGGCGAAATCCGCTGCGATCGCCCGCTCAATGCAGCCAGCCCTTGCCGCCGTAGATCGTCGTCAGCGTGGCGTCGTCGAGCGCTGCGGCCGGACCGTCGAACACGATGCGCCCGTCGCCCATGCCGATGATGCGGTCGGCGAAGCGCCGGGCGAGTTCGACGTCGTGCATGTTGACCAGCACCGGAATCCCGCGCGAGCGGCCGACCTCGGTCAGCAGTTCCATGATCTCGACGGAGGTCTTGGGGTCGAGCGACGACGTCGGCTCGTCGGCCAGCAGCAGCGTCGGCTCCTGCATCACCGCGCGCGCGATGCCCACGCGCTGCCGCTGCCCGCCCGACAGCGCATCGGCGCGCTGGTTGGCGAACCCGGTCAGGCCGACGACGTCGAGCAGTTCGTAGGCCCGGCGGATGTCGTCCGGCGGAAACTTGCGCCGCCACGCGCGCCACGCCGAAACGTAGCCCAGCCGCCCCGACAGCAGGTTCTCCATCACCGACAGGCGCTCGACCAGGTTGTACTCCTGGAACACCATGCCGATGTGCCGGCGCGCGCGGCGCAGCGCCTTGCCCGACAGCCGCGCGAGGTCCGCCCCTTCGAACAGGATCTCGCCCGCCGTCGGCTCGACCAGCAGGTTGATGCACCGGATCAGCGTCGACTTGCCGGTGCCCGAGGCGCCGATGATCGCGGTGATGCCGCGCGCGTCGATGTCGAGGTTGACGTCGGTGAGCACCGGCGTGCCCGCGACGTAGGACTTGGACAGGTGTTTGAGAGTGAGCATGGCGACCGGCGTTGAGCGAAGGCGAAACGCGGGCTACGCGATCACTTCTTCTTCGCCGCCGCCTCGGCCGCTTCGCGCGCCGATTCCTTGTCGTACGACGCCTTGTCGAAGCCCTGGCCCGAGCCCTTGGCGACCGCGCGCACGACTTCCCAGGTCGTCTTGTAGTTGATCGGGAAGAAGCGGTCGGCGCCGTCGAAGGCCTTCTGCATCTCGGGCGGGAAGCGGTAGTCGTAGAAGCAGCCCAGCATCTTGTCGACGAGCTTGGGGTCGAGATCGTGCGCGTAGGCGAACGACGACGTCGGGAACTTCTGGCTGCGGTAGATCACCCGGAAATCGGCTTCCTTGATCTGGCCGCGCTCGGCCATCCGGTGGAAGACGTCGGACGCGACGGCGGCCGCGTCGTAGTCGCCCGAGTTGACGCCCATCACCGACTGGTCGTGCTTGCCGGAGAAGATGATCTTGTAGTCCTTGTCCGGCGTGAGTCCCTGCGCCGGGAACAGCGACAGCGGCGCGAGGTGCCCCGAGTTCGACGACGGCGCCGTGTGCGCGACCTTCTTGCCCTTGAGGTCGGCGAGCTTCTGGTACGGCGAGCTCGCCTTGACGACGACGATCAGGTTGTAGCCCTGGAACTCCTTCGCCGTTCCCTTGACCGCGAACGGCACCGCGCCGGCGAGGTTCACCGCGAACGCGGTCGGCCCGGTGGAGAAGCCGCCGACGTGCAGGCGGCCCGAGCGCATCGCCTCGATCTCCGACGCGTTCGACTGCACCTGGTAGAACACGACCTTCTTGTCGATGCACTTGGCGAGGTGCGTGGTGAACGGCTTGAACACGTTCTCGTACACCGCGGGGTCCTCGACCGGCGTGTAGGTGAACACGATCGTCGACGGGTTCTTCCACTTCTTGGGGTCCGTCGGCGCATCGGCGACCATGTCGCCGTTGGTGTCGCAGTACATGACGTCGAGCTCGCCGCGGTTCTTGCAGGCGTCGGCGGCCTGCGCCGGCAGCGCGGCGGCCATTGCGGCAAGGGCGAAGACGAGCGTGGTCAGCCAGCGGGTGATGCGCATGAATCCTCCATTCGATGACGGGTCGTGGGGCGCGGGTGCCCGTTGACGACGGGCTCCGTTTATCCCGTGCACTCTAGCATTTCGGCCCGCCCGGCGCACCGGCCGGGCGACCGGTTGTCGTATCATGGACGCTTTTATGCTCGTGGCCGGCCGCGTCGCCGGCCGCGCCCCTCCCGACGTGACTTCCTCTCCCCTTCAGATCGTGGTGATGGCTGCCGGCCAGGGCAAGCGCATGCGCTCGTCGCTGCCGAAGGCGCTGCACCCGCTTGCCGGCAAGCCGCTGGTCGCGCACGTGCTGGCCGCGGCGCGCGCCGTGGCGCCGCGCGCGCTGTGCGTGGTCGTCGGTCACGGCGGCGACGCGGTCCGCCGCGCGCTCGCGGTGCCGGACCTCGTTTTCGTCACGCAGGACCCGCCGCGGGGGACCGGCGACGCGGTCCGCATCGCGCTCGCCGCGCTGCCCGGCGACGGCGTCACCGTGGTTGCGAACGGCGATTGCCCGCTGATTTCCGCCGCGACGCTGGCCGCGATCGCCGCGATCGCCGGGTCCGGCCGCCTCGCGCTGCTGACCGCGCGCGTCGCCGACCCCGCCGGCCTCGGGCGCATCGTCCGCGACGACGCGGGCGGCGTGCGCGCGATCGTCGAGGACCGCGACGCCGGCGACGCCGAACGCGCCATCGACGAGATCTACACCGGCGTGCTGGCCGCGCCGACGGCGAAGCTGGCCGAGTGGGTCGCCGCGCTCACCGACGACAACGCGCAGCGCGAGTTCTACCTGACCGACGTGGTCAGGCTCGCGCGCGCCGCCGGCGTGCCGGTCGCCGCGCACGTCGCCGCCAGCGAGGAGGAGGTGCTGGGCGTCAACGACCACGCGCAGCTCGCCGCGCTCGAGCGCATCGTCCAGCGCCGGCAGGCGCAGGCGCTGCTCGCCTCCGGCACGGCGATCGCCGACCCCGCGCGCTTCGACCTTCGCGGCAGCCTCGCCTGCGGCCGCGACGTGCGCATCGACGTCGGCTGCGTGTTCGAGGGCGCCGTCGTGCTCGCCGACGACGTCAGCGTCGGCGCGCACTGCGTGCTGAAGGACGTGGCCGTCGGTGCCGGCACCCGCATCGCGCCGTTCTCGCATCTCGACGGCGCCGCCGTCGGCCCCGACTGCCGGATCGGGCCCTTTGCCCGGCTGCGGCCCGGCGCCGCGCTGGGCGCCGACGTGCACATCGGCAACTTCGTCGAGGTCAAGGCGAGCACGCTCGGCCAGGGCTCGAAGGCCAACCACCTCGCGTACATCGGCGACTCGGTGGTCGGCAGCCGCGTCAACGTCGGCGCGGGCACGATCACCGCCAACTACGACGGCGCCAACAAGCACCGGACGACGATCGGCGACGGTGCCAGCATCGGCTCCAACTGCGTGCTGGTCGCGCCGGTCACCGTCGGCGACGGCGCCACCATCGGCGCTGGCAGCGTGGTATCCGCCGATGCGCCGCCCGGCACGCTGACCGTCGCGCGCGCAAGACAGACCTCGATTCCCGGCTGGCAGCGGCCCGTCAAGAAGGACAAGTGACATGTGCGGCATCGTCGGCGCGGCCTCCGCGCGCAACATCGTCCCGCTGCTGATCGACGGCGTGCGCCGGCTCGAATACCGGGGCTACGATTCGACCGGGCTGGCGATCATCGAGAGCAGCGGCGGCGAGTCGCGGCTGTCGCGGCTGGTGAGCACCGCGCGCGTCGCCGATCTCGCGGCGCAGGCCGAGGAAAGGCAGCTGTCCGGCAGCACCGGGATCTCGCACACGCGCTGGGCGACGCACGGCGCGCCGACGCAGGTCAACGCGCACCCGCACCTGTCGGGCGGCGAGGTCGCCGTCGTCCACAACGGCATCATCGAGAACTACGAGACGCTGCGCGCGAAGCTCGTCGCGCAGGGCTACGTGTTCGCCACGCAGACCGACACCGAGGTCATCGCGCACCTCGTGCACGCGTACTGGCACGGCGCGGCGGAAGGCGACCTGCTGCGCGCGGTGCGGCTGGCGGCGGCCGACTTCGACGGCGCGTACGCGATCGCGGTCATTTCGGCGCGCGAACCCGGGCGCGTCATCGGCGCGCGAAAGGGCAGCCCGATGGTCGTCGGCATCGGCGACGACGACCACTTCATCGCCTCCGACGCCGCGGCGCTGCTGTCGGCCACGCGCCGCGTCGCGTATCTCGACGAAGGCGACGTTGCCGACATCCGCCGCGAGTCGTACGCGATCTACGCCGCCGACGGTGCGCGCGTCGAGCGCCCGGTCGTCACCATCGAAGCCGCCGGCGCCGCGGTCGAGCTGGGACCGTACCGCCATTTCATGCAGAAGGAGATCTTCGAGCAGCCGCGCGCCATCGCCGACACGCTCGAAGCCGTCGGCGGGATCGGGCCCGACCTCTTCGGCGCGAAGGCGGCCGCAGCGCTGGCGAAGGTCGACAGCGTGCTGATCCTCGCCTGCGGCACCAGCTACTATTCGAGCCTCGTCGCCAGGCAGTGGATCGAGTCGCTGGCGCGCATCCCCTGCCAGGTCGAGATCGCCAGCGAATACCGCTACCGCGACAGCGTTCCGCATCCGAATGCGCTGGTCGTCGTCGTGTCGCAGTCGGGCGAGACGGCGGACACGCTCGCGGCGCTGAAGCACGCGCAGGGGCTCGGTCACGCGCACACGCTGGCGATCTGCAACGTCGCCACCAGCTCGATGGTGCGCCAGACCGAGCTCACCTACCTCACCCGCGCCGGAACCGAAGTCGGCGTCGCGTCGACCAAGGCTTTCACCACCCAACTGGTCGCGCAGTTCCTGCTGGCGCTGATGCTGGCCAAGCTGCGCGGGCGGCTGTCCGCCGACGACGAGGCGCTCTGGCTGCGCGGGCTGCGCCACCTCCCGGCCGCCGTGCAGGCCGCGCTCGCGCTCGAGCCGCAGGTGATCGCGTGGGCCGAGCAGTTCGCCCGGAAGCAGCACGCGCTGTTCCTCGGCCGCGGCCTGCACTACCCGATCGCGCTCGAAGGCGCGCTGAAGCTGAAGGAGATCTCGTACATCCACGCCGAGGCTTACCCGGCCGGCGAGCTGAAGCACGGCCCGCTGGCGCTGGTCGACGCGGCGATGCCGGTGGTCGTCATCGCGCCCAACGACGCGCTGCTCGAAAAGCTGAAGTCGAACCTGCAGGAAGTGCGCGCGCGCGGCGGCGAGCTCTACGTCGTCGCCGACCTCGACAGCCGGCTGCAGGCGAGCGAGAACATCCACGTGATCCGGCTGCCCGAGCACGCGGGCTACCTGTCTCCGGTCGTGCACACGATCCCGCTGCAGCTGCTGGCGTACCACACGGCGGTGATCCGCGGGACCGACGTCGACAAGCCCCGCAACCTGGCCAAATCGGTCACGGTCGAGTGAGTCGGGCGGGCGGTGCCCGTGCTCCTGGTTGGTGAAAAGCACACCGTGCATCACCTGCAGGGTCTTGCAGCAAGTTGGCTGCGGGGCGGCTAGAACGATGGCAAGCGTGAGGGCCGGTGGGAGGCTGGGACGGCGGGACAGGGGTAGGGGCTTGATGGCTTGAATGGCTTGAATGGCTACCTGTAGGTTGCCATTGAGGGCGTCTTACGTTATAACGGCTCCGTATGGGATGCCACATTCGCCTGCCCGATGAACTTGGTCGTCAATTGCAGGAGCGCCGCAAAGCACTTCGGCTGAGCAAACGTGAACTTGCCAAGAGGGCAGGGAAAACCCGCAAGGTCATTGACCACCTCGAATTTGGCCAGGAGGCGACGGTGTCCTCGCTGCTGGGGGTGCTGGGTGCGCTGGGGCTGGCACTGACAGTAGAGCGCGTCGGATTGCCCACGGCCGAGGAAGTCGCCAGCCGTTTCGAGGACGACGACGATGCTTCCTGAGAAAGTTCGCCTGCTGGACGTCGCGATCGCCGGGGCGGAACGTGCAGGACAACTCATCAAGGGCGCCAATTACGAGTTTCGATACGTCGCCCCTGAGCCCGGGCAGCCGCCGGTCGCTTTGCTCATGCCGCCGGCGGAAAAGCTCACCTGGGGGGACAGCGCGCTGTTCGCGCCCATGGACCAGAACCTGCCCGAAGGTGACCTGTACACGCGAATTCGCGAACTGTTTCCCAAGCAGCCGCTGACACCCATGCATTTGCTGGCGCTGGTGGGCCGGAACGGAATTGGCCGCCTTGGCTACAGTCTGCCGGGCGTGCCTGATGCGGCGCCACCACGGGTCCTGACGCAGGAGGAGTTGTTGCGGACGCGCTACTCGCCCGAGATGTTCGCGGAGTTGGTCGCCGCGTATCTGAGCAGCGGCGTGGGCATATCCGGCGTGCAGCCAAAGATCATGGTCCCGGGCCGGGTGACGATACCCATCCCGTCTCTCATCGTGAAAGCAGGGAGCCCCGAGTACCCCCACCTGGCCGTCAACGAGTACCTTTGCCTGGACGCGGCCCGCCGCGCCGATATCGCCGTGCCCTCGTGCGCGCTGTCCGACGATGGGCAATTGCTGATCATCGAACGATTCGACCTGGTGGACCACGTTGACGGCCATTTCGAGCGGCTGGGGTTTGAAGACATCGCTGCCCTGGCAGGACTGCGGGTACGCGACGTCCACTCCAACCGCAAATATCAGGGAAGCTACCAGCGCGTCGCGGAGTTGCTGCGTCAGTTGCAGTTGCACAGCGACAACCTCAGGCGGTTCTTTGCGCAGGTGGCGTTTTCCATCATGGTCCGCAATGGCGATGCGCACCTCAAGAACTTCGGGGTCCTGTACCGCTCCCCGGCAGATATATGGCTGGCGCCGATGTTCGATGTCGTGACCACGACCATCTACAAATACACTCGGTATGCGGGTGGCCCGGAACTGGTGGACCATACGCTGGCGTTGAAGCTGTTCGCCGGCAAGCACTCCAAGGCGTATCCGTCGACGGAGCTGTTGCACGATTTCGGGCGCCGCGTCTGCGGTGTGAGCCAGCCCGGCCGTATGCTCGAGACCATGGCGGACGCCATGCGCGAGACTCTGCTCGTGGCCAAGGGTGATGAGCGGGTGCCCAAGGAATTCCTGGCAACCATTGAGACCGCTTGGGAGAGCGGGCTGAGATATGCGTCATGAATCCGGGCCGGGAAGCGGAAGTTGCGGCCCCTGGTTCAATATTGCGGGCACCGGGCATGAAATGGCTCTTCGAGGAATCGAGGAGGTCGGCGGCGGCAGCCCGCCGTGGAGGCGTCGATGCCAAACGAGGCCGACGCCGCCGAAGCGGTAGAATCGAAGGTTGAACCCGCAGCGGCGCGCGCCGTGCTTCGAGGAGAGAAAACATGTGGAAAAGGATGGTGGCGGCCTGTGCCGTGCTGGTGATCGCCGGATTCGCGGTCACCGCGCAGGCGCAACAGAAGCTCTTCGTCTACACGTCGATGAAGGAGTCGATGATCGGCGAGCTCGCGAAGGCGTTCGCGAAGAAATACCCCGAGATCAAGCTCGACTACCAGTCGGCGGGCGCGGGCAAGCTGATGGCCAAGATCGCGGCCGAGCGCGAGTCGGGCAAGCTCCTCGCCGACGTGCTGTGGACGAGCGAGGTCCCCGACTTCTACCAGCTGAAGGCGCAGGGAATGCTGCTGCCCTACGTGCCGGCCGAGATCAAGGCGCTGCTCAACCCGCTGCCCGAGTACGACGGCTCGTTCACCGCGGTGCGCCTCGGCACGCTGGGCATCGCCTACAACACGCGGCTGGTGAAGGAGCCGCCGAAGACCTGGGCGGACCTGCAGAAGCCGGCGTTCAAGGGCGCCTACGGCATCGCCAATCCCGGGCTGTCGGGCACCGCCTTCATGAGCGTGGCGCTGCTGGAGAAGACCTTCGGCTGGAAGTACTTCGAGGCGCTGCGCGCCAACGGCGCGAAGATGGGCAAGGGCTCCGGGCAGGTGGTCGACGACACCGCGTCGGGCGATCTCATCGCCAGCCTCGCGGTCGACTACATCACGCTCGACAAGATCGACAAGGGCGCCACGCTCGCGCTCGTCTTCCCGCCCGAGATGCTGGTGATCCCGAGCCCGATCACGATCTTCAAGGGCAGCCCCAACGCCGAGGCGGCGAAGAAGTTCGTCGACTTCGTGCTGTCCAGGGACGGCCAGACGATCATCGCCAACGAGGGCACGCTGCCGGTCCGCAGCGACGTGAAGGTGCCGGAAAAGTACAAGCTGCCGACGGTCGAAGACGCCATGAAGCGGGCGATGAAGGTCGACTATCCGCAGATGATGGCCGGCAAGGAAGCGACGATCAAGAAGTTCACCGACATCATGCAGAAGTAGGCCGGCGCACCGCGCCCGCGCCGCACCGGCACCTTGGCCAACGTCCGCATCACGGGCCTGTCGAAGCGCTACGGCGCGCGCCAGGTCCACTCGTCGCTCGACCTCGAGATCGCCGACGGCGAGTGCTATACGCTGCTGGGACCGTCGGGCTGCGGCAAGACGGTGCTGATGCGGATGATCGCCGGCTTCGAGGCGCCCGACGAAGGCAGCATCGCCATCGACGGCGGCGTCGTCGCCGACGCCAGGACCGGCGTCTCGGTCTCGCCCGACCGGCGCGGCATCGGCATGGTGTTCCAGGACTACGCGGTGTGGCCGCACATGTCGGTCTTCGACAACGTCGCCTACCCGCTGAAGATCGGCCGCGTGGCGCTCGACGCGCGGCGCGCGCGGACGCTGGCGGCGATCGGCCAGGTCGGGCTCGCGGGCCTCGACGCGCGGCTGCCGTCGCAGCTTTCCGGCGGCCAGCAGCAGCGGGTGGCGCTGGCGCGGGCGCTGGTGTCCGAGCCGCGCCTGCTGCTGCTCGACGAACCGCTCAACAACCTCGACGCCAACCTGCGCGAGGAGATGCGCTTCGAGATCCGGGCGCTGCAGAAGAAGCTCGGCATCACCGTGCTGTTCGTCACCCACGACCAGGAGATCGCGCTGGCGATCGCCGACCGCATCGCGGTGATGGACGCGACGGGCCGGCTGCGCCAGGTCGGCACGCCCGAGGAGATCTACGACAGCCCGGCCGACGACTTCGTGTTCCGCTTTCTCGGCGTGACCAACCTGCTGCCGGTCACGCGCGACGGCGCCGCGTGGCGGCTGGGCGACACGCGCGAACCGTGGACGGGGCCGCCGCCGGCGCGCACCGACGCGCGGCTCGTCGCCGGCTTCCGGCCGGGCGACGTCGCGCTGTCCCGCGAAGGCCCGGGGCTGCCCGGCACCGTCCGGCGCGCGAGCTTTCTCGGCGCCCGCTTCGACTACCTGATCGACGTCGCCGGCACGCCGGTGCGCGCGGACCTGCCCAGCCACGACTGCCTCGCGCGCGGGCTGCTGTTTGCCGAAGGCGACCCCTGCCGCGTGAATTTCCACGCGCTGCAGTGGTTCGACGGCAGCGCCGTG
>CAIWHR010000512.1 GCA_903912485.1 uncultured beta proteobacterium | reverse complement strand
CGGCTGCGTGATCGGCGCCGGCGCATCGATCGGCGACGACGTGCTGCTGCACGCCAACGTCACCATTTACGACCGCTGCGTCGTCGGCCCGCGCACCGTCGTCCAGAGCGGCGCGGTGATCGGTTCCGACGGCTTCGGCATGGCGGAGGAGGGCGGGCGGTGGCTGAAGATCCCGCAGCTCGGCCGCGTGGTCATCGGCGCCGACGCCGAGATCGGCGCCAACACGACCATCGACCGCGGCGCGCTCGACGACACGGTGATCGAGGACGACGTCAAGCTCGACAACCAGATTCAGATCGGCCACAACTGCCGGATCGGGCGGCACACGGCGATCGCCGGCTGCGTCGGCATCGCCGGCAGCACGCGGATCGGGAGAAACTGCAAGATCGCCGGCGCCGCGATGATTTCCGGACACCTCGACATCGCCGACGGGACCGTGGTCGGCGCCGCGACGGTGATCCTGTCGTCGATCGGGAAGCCCGGCGTCTACACCGGCGCCTTCCCGGTCACCGAGCACGCGACGTGGAAGCGCATCGCGGTCGAGCTGCGCCGTCTCGCCGAGCTCGCGCGGCGGCTGCGCGCGCTGGAGCGCAGGGCGGGGGCGGCCGGCATCGGCGAAAACAACGCGGCGGGCCGCCGCACGGAGGAGAGATGACGATGGACGAGACGGGCGCGCTGGACATCAGGGGCATCATGCACTACCTGCCGCACCGCTACCCGTTCCTGCTGGTCGACCGCGTGCTCGCCTGCGAGCCGGGGAAGACGCTGCGCGCGGTGAAGAACGTCACCATCAACGAGCCGTTCTTCGCCGGTCACTTTCCCGGCCACCCGGTGATGCCCGGCGTGCTGGTCATCGAGGCGATGGCGCAGGCCGCGGCGATCCTCGCCTACCGCACGCCCGGCTCGCACTCGGGCGTGGGCGCGCTGTTCCTGTTCGCCGGCATCGACCACGCGCGCTTCCGGCGCGAAGTGGTGCCGGGCGACCAGCTGCTGCTCGAAGTCGAGGTGCTGCGGATCATGCGCGGCGTCGGCAAGTTCGGCGCCCGCGCGACGGTCAACGGCGAGATGGCCGCCGAGGCCGAGCTGATGGCGGCGTTCCGCCCGGACAAGGCCGGCGGCGCGCCCGCGCCGGGCGGCTGAAGCGCATGGCGCGCATCCATCCGACGGCGCTGGTCGAGCCCGGCGCGCGGCTCGACGACGACGTGGAGATCGGGCCGTACTCGGTCGTCGGGCCCCACGTCGCGATCGGCGGCGGCAGCGTCGTCGGCCCGCACGTCGTCCTGGCCGGGCGCACGACCATCGGCGCGCGCAACCGGTTCTTCCAGTTCAGTTCGATCGGCGAGATTCCTCAGGACCGGAAGTACGGCGGCGAGCCGACGACGACGACCATCGGCGACGACAACGTGTTCCGCGAGTTCGTCTCGATCCACGCCGGCACCGCGCAGGACCGCGGCGACACCGCGGTCGGCAACGGCAACCTCTTCCTCGCCTACACGCACGTCGCGCACGACTGCGTCGTCGGCGATTTCACGACGTTCTCGAACAACGCGCAGATCGCCGGCCACGTCGTCATCGGCGACTGGGTGGTGATGGGCGCGTACGCGGGCGTGCACCAGTTCTGCCGCATCGGCGCGCACGCGATGGTCGCCGCCGGATCCATCGTGCTGCAGGACGTCCCGCCGTTCACGACGGTGCAGGGCTATCCGGCCAAGCCGCACGGCACCAACAACGAGGGCCTGCGCCGGCGCGGCTTCTCGACCGCCGACATCAGCGCGGTCCGGCGCGCGTACAAGACGCTCTATCGCGAGGGCCTGACGCTCGACGCCGCGCGCGCGGCGGTGGCCGAAGCCGCCGCGGCCGCGCCGGCGCTGGCGCCGCTGGTCGCATTCCTGGCCGAGCCCGGACGCGGGCTGGTCCGCTGAACGCCGACGCCGCGATGCCCGACGGTCACCCGGTGACGCGGCCCGTCACGATCGGCATCGTCGCCGGCGAGGCCTCCGGCGACGCGCTCGCCGCGACGCTGATCCGCGCGGTGCGCGCGCGCATGCCGCAGCTGCGTTTCGCCGGCATCGCCGGGCCGAAGATGATGGCCGCCGGCTGCGAGGCCTGGTATCCGCTGGAAGCGCTCGCCGTGCGCGGATTCGCCGAGGTCATAGGCCACCTGCCCGAGTTGCTGCGGATCCGCGGCGCGCTGGCGCGGCGGCTCGTCGGCGAGCGCGTTCCGGTGTTCGTCGGCGTCGACGCGCCCGACTTCAACCTCGGCCTCGAGCGCCGCCTCAAGCGCGGCGGCGTGCGCACGATCCACTTCGTCAGCCCGTCGGTGTGGGCCTGGCGACCCGAACGCGTGGCGAAGATCGGCCGCAGCGTCGACCGCATGCTGGCGCTGTTTCCGTTCGAGCCGCCGGTGTACGAGGCGGCCGGCGTGCCGGTGACCTTCGTCGGCCATCCGCTGGCGCAGGCCGCGGCGCGGCACGGGTCGCGCCGCGAGCTGCGCGGCACGCTGAAGCTCGGCGCCGCGGAGCCGGTGTTCGCGCTGCTGCCGGGCAGCCGCGCCTCCGAGCTCGACATGCACGGCGACCTGGTGCTGCAGACCGCCGCGGCGATTCACGAAGCGAAGCCCGACGCGCGTTTCCTGGTGCCGCTGGCGACGCGGCCGACGCGCGACCGGTTCGAGGCCGCGCTCTACCGGCTGGGGCTGGAGCAGCTGCCGCTGACGCTGCTCTACGGGCACGCGGGCGACGCGCTGCGCGCGGCCGACGTCGCGCTGGTCGCCTCGGGCACGGCCACCCTCGAGGCGGCGCTGGCGCGCTGCCCGCACGTCATCTTCTACAAGGTGTCGCCGCTCACCTACCGGATCGTCCGGCGCAAGCTGCTGTTGCCCTGGGTGGGGCTGCCCAACGTCCTCGCGCGCCGCTTCGTCGTGCCCGAGCTGCTGCAGGACGACGCCACCGTCGACAACCTCGCGCGCTCGGCGCTCAATCTCTACGACGACATCGTGACGCGGCGCAGGCTGGAGGCGCTGTTCGCCGGGTTCGCCGAGGCGCTGACCGCCGACACCGGCGGGCTGGCCGCCGACGCCGTCGCGGCCGAGCTGCGCGCGGCCGGCGTCGCGTGCTGATCGCCGGCGTCGACGAGGCGGGCCGCGGGCCGCTCGCCGGGCCGGTGTTCGCCGCTGCGGTGATCCTCGACGCGGCGCGGCCGCTGCCGGGCCTGCGCGACTCCAAGCTGCTCACCGCCAGCGCGCGCGAGCGCCTCGCCGTCGGCATTCGCGGCGGCGCGCTGGCGTGGTGCGTGGCGAGCGCCGATGTCGCCGAAATCGACGAACTCAACATCCTGCAGGCGACGCTGCTGGCGATGCGCCGCGCGGTCGAGGGCCTCGCCGTCGCGCCGGGCGAGGTGCTGGTCGACGGCAACCGCTACCCGCGGCTCGGCTGCAGCGTGCGCGCGATCGTCGGCGGCGACCGCAGCGTGCCCGCGATCTCGGCCGCGTCGATCCTCGCCAAGACGGCGCGCGACGCGCTGCTGGTCGAACTCGACGCCCTGCACCCGGGCTACGGCTTCGCCCGCAACAAGGGCTACGGCACGCCCGAGCACCTCGCGGCGCTCGGCCGGCTCGGGCCCTGCACTGCGCATCGGCGCAGCTTCGCCCCGGTGAGGCAGGCGCATCTCGGGTTCTGACCGCCGGCCGCGGTGATATATTCGGCGTGGCAACGCTGCACCCACGGCGGGCAACCGCACAGGAGCGATCGATGATTCACTGCGTATTGCACGACCCCGACGACTCGGTGGCCGTCGTCGTCGTCGAGGGCGTCACCGCCGGCACCGCGCTGACCGGCCTGATCCTCGACGAGGACCGGACCATCACGCTGCCCTGCGTGCAGGACATTCCGCTGGGCCACAAGGTCGCGCTGAAGGACATGGCGGTCGGCGACACGGTGATCAAGTACGGCGTCGACATAGGCCGCGTCGTCGCGCCGATCGCCCGCGGCGGGCACGCGCACGTGCACAACATCAAGACCAAGCGCTGGTGAAGCGCGCGTCGCCGCGCTGAACCTTCCCGCCCCGCGCAGCGACGCGGGCCGCAACGCAAGCCACGCCCGGAGCACGATCGATCATGCAGAACACCTTCTGGGGCTACCGCCGCGAGAACGGCCGCGTCGGCGTCCGCAACCACGTCATCGTCCTGCCGGTCGACGACCTCGCCAACGCCGCCTGCGAGGCGGTCGCGCACAACATCAAGGGGGCGATGGCGATTCCGCATCCCTACGGCAGGCTGCAGTTCGGCGCCGACCTCGACCTGCACTTCCGCACGCTGATCGGCACCGGCGCCAATCCCAACGTCGCCGCGGTCGTCGTCATCGGCATCGAGGACCAGTGGACGCAGAAGGTCGTCGACGGGATCCGCGCCACCGGCAAGCCGGTCGCGGGCTTCGGCATCGAACTCCACGGCGACCACGACACGATCATGCGGGCGTCGAAGGCGGCGCGCGAATACGTGCAGTGGGCGAGCGAGCGGCAGCGCGTCGAGTGCCCGCTCTCCGACCTGTGGGTGTCGACCAAGTGCGGCGAGTCGGACACGACGTCCGGCTGCGGCGCCAACCCCACCGTCGGCGACGCCTTCGACAAGCTCTACGCCCAGGGCTGCACGCTGGTCTTCGGCGAGACGACCGAACTCACCGGCGGCGAGCAGATCGTCGCCGCGCGCTGCCGCAACGACCAGGTGCGCGCCGAGTTCATGGCGATGTTCGACCGCTACCAGCAGGTCATCGACCGGCACAAGACCTCCGACCTGTCGGACTCGCAGCCGACCAAGGGCAACATCGTCGGCGGACTGACGACGATCGAGGAAAAGGCGCTCGGCAACATCCAGAAGATCGGCCGCAAGTGCGTCGTCGACGGCGTGCTCGACAAGGCCGAGGCGCCGACCGGCCCCGGACTGTGGTTCATGGATTCGTCGTCGGCGGCGGCGGAGATGGTGACGCTGTGCGCGGCGTCGGGATTCGTCGTCCACTTCTTCCCGACGGGGCAGGGCAACGTGATCGGCAACCCGATCCTGCCGGTGATCAAGATCTGCGCCAATCCGCGCACGGTGCGGACGATGAGCGAGCACGTCGATGTCGACACCACCGGCCTCCTGCAGCGCGAGATCACGATGAGCGACGCCGGCGACGCGCTGCTGGCGATGATGTTCCGCACCGCCAACGGCCGGCTCACCGCCGCCGAGGCGCTCGGCCACCGCGAGTTCGTGCTGACGCGGCTGTACGAGAGCGCGTGATGGAGTCGCCCGCGATCGCCGTCGACCTCGCCGCCATCCGCGAAGCGCACGCGCGGATCATGGGCCACGTCGAGCGCACGCCGGTGATGACCTGCCGCGCGCTCGACGCCGCGGCCGGCGCGCGGCTGCACTTCAAGTGCGACAACTTCCAGGAAGTCGGCGCGTTCAAGGCGCGCGGCGCGGCCAACGCGGTGTTCTCGCTGACCGACGCCGAGGCGGCGCGCGGCGTCGTCACGCACTCGTCGGGCAATCACGGCGCCGCGCTGGCCTGGGCCGCGACGCGCCGCGGGATTCCCGCGTGGATCGTCATGCCCGAGAACGCCGCGGCGATCAAGCAGGCCAACGTCAAGGGCTTCGGCGGGCAGGTGCGGCTGTGCGCGCCCAACGTCGCGGCGCGCGAGGCGGCGTGCGCCGCGGTGCAGGCCGAGACCGGCGCGACGCTGGTCCACCCTTACAACGACTGGCGCGTGATCGCGGGGCAGGGCACCGCGGCGCTGGAGCTTCTGGCCGACGTTCCCGACCTGGACGCGGTGATCACCCCGGTCGGCGGCGGCGGGCTGCTGTCCGGCACCGCGATCGCCGCCAGGAGCCTGCGTCCGGGAATCCGCGTCTACGGCGCCGAACCGAAGGGCGCCGACGACGCGCAGCGCTCGCTCGCCGCCGGCCGGATCATTCCCCAGACCGCCCCGAAGACCATCGCCGACGGATTGCTGACCTCGCTGGGCGAGCGGACGTTTGCCGTGATCTCGCGCGCGGTCGACGGCATCGGCACGGCGACCGAGGAAGGCATCGTCGGCGCGATGCGCCTGACGTGGGAGAAGATGCGGATCGTCGTCGAGGCGTCGTCTTCGGTGCCTCTCGCCTGCCTCCTCGAGCGGACCATCGACGTGTCGGGGCTTCGCGTGGGCATCATCATCAGCGGCGGCAACGTCGACCTCGACCGGCTGCCTTGGCAGCGCTGACGCCTGCCTGCGGGAGCGCCGCCGTGCCACCGACGCCCGCCGCCGCGGGGCCGCGCGCGCTTCCGCTGCGCCCGCCGCTGCCGACGCGCGCGGCGGTCCTGCTCAACGTCGCGCACGCGCTCGATCACATGTTCCTGCTGGTCTTCGCGACGGCGGTCGCGGCGATCGCCGCCGACTTCGGCCTGCCGGACTGGGAGACGCTGATGCCCTACGGCGCCGGCGCGTTCATGATGTTCGGCCTGGGCGCGCTGCCGGCCGGCCGCCTCGGCGACCTCTGGGGCCGCCGGCAGATGATGCTGGTCTTCTATTTCGGCATGGCCGCGTCGTCGCTGCTGGTCGCCCTGACGCGCGACGCCTGGCAGCTCGGCGGCGCGCTGACGCTGATGGGCGCGTTCTCGGCGATCTACCACCCGGTCGGCATTCCGATGCTGATCCGGGGCACGTCGCGGCCCGGACTGACCATCGGCATCAGCGGGCTGTCGGGCAACCTCGGCGTCGCGCTCGCCGCGGTGACCACCGGGCTGCTGGTGAAGTACGCGGGTTGGCGCGGCGCGTTCGTCGTTCCTGCGCTCGTCTGCGCCGCCTGCGGCGTCGCGTTCGCGCTGTTCGCGCCGCGGGAGACGGCGCCGCCGGCGCAGGGGACGCGGTCGGGCGCGCGCCACGAGCGGGCGACGCTGGCGCGCGTGTTCCTGGTGATGACGGTGGCGGCGATCTCGGCGAGCCTGCTGTTCAACTTCACGACCAACGGCAACGGCCAGTTGCTGCGCGAGCGCTTTTCGGCGATCACCGCCGATCCGGCGCTGCTCGGTGCGCTGCTCGCCGGCGTCTACGTCGTCGCCTCGTTCGCGCAGGTGGCCGTCGGCCTCCTGATCGACCGCTATCCGCTGAAGCGGCTCTACCTCGGCATCGTGTTCCTGCAGGCGCCGCTGTTCGCCGCGGCGGCGGCGGCCGACGGGTGGACGCTGCTGCTGCTGCAGGTCGCGTACATGATCGCGGTCTTCGGCGCCATTCCGTTCACCGACGCGCTGATCATGCGCTTCGTCGACGACAGCATGCGCTCGCGCGTCAGCGGGATGCGGCTGGCCGTCTCGTTCGGCGTCAGTTCGGCGGCCGTGTGGCTGCTGGGCCCGGTGGTCAAGGCTGCCGGCTTCGACGCGCTGCTGCTGCTGATGGCCGGCATATCGCTGGTCACGCTGCTGGTCGTCGCGCTGCTGCCGTCCGCCCCGGCCCCGCGATCGTCGCGCGCGACGGACTGAAACGGCGCCGATCGCCGCTGCCGGCGCCGAACCGCCGCAGCCTGCGCCGCCCTCGTTTCCCGGGATCGCGGCAGCGCAACCGACGCGGCTCCGGACCGGGGCAAAGATGCTGGCGTTTTCATATTCTCTTCTGTAACCTTTCGGGCAGACTGCCCGCGCCGCGACGCGAGGCGCTCCCCTCAAGGCTGGCACCAGAACCCACCCCAGGAGGCTTCATGCAGAAATCCCTCAACATCGATCCGTCCAAGTGCACGGGCTGCCTCCAGTGCGAGATGGCCTGCTCGTACGAGAACTACGGCAACTTCAATCCTTCGAAATCGCGGATCAAGGTCTTCGATTTCCACCACACCGGGCGCAAGGTTCCGTACACCTGCACCCAGTGCGACGAGGCGTGGTGCCTGCACGCGTGTCCGGTCGAGGCGATCAAGGTCGACGCGGCGACCGGCGCCAAGGTCGTGCTCGACGCCGTCTGCGTCGGCTGCAAGGTCTGCACGATCGCCTGCCCCTTCGGCACCATCAACTACGTGCAGGACACGGGCAAGGTGCAGAAGTGCGACCTCTGCGGCGACGCGCCCGCATGCGTCGACGCCTGCCCGACCGCGGCGATCACCTACGTCGACGCCGACTGGACCGGTCTCGAGCGGATGCGCCAGTGGGCGACCAGGCTCGACACCCAACCGCACGCCTAAGGGAGGACGCATCATGGCCTGGCAACGCAAGATCCTGCGGGTGAACCTCACCAACGGCACCTGCACTCCGGAACCGCTGAACATGGAATGGGCGCAGGATTACCTCGGCCAGCGCGGTCTCGCGACCAAGTATTTCTGCGAAGAGGTCGACGCCAAGGTCGATCCGCTGTCGCCCGAGAACAAGCTGATCTACGCCACCGGCCCGCTGACCGGGACGATGGCGTCGACCGGCGCGCGCTATTCGGTCATCACCAAGGGTCCGCTCACCGGCGCGATCGCCTGCTCGAATTCCGGCGGCTATTTCGGCGCCGAGTTGCGCTTCGCCGGCTGGGACATGATCATCTTCGAGGGCAAGTCGGCGCAGCCCGTCTACCTGCACATCGAGAACGGCAAGACCGAGCTGCTGCCTGCCGACGAGATCTGGGGCAGGAGCGTCTGGGACACCGAGGCGATCCTCAAGAAGAAGCACCAGGACCCGATGATCCGCGTTTCCAGCGTCGGACGCGCGGGCGAGGCGCAGGTGCTGTTCGCGGCGATCGTCAACGACCTGCACCGCGCGGCGGGACGCTCCGGCGTCGGCGCGGTGATGGGATCGAAGAACCTGAAGGCGATCGCGGTCCGCGGCACGCTGGGCGTGGGCACGATCAGGAATCCCGCCGGTTTCATGCAGGCGACCGTCGCCGCGAAGAAGGTGCTCGCCAACCATCCGGTCACCGGCCAGGGTCTGCCCAAGTTCGGCACGCAGGTCCTGATGAACGTGATCAACGAAATGGGCGCGCTGCCGACGCGCAATCACCGCGACGTGCAGTTCGAGAAGGCCGGCAGGATCTCGGCGGAAGCGATGCACGAGCCGCGGCCGACCGACGGCAAGCCGAACCTCGTCACCAACCAGGCGTGTTTCGGCTGCACCATCGCCTGCGGGCGCATCTCCAAGATCGACGAGACGCACTACACGGTGCTCAACCGGCCGGAGTACTGGGGCGCGTCGGGCGGCCTCGAATACGAGGCGGCGTGGGCGCTGGGCGCGGCCACCGGTGTGGGCGACCTCGAGGCGCTGACCTTCGCCAACTTCATCTGCAACGAGGACGGCATCGACCCGATCTCGTTCGGCGCCACCGTCGGCGCGGCGATGGAACTCTACGACCTCGGCCTCATCAAGGAAGCCGACGTCGGCTTCCCGCTGACCTTCGGCTCGGCCGAGGTGCTGACCAGGCTGGCCGAGTTGACCGCCCGCGGCGAAGGCTTCGGCAAGGAGATCGGGCTGGGATCGAAGCGCCTGTGCGCGAAGCACGGCCGGCCGGAGCTGTCGATGTCGGTGAAGGGGCAGGAGTTCCCCGCCTACGACTCGCGCGGCATCCAGGGCATGGGCCTCGCCTACGCCACGTCGAACCGCGGCGCCTGCCACCTGCGCGGCTACACGGTCGCCTCCGAGGTGTTCGGCATCCCGGTCAAGACCGACCCGCTGGTGACCGAGGGCAAGCCCGGGCTGGTCAAGGCGTTCCAGGACGCGACCGCGGTGTTCGACTCGTCGGGACTGTGCGTGTTCACGACCTTCGCGTGGACGCTGGCCGACCTGCAGCCGCAGCTCGCCGCGGCCTGCGAAGGCGACTGGTCGATGGAGAAGCTGGCGCTGCTCGGCGAGCGGATCTGGAACCTCGAGCGCCAGTTCAACAACGCAGCCGGATTCACCGGCAAGGACGACAACCTGCCGCAGCGGCTGATGACCGAGCCGGCGAAGACCGGTCCGGCCAAGGGTCTCGTCAGCGGCCTCGACAAGATGCTGCCCGAGTACTACGAGCTGCGCGGCTGGTCGAAGGACGGCGTCCCGACCCCGGCCACGCTGCAGCGCCTCGGCCTGCCGGCCTGATCCGCGGCGGGCTGCGGGATCGCGGCGCGCGCCGCGGTTCCCGCCCGCCGCGCACGGAGTCCACGGATGAAGCACGTCATCATCGGTAACGGGCCGGCGGGTGTCGTCGCCGCCGAAACGCTGCGCAAGGCCGACCCGGGTGCGACCGTCACGCTGATCGGCGACGAGCCCGAACCGCCGTACTCGCGGATGGCGCTGCCGTACCTGATGATGGGCGACATCGACGAGGCCGGCACCTACCTGCGCAAGGGGCAGGATCACTACGCGAAGCTCGGGATCGACCTCGTGCGCGGCCGCGTCGACGCGGTCGACACGGGGGGGCGCAGCGTCAGCCTCGCCAGCGGCGCCAGCCTCGCCTGGGACCGCCTGCTGATCGCCACCGGTTCGCGGCCGATCAGGCCGGCGATCCCCGGCATCGACCTGCCCGGCGTGCACGCCTGCTGGACGATGCGCGACGCACGCGCGATCATCGCTCGCGCCGCCCCGGGTTCGCGCGTGCTGCAGGTGGGCGCCGGCTTCATCGGCTGCATCATCATGGAGGCGCTGGTCGCCCGCGGCGTCAAGCTGACGGTGGTCGAGATGGGCGACCGCATGGTGCCGCGGATGATGACGCCGGTCGCGGGCAACATGATCCGCAGCTGGTGCGAAGGCAAGGGCGTGGCGGTTCACGTCAACGCGCGCGTCACCGACATCCGCGCCGGCAGCGGCGGCGCGCTGCGCGCGACGCTCGACAGCGGTTCGGCAATCGACGCGGAGCTCGTCATCGTCGCGGCCGGCGTGCGGCCGAACACCGCGTTCCTCAAGGGCAGCGGCATCGAATGCGCGACCGGAATCCCGATCGACGCGTCGATGCGGACCAACGTGCCCGACGTCTACGCCGCCGGCGACGTGGCCGAGGGCTTCGATCTCGCGACCGGCCGGCGCGTCGTCAACGCCATCCAGCCGATGGCGGTCGAGCAGGCGCGCGTCGCCGCGCTCAACATGGCCGGCCGGCAGGTGGCCTCGCGCGGCCACCTGACGCTCAACGTGCTCGATACGCTGGGCCTCGTCTCGTCGTCGTTCGGCAAGTGGTGGAGCGAGCCCGACGGGCAGACGGTCGAACTGATCGACGCGGGCGAGTTCCGCTACCTCAGCCTGCAGTTCAGCGACGACGTGCTGGTCGGCGCGACGTCGATCGGGCTGACCGAGCACGTCGGCGCGCTGCGCGGGCTGATCGAAGGCCGCATCCGGCTGGGGCCGTGGAAGGATCGCCTGCTGCAGGATCCGCTGCGCTTCAAGGAAGCCTACCTGGCGCGGGCGCAGGGAGCGGAGTGACGACGCAGGCGGGCGTGCGCGTCGCGCTCAAGCTGTACGCGTCGCTGGCCGACTATCTGCCGGCGCCAGCGCGCAGGGCGCACCGGCTCGACCTCGAATTGCCGGCGGGAACCACCATCGCCGACGTCATCGGGCAGCAGGGCCTGCCGCCCGCGATGTGCCATCTCGTGCTCGTCAACGGCGTGTTCGTGCCGCCCGGCGAGCGTGCGGTGCGGGCGCTGGTCGCCGGCGACGAGCTGGCGATCTGGCCGCCGATCGGCGGCGGCTGAAGGCGCCGTGGGCGAGGTCGAGGTCCTGGCGCTGGTGCAGGACATGACGATCTCGCGCGACGAGTTCGTCCGCAGCCTGCGCGGCGCCGTCGCCGGCGCCGAGTTCACGGTCGAGGGGGGCGACATCCGTCCGGTGGATGCGGGGCAGCGCTGGCGCATCGCGCTCGAAGCGCTGCCGGACCTCGGCCTGGGGTCGATCCGCCTGCCGCGCCAGCGCGTGGAAATCCATCTGGCCGGCTGCGACGCGAGCGCGACCCGGCGCTTTCTCGAGCGCTTCGAGCTGTACTTCCGCCGCGGCGGCGGCTGACGCGCCGGCCGGCCCGACGCCGGCCTGCGCCCGAACCCGGCGGCGATTCGACCGCGCAAGCGCGCCCGCGCTTCGGGTCGCACGGCGGCAGTTAGAATGTTGCAGCCGGCAAACATTGTCGTGGAGTCGCCCGATGGACAGCGTCGATCTCGAGGTTCTGAAGCGCAGCACCGAATGGCTCGATGCCGGGCGGCGCGTGCTGCTGGTCACCGTCGTCAGGACCTGGGGCAGCTCGCCCCGGCCCGAAGGCGCGATGCTCGCCGTGCGCGACGACGGCCTGGTCGAGGGCTCGGTGTCCGGCGGCTGCATCGAGGACGACATCGTGCTGCGCATCCGGCGCGACGGCCTCACCGCGACCCGATGCGAGGCCGTCACCTACGGCGTATCCGCCGACGAGGCGCGCCGCTTCGGGCTGCCCTGCGGCGGGACGATCCAGCTGGTGCTGGAGCCGCTCGGCCGCGACTCCGGGATGGCACCGCTGCTGGACGCCATCGCGCAGGGCAGGCTGGTCGCGCGCCGCCTCGACCTGGAAACGGGCATCGCCACGCTGGGGCCGGCGCAGGCCGCGGCGGGGCTCGCCTTCGACGGCCGCTTCCTGACGACGGTCCACGGCCCGCGCTACCGGATGCTGGTGATCGGCGCGTCGCAGCTGTCGAAGTACCTCGCGCAGATCGCGGTCGGGCTCGACTACCAGGTCACCGTCTGCGACCCGCGCGTCGAATACACCGGAACCTGGGACGTCCCCGGCGTGACGCTGGTGAAGACGATGCCCGACGACACGGTGTTGGCGATGAGGCTCGACGAGCGCTGCGCGGTGGTGGCGCTGACGCACGATCCCAAGCTCGACGACATGGCGCTGCTGGAGGCGCTGCGCTCGCCGGCGTTCTACGTCGGGGCGCTGGGATCGCGCGCCAACAACGCCAGGCGGCGCCTGCGGCTGGCCGAGATGGACCTCGGCGCCGGCGATATCGCGCGCCTGCACGGCCCGGTCGGCGTCTACATCGGCAGCCGGACGCCGCCGGAGATCGCGGTCTCGATCCTTGCCGAGATCACCGCGGTGAAGAACGGCGTCGCGCTGCCCGAAGCGGCGAGGGTCGCGGGTGCGAAGGCGCTGATCGAACCCTCGGCCGCCTGCCCGAGCTGACGCCGCCCGCCGCCCGCCGCCCGCCGCCCGCCGCCGCGTTGCCCGCGGCGGCAACCTCCCGGGTTGCGCCGGGGTGCACCGGGGGCTCGCGATCGACGTTTTTGGCGGCGCACCCGGGTTGCGCCGGGGTGCACCGGGGGCTCGCGATCGACGTTTTTGGCGGCGCACCCGGGTTGCGCCGGGCTGCACCGGGGGCTCGCGATCGACTTTTTTGGCGGCGCAACCCGGGGCAGGCGCCCCCGTGGCCACACCGCCCCGGGTTTCGCCGGTCGGCGTCGCGAACTCGCGGTCGGCGGCGGTGGGGGTGCCCCCCCGGGATATTCGCAGGGGCGGCGAACTGCGCGCGCCGCGCCTGCGGTCGCGGCGGGGGCTCAATGGAAATCCCGCGAGCGGGCCGGCAGTTGGCCCAGCAGCGGCGACAGGTCCACCAGCCGGCCGGCGAGCACGTGGACGACCGGCCCCTCGCGTTCGACCTTGCCGAAGACGGCCAGCAGCTTCGCGCCGAGGAGTTCGCGCCGCTGCCGCTCGCCGAGGTCGCGCCAGACGATCACGTTGATCGACCCCGTTTCATCCTCCAGCGTGACGAAGACGACGCCGCTGGCGGTGTCGGGCCGCTGGCGCCCGATGACGATGCCGGCGGCGCGCACCAGGCGGCCGTGCGGCGCGGTCCCGATGTCGGCCGCGGTGGCGAGCCGCCGCTGCCGCAACCGGTCGCGCAGCAGCGCCATCGGATGCCGGCGCAGCGTGAGGCCGAGCGTCCGGTAGTCGGCGACGATGTCCTGTCCCTCGGTCGGCGCCGGCAGCGCGGGGATTCCCTCGGCGAAGCGGCTGCCGGCGAGCAGCGGCGGCAGCCGTTCGATGCCGGCGACGTCCCACACCGCGGCGTGGCGATGGCCGGCCAGCGCCGCCAGCGCGCCCGCGTCGCCGAGGCGGGCGAGATCGCGCCGGTCGAGCGCTGCGCGGCGCGCGAGATCGGCGACGCTCGCCAGCGGTGCTGCGCGCCGGGCCGCGACGATCCGCTGCGCACCCGCGGTCGAGAGGCCGGCGACCAGCCGCAGGCCGAGGCGCAGCGCCGGAGAGCAGAGGGGCGCCGCACCCCTGTTCGCCGGCGCATCCGATGGCTTCTCCAGCGTGCAGTCCCACTCGCTCACCGTCACGTCCACCGGCCGCACGTCGACGCCGTGCCGGCGGGCATCCTGCACCAGCTGCGCCGGCGCGTAGAAGCCCATCGGCTGCGAATTGACGAGCGCCGCGCAAAAAGCCGCCGGTTCGTGGCATTTCAGCCACGCCGACACGTAGACGAGCAGCGCAAACGACGCCGAGTGCGATTCCGGGAAGCCGTATTCGCCGAAGCCCAGGATCTGCTGGTAGATCTGGCGCGCGAAACCCTCGCCGTAGCCCCGCGCCGCCATGCCGTCGACCAGCCGTTGCTCGAACTTTTCGAGCCCTCCCTTGCGCCGCCAGGCGGCCATCGAGCGCCGCAGCCGATCGGCTTCGCCCGGCGAGAAACCGGCGGCGACGATCGCGAGCTGCATCACCTGCTCCTGGAAGATCGGCACGCCCAGCGTGCGCTCGAGCACGCTCTTCACCGCGTCGCTCGGATACGTGACCGGCTCCAGCCCCTGCCGCCGGCGCAGGTACGGATGCACCATGCCGCCCTGGATCGGCCCCGGCCGCACGATCGCGACCTCGATGACGAGATCGTAGAAGCACGCCGGCTTCAGCCGCGGCAGCATCGCCTGTTGCGCGCGCGACTCGCTCTGGAACACGCCGACGGTGTCGGCGCGCTGGCACATCGCGTAGACCGCGGGATCCTCCGGCGGAATGTCCTGCATCCGCAGCGGCCGGCCGCGCTGGTCCGAGACGAGCGCCAGCGCGCGGCGGATCGCGGAGAGCATCCCCAGCGCGAGGCAGTCCACCTTGAGCAGGCCCAGCGCGTCGAGGTCGTCCTTGTCCCACTGGATGACGGTGCGCCCGGGCATCGCCGCGTTTTCGACCGGCACCATGCGCTCCAGCAGATCCCGCGCGATGACGAACCCGCCGACGTGCTGCGACAGGTGTCGCGGGAACCCCATCAGCTCGTTGGTGAGTGCGAACAGCCGCTCGATCACCGGGTTGTCGGGCGCGAAGCCCGCCTCCCGGATGCGCTCCGCCTGCACCTCGCGGCCGCGGCCTCCTCGTGCCGCGGTGGTCGACGAAGGCTGGCCTGTCGGCTGCAACGGCTGATTCGCTGTCGCCGCGATCCCCGCGCCCGGCGCGGGGCCCCTCGCCGGCGGCTCGCAGCCGTCCCACCAGGCGAAGGCGCCGGCGAGGCGGTCGACCTGCGCGAGGTCGAGGCCGAGCGCCTTGCCGACGTCGCGCACCGCGCTTTTCGGCCGGTACGTGATCAGCGTCGCCGCGAGCGCCGCGCGGTCGCGGCCGTATTTGGCGTAGATGTACTGGATCACCTCTTCGCGCCGCTCGTGCTCGAAATCGACGTCGATGTCCGGCGGCTCGTTGCGCTCCCTCGAGATGAAGCGCTCGAACAGCATCGAGCTCCGCGACGGATCGACCTCGGTGATGCCGAGCGCATAGCACACCGCCGAATTGGCCGCCGAGCCGCGGCCCTGGCACAGGATGTCCCGGCTGCGGGCGTAGGCGACGATGTCGTGGACGGTCAGAAAATAGGGCTCGTATCCGAGCTCGCCGATCAGCGCGAGTTCGTGTTCGATCAGGCCGCGGACGTCGGGGTGAGGCGGCGCGCCGGCGTACCGTCGCCGCAACCCTTGCTCGACCAGCTGGCGCAGGTGCGACGCCGGCGTCTCGCCCGGCGGCACGATTTCCTCCGGATACTCGTAGCGCAGTTCGTCCAGCGAAAACGTGCAGCGGTCGGCGATGGCGACCGCCTCGGCCAGCAGCTCCGGCGGGTAGATCGCGGCCAGCCGCGCCCGCGAGCGCAGGTGCCGCTCGCCGTTGGGGAACAGCGCGCAGCCGCACCCGGCGAGCGGCGTGCGCAACCGGATCGCGGTCAGCGTGTCCTGCAGCGCGCGGCGGGCGCGGACGTGCATGTGGACGTCGCTGGCG
>CAIWHR010000511.1 GCA_903912485.1 uncultured beta proteobacterium | reverse complement strand
GTCGCGGCCGCCCTGGCCACGACCGCGGCCATCGCGCTGGTCGCGGCCGTCGCGACGCTGGTCGCGGGCTTCGCGCGGACGCTCGGCGGGCGGCGTCGGCGTCGGGATGGCCGGCTTCTGACGGAACCAGCCGAGCACCTTGCCCAGCCAGCCGCCGGTTTCGGCGGCAGCAGCAGCGACGGCGACCGGGGCCGGCGCCACCGGCGGCTTCTCGACCGGGATCGGCGCGGGCTGCGAAGGCGTGATCCCCTTCACCACCGCTTCCTGCCGCGGCTCCTTGGCCTCTTCCTTCATCTTTTCGGCGACGTCGGGCTCTTCCGGCTGCACGACGAGATCGAACGACGGCGGCATCGGCTCGCCCTGGTTGAGGTCGTCGTGCTTCAGGCGCTGCACCGTGTAGTTCGGTGTCTCGAGGTGCCGGTTCGGCACGACCAGCACGTTGACCTTGAAGCGCGTTTCGATCGACAGCACTTCGGTGCGTTTTTCGTTGAGCAGGAACGTCGCGACGTCGACCGGGCACTGCGCGACGATCTGCGCGGTGTTCTCCTTCATCGCCTCTTCCTGCAGGATGCGCAGGATGTGGAGCGACGACGACTCGGTGCCGCGGATGTGGCCGATGCCGTGGCAGCGCGGGCAGGGGATGTACGCCGACTCGGCGAGCGCCGGGCGCAGTCGCTGGCGCGACAGCTCCATCAGCCCGAAGCGCGAAATCTTGCCGAGCTGGACCCGCGCGCGGTCGTAGCGCAGCGCGTCCTTGAGGCGCGTCTCGACCTCGCGCTGGTTCTTGGTGCTCTCCATGTCGATGAAGTCGATGACGATGAGGCCGCCCAGGTCGCGCAGCCGCAGCTGGCGGGCGATCTCGTCGGCCGCTTCGAGGTTGGTGTTGAAAGCGGTCGCCTCGATGTCGGCGCCCTTGGTCGCGCGCGCCGAGTTGACGTCGACCGAGACCAGCGCCTCGGTGTGGTCGATGACGATGGCGCCGCCCGCGGGCAGCGGCACCTGCCGCGCGTACGCGGTCTCGATCTGGTGCTCGATCTGGAAGCGCGAGAACAGCGGAACGTCGTCCTTGTAGAGCTTGACGCGATGCACGTTGGCGGGCATCACGTGGCTCATGAACTGCTGCGCCTGCTCGTAGATCGCTTCGGTGTCGATCAGCAGCTCGCCGATGTCCGGCTGGAAGTAGTCGCGGATCGCGCGGATGACGAGGCTCGACTCCTGGTAGATCAGGAACGCGCCCGACTGCAGCTTGGACGCGTCCTCGACCGCGTGCCACAGCTGCAGCAGGTAGTTCATGTCCCACTGCAGCTCTTCGGTGCTGCGGCCGATGCCCGCGGTGCGGGCGATGACGCTCATCCCCGCCGGGACTTCCAGCGCCGCGATGGCGTCGCGCAGCTCGTTGCGCTCCTCGCCTTCGATGCGGCGCGACACGCCGCCGCCGCGCGGGTTGTTCGGCATCAGCACGAGGTACCGGCCGGCCAGCGAGATGTACGTCGTCAGCGCCGCGCCCTTGTTGCCGCGCTCGTCCTTGTCGACCTGGACGATCAGCTCCATGCCGTCCTTGAGCTGGTCCTGGATGCGGCCGCGGCCGCCTTCCTCGCCGTCGCCGCCCTTCAGGTACTGCCGCGAGATCTCCTTGAACGGCAGGAAACCGTGGCGGTCGGTGCCGTATTCGACGAAACAGGCCTCGAGGCTGGGCTCGACGCGCGTGATGACGGCCTTGTAGATGTTGCCCTTGCGTTGTTCCTTGCTCGCGGACTCGATGTCGAGATCGACCAGTTTCTGGCCGTCGACGATCGCCACCCTGAGTTCTTCCGCCTGGGTGGCATTGAACAGCATGCGCTTCATAGATTTTTCCCGGCGCTGAATCGGACCGGACTGGCGGAGGGTGAAGCCAAGGCCGCGCTTTGGCGCGGCCGGACGCTAGTGGGCGGCGGACGCGATCGAAGGCCATCCCGCCGGCAGCGGTAGCTGCGGGCGGACGAGAAGGAGTTGGACGCTTGGGTGGGTCGGCATCGCGTCGGCCTCGAAGGTATCGAGGCGGTTCATTCTCAGGGTGGTGGCTGGCTTCGTGGTCGTGTTCAAGCGGTCAAGCTCGAGGCCGCGATGGCTGCGACAACGTCGCGGATGCCAAGAACGGCCTGGAACAGTAATCGTCGCTAGGTGCGCCGCGCAATGCGCCGCTTCGAACCGGCCGCAAGCCGGGTGCGGAGACTGCGCTCTTCCTTTAACATCCTTACTTTTCCGGGGCGCAACGCCCGGACGGTGAGCGGATATAACCGGCGGCCACATGGTTTACCCTGAATCTGGCCGACTTTGCCTCGCAGTGCGAGGCGGGTCGCCCGGACCAGACGGCCGCCCAATCGCTGATTGATCGAGGATGCCGCCGGTGGCGCACCCCGAAGCGTAGCGCTGGGTGGGCCCATTCCGGGACGTGTTGCAGCGGATGATTATAAGCAAATGAATGATTTAAGCAAGGATGCTGTCAATTGGCTTGTGGTCGGCGAGGAGGGGGAGGGGCAGCGGGTCGACAATTTCCTGCTCAGGATGCTCAAGGGCGTCCCCAAGAGCCACGTCTACCGGATCCTGCGCAGCGGCGAGGTCCGCGTCAACCGCGCTCGCGTGGGACCCGATGCGCGGCTCGCCGCCGGCGATCAGCTGCGCGTTCCGCCGATTCGCGCCGCGGCGCCGGCCACGCGCGCGGGCACGGCGCCCGCGGGCGCAGGCGCGATTCCCCCGATCCTGTTCGAGGACGACGCGATCGTCGCGCTGAACAAGCCGGCGGGGCTCGCCGTGCACGGCGGCAGCGGCATCAGCTACGGCCTGATCGAGCGGCTGCGGCAGGCCCGACCCGACGCGCGCTTTCTGGAACTCGTCCATCGCCTCGACCGCGACACGTCGGGCGTCCTGCTGGTCGCCAAGAAGCGCGCGGCGCTGGTCGGGCTGCACGCGCAGCTGCGCGAAGGGCAGACCGACAAGCGCTACCTGGTGCTCGTCCGCGGCAAGTGGCGCGACGCCGTCCGCGCGGTCGAGCTGTCGCTCACCAAGTTCGTCACCGGCGACGGCGAGCGGCGGGTGCGCGTCGAGAGCGAAGGGCGCAGCGCGCGCACCGTCTTCCGGTTGCTGCGCAAGTGGCCCGACGCCGAGCCGCCGATGGCGCTGCTCGAGGCCGAGCTCGACACCGGCCGGACGCACCAGATCCGCGTCCACCTCACGCACATCGGCTTTCCGCTGGCCGGCGACGACAAGTACGGCGATTTCGCCTGGAACCGGACGCTGGTCAAGCAGGGCCTGAAGCGCATGTTCCTGCACGCGCAGCGGATCCGATTCGCGCACCCGGTATCCGGCGACGAGATCACCGTCGAGGCGCCGCTGCCGCCGGAGCTGGCGCGCTTCGTCGCGCGGCTCGACGCCGGCCGGGAGGCGGCCTCCGATGAGTGATCCCGTCGCGCGCCGCTTTCGCTTCGTCGTCTTCGACTGGGACGGCACGCTCGCCGACTCGACGACGCTGATCGCCGACGCCATCCAGGCGGCCTGCCGCGACATCGGCGAGCCGGTTCCGGACCGGACCACGGCGCACTACGTGATCGGCCTCGGCCTCGCCGACATGCTCGACCACATCGCGCCGGGCCTCGCGCCGGCGCGCCAGCGCGAGCTGACCGACCGCTACCGCCATCACTTCCTGCGCGGCGACGCTGCGGTCCCGCTGTTTGCCGGAGTTCCCGGCATGCTGGACGAGCTCGACGCCGCCGGGTGCCTGCTCGGCGTCGCGACCGGCAAGTCGCGCGTCGGCCTGAACCGGGCGTTCGCACAGCAGGGCATCGGGCACCGTTTCGTCGCGACCCGCTGCGCCGACGAGGGCTTCCCGAAGCCGCATCCCGACATGCTGCTGCACCTGATGGAGCGGGTCGGCGCCGACGCGCGCGAGACGCTGATGATCGGCGACACGACGCACGACGTCGAACTCGCCCGCAACGCCGGGGTGGCGGCAGTGGCGGTATCCTACGGTGCACATCCGTCGGCAGGGCTGGCCAGGCTCGATCCGCTGGCGCTGGTCGATTCGGTGGCCGAGCTGCGGCTTTGGCTGCGCGCGAACACGTGAGCGGGAGGCGTGCCGCGGCGGCGGACCGCGCGCCGGCAAGGGTCGCCGAAGACACCGAAGGCAAACGCACACTCGAACGGGAACGCCATGACTGATGGAAACTGGGAGCGCAGCGCGCTCGAACAACTCGCCCGCGACTCGCTCGACGAGCGCCGGCGGGCGCGCCGGTGGGGCATCCTGTTCAAGGGTCTTGCCTTCGGATTGCTGCTCGCGGGGCTGCTCTCGACGCTGGTCGTGATCGGCTCCAGGGAGCGCCTCTGTCTCGACCGCTGCACGGCGCTGGTCGAGGTCCGCGGCGAACTCGACGCCTCCGGACGGGCAAGCGCCGAGCGCGTGATCGCCGGCTTGCAGGCGGCGTTCAAGAACGGCGGGACCAAGGGCGTCGTCGTTCGCGTCAACAGTCCCGGCGGCAGCCCGGTGCAGGCGGGGCAGATCTACGACGAAATGCGCCGCCTGCGGGCTGCGTACCCCGACATTCCGCTGTACGTCGTCGTCGACGAGATCGCGGCGTCGGGCGGCTACTACGTCGCCTCCGCCGGCGACAGGATCTACGTCGACAAGGCCAGCATCATCGGCTCGATCGGCGTGATCATGGAAGGCTTCGGCTTCACCGGCGCGATGGACAAGATCGGCGTCGAGCGGCGCGTCGTCACCGCCGGGGAGAACAAGTCGTTTCTCGACCCGTTCGAGCCGGTCGACCCCATGCAGCGCGCGTACGTCCAGCAGATGCTCGACGACATCCACCAGCAGTTCATCGCCGCGGTGAAGGACGGTCGCGGTGCGCGGCTCAAGGACGAGCCGGGAATGTTCTCGGGGCTGGTGTGGAACGGCAAGCGCGCCGTCGACCTGGGCCTCGCCGACGGTCTGGGCAGCCTCGACAGCGTCGCCCGCGACATCGTCAAGGCCGAGGAGATCGTCGACTTCACGCCGGAGGACAACCTGGCCGAGCGCGTGGCGCGGAAGTTCGGGGCGACGATGGCGGGCGAGCTCGGGTTGAAGCTGCGAAGCGCGATCCCGGGATGGCGGTGAGGCGTCGGCGTTTCGCGGCGAGGTCGGGCGCGGCGCCTCGACGGCCGCGCGGATCCGCGTAGCGTCGCTTCCCGCGCCGGCGGGAAATCGCGCCGGGTCCTCAGTCGTGCAGCAGGCCGCGAGCGGCGGCCCTGGCGATCGCCTCCGGACGGTTCATCGCGCCGAGCTTGGTCAGGATGTTGCTGAAGTGGAAGTTCACCGTTCGTTCGGTGATCCCGAGCTTGAAGGCGATGTCGCGGCTCGTCTGTCCCCGCGCGGCCAGGTCCAGGCACTGGATTTCGCGCGCGCTGAGGGCGACGCCGCGGTGGAGTGCCGTCAGCCCCCCTTCGACGAAATCCCTGCCGTAGACCGAGTGAAACATCGTTCCGAGCAGCTGGAAGTCGCCGAGCCTCTGCGCGATCTCCTCGATCCGTGCCGGCGTCAACTCGCGCTCGGCCGAACTCAGTCCGACCATGATCCGCGCGCGGCTGGCGTCGCGCAGAAAGACGTTCACCCCGCTGCCGATGCCGTAGGTCGCGGCGCGGTCGAGGAAGAACTCCGTCCTGCGGTTGCCGCGGGCGAGCCGGCGGTCCCAGATGAGCGGGGTCAGGTCGGTCCAGCCGTGGAGAATCCGCGGATCGATTTCGATGTAGCTCTCGCGATCGTATTCGGCGATCCAGGCCGGTGGCGCGGTCGTCCAGCAGTAGAAACGCTCTTCGTTCCTCAGATGCGCGGCGGTCGTCAGTCCGTACGTGAACGACGTGAACCCCAGCGACGCTGCGATCTCGCCGACGGACTGATGCAGGGGTTTGCCCGACCTTGCTCCGTCGAGCAGCGGCTTCAGCCAATCAGGCCCCGGGACGGGATCGATGTCCTTGACGAGCTTGGGATTCAGCTTCAGCAGCATGGTGCCCTCCCCTGAGCGGTCCTCGCGCTTCGAGGACGGTTCGGGCCAGCGTGCGGCTCGTCAACGACGCTTCATGCCCCTTGCTCGGGGGCCGTGCCGAGCCTCGGGCGCCCGCACGCGGAACTCGGGTTCCCGTCGTTTCCATCTTACAACCCGCGCACCGCTGCGCCAAGCATCGAACCGCTGCGCTGTCGAACCGCTGCGCCCGGTCGCCGCGGTCGCGTCACTTGCGTACGCCGCCGATCCCCTCGACGCGGTCGCCCGCCTTGATTCCGCGCTCGACGAACCAGCCCTTGCGCATCTCGAGCGCGTAGAGACCGGCGCCCTTCGACCAGTGCGTGGTCTCCGTCTGCGGCGCCATGTCCTCGATGTTGAGGATGCGGCCGCCGGCGTCGATGAATGCGATCGACAGCGGGATGAAGGTGTTCTTCATCCAGAAGCCCAGCGGCTCCGGCCGCTCGAACACGAACAGCATCCCGTGGTCCTGCGGCAGGCTGAAGCGGTTCATCAGGCCGGTGGCGCGCTCGTCGGGCGTGGACACGACCTCGGCGACGATCTTCTGGCCGTTGATCGTCAACGCGGCGGTCGGCAGCGCGCCGGCGCCCTGCGCCGGGCCTGCGGCCGCGAACGACATCGCGGCGAAGGCGAGGAGGGGAACGATGCGGCGAACGAGCGAAGCGAGGTTCATGGTTGCCAGCCTTTCAGTTGGGTGCGCGCGCGGCGCTGGTAGACGAGCCAGAGTGCAAATCCCGCCAGCGTGAATCCGGCCATTCCCAGCGCGAGCATGGTGAGCGAACGGGACACGAACGGCGCGACGGTCCCGGCGACCACCGCGGACAGCGTGAACTGCAGGAAGCCCTGCACCGACGACGCCATGCCGCGGAACGCGGGAAACAGATCGAGCAGGAAGAGCGTGACCGACGGCATGACGAGGCTGCTGCCCATCGTGAAGATCGTGATCGGCAGCACGTTCCATGGTACGCCGGGAGGAAGGAACCCGCACACGGCGAGATTGACCGCGGAGCCCGCAGCCATCAGCGCGTAGCCCAGACGGATCTGCCGCAGCGGCGAAATGCGGCCGGCGAGGCGGCCCGACAGCGTCGCTCCCGCCATGATGCCGAAGATCATCGGGACGAACAGCCACGCGAAGCTGAGGCTGGACAGGCGCAGGAGGTCGATGATGAACACCGGCGCGCTCGCGATGTACAGGAAAAAGGCGCAGAAGTTGAAGGCCGGGATCATCGCCAGGAGCAGGAAGTCGATGCGCAGCAGCACCGTGCGGTAGTTGCGCGCCAGCGCACGCGGATGCAGCGTCTGGCGCGCCTCCTTCGGCAGCGTCTCCGGCAGCGATTTCGCTGCCCAGACGATGAGGCCGAGCACCAGCGCCAGCAGCACCCAGAACATCGCGCGCCAGCCCAGCGCGTTCAGGATGAGCCCGCCCAGAATCGGAGCGACCGCCGGAGCGACGCCGAAGAACAGCGTGATCTGCGACATCACGCGCTGCGCGTCGGCGCCGTGGAAGCGGTCGCGGACGATCGCGCGGCCGACGACGACGCCGGCTCCCGCCGACAGGCCCTGGACGGCGCGGAACAGCCAGAGCGATTCGATGTTGCCGGCGATCGCGCAGCCGAGCGTGGCCAGCGCGTAGACGGCGAGGCTGCCGATGACGATCGGGCGGCGGCCCAGCGCGTCGGACAGCGCGCCGTGCCACAGCATCATGAAGGCGAAGCCGAACAGGTACGCCGACAGCGTCTGCTGGAGCGCGATCGGCGACGCGGCGAACTCGCGGCCGATCGCGGGAAAAGCGGGCAGGTACATGTCGACCGAGAAAGGCCCCAGCATCGCCAGCGCCGCGAGCAGCGCCGCGAGCGGCCACGACCGCCCTGCCACGTTCACCGGTTCACCCGGCAGCCGCGGGCGGTCTGGCGGCGAGCGCTGCGTCGACGGCGGCGCGGTCGAGCGCGGGAGCGAAGAGGGCGATGAAATCGTACATGTAGCCGCGCAGGAACACGTTGCGGCGCAGCGCGAGGCGCGTCGTGCTCGGCGCGAACAGGTGCGCGGCGTCGAGCCGTTCGAGTGCCGCGTCGCGGACCGGGTCGTAGGCCATCGTCGCGACGATGCCGACGCCCATTCCGAGTTCCACGTAGGTCTTGATCACGTCGGCGTCCAGCGCCGTCAGCACGACGTTGGGCTCGATGCCTTCGGCGTCGAACGCGGCGTTGATCTGCGACCGGCCGGTGAAGGCGAAGTCGTAGGTGATGATCGGGTAGCGGGCGAGTGCCGCCAGCGTCAGCGGCGCGACCTCGGTCAGCGGGTGCCCGCGCGGGACGAGGACGCAGCGGTTCCACTCGTAGCACGCCAGCGTCGCCAGTTCGGGGAACTTGGCCAGCGCCTCGGTGGCGATGCCGACGTCCGCTTCGCCGCGCACCGTCTGATCGGCGACCTGCTCCGGGTTGCCCTGGTGCAGCACGACCTTGACCCGCGGGTAGCGCGCGGCGAACTTGCGTATCACCGGCGGCAGCACGTAGCGCGCCTGCGTGTGCGTCGTGGCGATGGCGAGCACGCCGGTGTCCTCGCTCTTGTACTCGGCGCCGACGCGGCGCAGGTTCTCGATCTCGCGCAGCGCGCGGCGGGCGGTGGCGACGACCGCCGCGCCGGCCGGCGTCAGCGCCGACAGCCGCTTGCCGTGGCGCACGAACACGGAGACGCCGAGTTCGTCCTCGAGCTGGCGCACCTGCTTGCTGATGCCGGGCTGCGAGGTGAACAGCGCCTCGGCGGCAGCGGACACGTTGAGGCCGTGATCGACGATCGCGCACAGGTACCGCAGTTGCTGAAGGTTCACGGGGTGCGGCGACCGTCGGTTAGAATGAGCGCGGATTATATCGCCCCCGCGTCGCGCGGCACCCACGGGGGCCGCGCCCGCAGGAATTGCCCATGTCACGCTATTTCGCCGTTCATCCCTCCAATCCGCAGCCGCGGCTGATCCGGCAGGCGGCGGAGATCCTGCGCGACGGCGGCGTCATCGCCTATCCGACCGATTCGAGCTACGCGCTCGGCTGCCGCATCGGCGACGCCGACGCCGCCCGACGGATCCGGCAGATCCGCGGCGTGGGCGAGGGCCACTACCTGACGCTGGTGCTGCGCGACCTGTCCGAGATCGGACACTTCGCGCGGCTCGACAACTGGCAGTTCAGGATCATCCGGCTGGGCACGCCGGGGAGCTACACCTTCCTGCTGCCGGCGACGCGCGAGGTGCCGCGGCGGCTGCAGCACCCCAAGCGCAGCACCGTCGGAGTCCGCGTTCCGGCGCACCCGGTCGTCCAGGCGCTGCTGGCCGAACTCGGCGAGCCGATCCTGTCGTCGACGCTGATCCTCCCGGCGGACGACGAGCCGCTCAACGACGCCGACACCATCCGCGACGCGATCGGCGGGCAGCTCGACCTCGTCATCGACGCCGGCGCCTGCCCCGCCGAGCCGACGACGGTGGTCGACCTCTCGGTGCTGCCCGCGGTGATCGTCCGCCGCGGCGGCGGCGACCCCGCAAGGCTGGGCCTCGAGGAGCAGGACGGCGATTGAGCGCGGCGCAGCGGGCCAGACTCGGGTAGAATGTTCGGTCAATGGATTTTTCGCTCGCGACCATCGTGCTATGGGCGGTGCCGGTGGTCTTCGCGATCACCCTGCACGAAGCGGCCCACGGCTATGTTGCCCGGATGTTCGGCGACCAGACCGCGTGGATGCTCGGCCGGGTGACGCTGAACCCGATCAAGCACGTCGACCTCGTCGGCACGCTGCTGGTGCCGGGGTTGCTGGTCGTGATCGCGGCGATCACCAAGGCGCCGCTGTTCATCTTCGGGTGGGCGAAGCCCGTTCCGGTGAACTTCGGGAATCTGCGCAATCCGAAGCGCGATATGCTGTGGGTTGCCGGCGCCGGCCCTTTCGCCAACTTCGTGATGGCGCTGGCGTGGGCGGTTCTGTTCAAGATCGCGCTTCCCGACGGGGCCTTCGCCAGCGACGGGATGCGCGAGATGGCCACCGCAGGCGTTCAAGTCAACCTGATGCTGATGGCGCTCAATCTGCTGCCGATCCTTCCCCTCGACGGCGGGCGCATCGCCGTCAGCCTGCTGCCGCACTCGCTGGCGACGAGCTATGCCCGGCTCGAGCGCTACGGGTTCGTCGTCGTCATGCTGCTGCTGGCGACCGGACTCCTGAACGACCTGATGGCGCCGCTGCTGGCCGTCGGTTACCTGGCTGTCAAAGCCATCGTCGGCCTTTGACGGCCGGCACGACCCCGAGCCTCGACCATGTTCGCTGATCGCGTTCTATCGGGCATGCGCCCCACCGGCCGCATGCACATCGGCCATTACCACGGCGCCCTCAAGAACTGGCTGCGGCTGCAGGAGGAGTACGAGTGCCTGTACTTCGCCGCCGACTGGCACGCGCTGACGACGCATTACGATGCGTCCGAATCGATCGCCGACAGCGTCTGGGAGATGATGATCGACTGGCTCGCCGTCGGCATCAATCCGAGCCGGGCGACGCTGTTCATCCAGTCGCGGGTGCCCGAGCACGCCGAACTCGCGCTGCTGCTCGGCATGATCGCGCCGGTCGGCTGGCTGGAGCGCGTGCCGACGTACAAGGACCAGCAGCAGAAGCTCGTCGACCGCGACCTGTCGAACTTCGGCTTCCTGGGCTACCCCGTCATGATGTCGGCCGACATCCTGATCTACCGCGCGAACATGGTGCCGGTGGGCGAAGACCAGGTGTCGCACATCGAGGTGACGCGCGAGCTCGCGCGCCGCTTCAATCACATCTACGGCCGCGAGCCGGGGTTCGAGGAAAAGGCGAACGTCGCCGTCAAGAAGCTCGGATCCAAGAAGGCGCGCCGCTACGCCGAACTGCGGACCGCGTTCCAGGAGAAGGGCGACGCGGCCGCGCTGGAGGCGGCCAAGGAGCTGCTCAACGAGACGCAGAACCTGGCGCTGGGCGATCGCGAGCGGCTGTTCGGCTTTCTCGAAGGCGCGCACCGCGTCATCCTGCCCGAGCCGCAGCCGCTGCTCACCGCGACGTCGAAGGTCCCGGGTCTCGACGGGCAGAAGATGTCGAAGTCGTACGGCAACGCGATCATGCTGCGCGAGGATCCGGCGTCGGTGACCAGGAAGATCCGCACCATGCAGACCGACCCGGCGCGGGCGCGCCGCACCGACAAGGGCGACCCCGGCCGCTGCCCGGTGTGGCCGCTGCACCAGATCTATTCCGAGCCCGCGACCTGCGACTGGGTGGTCAAGGGATGCACGACCGCGGGCATCGGCTGCCTCGACTGCAAGCAGCCGGTGATCGACGCCATCATCGCCGAGCAGGAGCCGATCCGCGAGCGCGCGCAGCGCTATCTCGACGACCCGACGCTGGTGCGCAACATCGTCGCCGACGGCTGCGGGCGGGCGCGCGAACTGGCCGAGGAGACGATGCGCGACGTCCGCGAGGCGATGGGGCTGGATTACTCGTGAGCGAGGCGGTCGCCGATCTCGCGACGCAGGCCGGCGCGCCGGTCGCGCGGATCTATGGCGAGCCGCTGCTCGAGATGCCGCGGGACCTGTACATCCCGCCCGAGGCGCTGTCGATCTTTCTCGAGACCTTCGAAGGACCGCTGGACCTGCTGCTGTACCTGATCCGCAGGGAGAACATCAACGTCCTCGACATCCCGATGGCGGAGCTCACGCGGCAGTACCTCGGCTACGTCGAGATGATGCGCAGGACGCAGCTGGAGCTCGCCGCCGAATACCTGCTGATGGCGGCGGTGCTGATCGAGATCAAGTCCCGGCTGCTGCTGCCCAAGCCGCCGGCGATCCACGGCGACGAAGGCGAGGATCCGCGCGTCGAACTCGTGCGCCGCCTGCTCGAATACGAGCGGATGAAGCTCGCCGCGCGCAAGCTCGACGAGCTGCCGCTCGCCGACCGCGATTTTTCGACGGCGCGCGTGTGGCTCGAGCGCGTGGCGGCGGGGCGGCTGCCCGACGTCACCCCGGCCGATCTGCGCACCGCGTGGGCGGGGCTGGTTGCGCGCGCGAAGGTGAACCGGCATCATCTTGTCAGCCGCGAGCAGCTTTCGGTGCGCGGCGAGATGAGCCGGCTGCTCAGGCTGCTGGAGCCGTCGCACTACGCCGAGTTCACCGCGCTGTTCGCGCCGAACGCCGACGTGCCGCATCTCGTCGTCACTTTTCTCGCGCTGCTCGAACTCGCGCGCGAGGAATTGATCGGCATTGCGCAGGCGGAGCCCTACGCGCCGATCTACGTGCAGCGCAAGGGCGAGCCGGGCTTCGCGCTCGCGCCCGACGCCGCGTAGGCGACGATGGAGCGCGGCCCGCGTCGGGCGGCCCCGGCGGGCGACGGCGGATGGAACCCAGGCGAAACGACAGGCAGGCGATGGACGATTTGCACCGGATCAAGGGAATTCTCGAGGCCGCGTTGCTGGTGGCGGGCGAAGCGGTCGCCGTCCCGCAGCTCGCGCGCATGTTCGAGCCGCCGCTGGAGAACGATCTCGTGCGCCGGCTGCTCGACGATCTGCGCACCGAGTGGGCGCCGCGCAGCGTGGAGCTGGTGCAGGTCGCCTCGGGCTGGCGCTTCCAGGGCAAGCCGGCGATCCAGCATTACCTCGACCGGCTCTCGCCCGACCGGCCGCCGCGCTACTCGCGCGCGGTGATGGAAACGCTGGCGATCATCGCCTATCAGCAACCCGCAACCCGCGGCGACGTCGAAGCCATCCGCGGCGTTGCCGTGTCCACCAACGTCATCAAGGCGCTGGAGGACCGCCAATGGGTCGAAGTGGTCGGCCATCGCGAAACGCCGGGTCGACCGGCGCTGTACGCGACCACCAAGACCTTCCTCGACGATCTCGGCCTGCGCTCGTTGTCCGAGCTGCCCCCGTTGGCCGATCTCGACGCTTCCCACCTGCTGGAGATGCCCGATGCACCCACCAAAGCCGCCGAAGCGCAATTCGCGCTCGCGAGCCCAATCCTCCTGGCGCCGACCCCCGACGGGCCCGGTGCGCCACGAGAGCGTGGCCCTGCAACAGATAGCGGAGAGCCTGGGGCCGCCGCGCCACAAGTCCTCCACTGACGAGATCTTCACCGAGCCGCAGCGCCTGCACAAGGTGCTGGCGTCGTGCGGCTTCGGCTCGCGCCGCGCGATGGAGGAGCTGATCATCGCCGGGCGCATCACCGTCAACCGCGAGCCCGCCGACGTCGGCCAGAAGGTCGGCCCCGGCGACGAGGTGCGGATCAACGGCGAACTGGTCAGGGTCCGCTTCGCCGAGCCGCGCGCGCGCATCCTGATGTACCACAAGCCTGCCGGCGAGATCGTCACCCGCGACGACCCCGAGGGCCGCCCGACGGTGTTCGAGCAGCTGCCGAACGTCGGCGGCGGCAAGTGGATCGCGATCGGCCGCCTCGACTTCAACACCGAGGGCCTGCTGCTGTTCACGACGTCCGGTGAACTGGCGAACAAGATGATGCATCCGCGCTACGAGGTCGAGCGCCAGTACGCGGTCCGCGTGATGGGAACGCTGACGCAGGAGCAGCAGCAGGCGCTGCTGCAGGGCATCGAGCTCGAGGACGGGCGCGCGAACGTCGACAAGCTCGAGGACGGCGGCGGCGAAGGCGCCAACCACTGGTATCACGTCGTCATCAAGGAAGGCCGCAACCGCGAGGTCCGCCGGCTGTTCGAGACGCTGGGCCTCATGGTCAGCCGCCTCATCCGCACGCGCTACGGCACGATCACCATGCCGTCGCGTCTCAAGCGCGGCCAGACGCTGGAATTGAGCCCGGACGAAGTCGGCGCCGTGCTGACCGTCGCCGGAATGAAATCCGCGACGGCGCCGGGCGGCAGGCAGGCGCAAGGCGGCCGGGATCGCGACGCGGACCGGTTCGACGCATCGCCGCAGTTCGACGAGCCGCTGGCGGACGACGAAGGAGAGTCGGGCAACGTGTGGGTGGAGCCCGCCGAGGAGGAGGACGACGTCGACGGCAATACCGCGCACGTCTTCGAACGGCAGCATGGCGGCGCCAGGGCGTTCGGCGACGCGCACGGAAACACGCTTGCCCACGGGGCGCCGCGCCACGGACAGGGTCAGGGCGCCTCGCGGCACGGGCAGGGTCACGGCGGACCGCGGCAGGGACAAGGTCAGGGCGGGCCGCGGCACGGACAGGGACAGGCGGGGGGCAGGCCGGGACAGGGCGGGCCGCGCCAGGGTCAGGGCGGACCGCGGCAGGGGCAAGGGCCAGCACAGGGTGGCGGACCGCGGCAGCAAGCGCCGGGCGGACCGCGGCCGGCGCAGGGGCCGGGCGCACCGCGGCAGGGACAGGGTCCCGGCGGGCCCCGGCACGGCCAGGGTCCTGCCGGGAAGCGGCCCGCGCAAGGAAGGGCCTCGGGGAGT
>CAIWHR010000510.1 GCA_903912485.1 uncultured beta proteobacterium | reverse complement strand
GCGCTCGCCGCCGCGGCGCCGCCGGCCGCCGGCGCGTCGCCGAACATTTCAGCTGGCCGGCGAAGGTCGCCGGCGCGGCGGGCATCTACCACGAAATCCTTCAAGCGGAGGCACGGCATGTCTGAAGCACGCGCACGGCGCATCGGCTACCTCGTCAGCAGGTATCCGGCGGTGTCGCACACGTTCATCCTGCGCGAGGTCGAAGCGCTGCGCCGGCAGGGGTTCGTCATCGAGACGGCGTCGATCAACGCGCCCGACCAGGCGCCGGCCGGGATGCCGGAGCGCGAGCGCGCCGCCGCCGCCAGCACCTACTGCGTCAAGCGGCACGGCCTGTTCGGCGCGCTGGCCGCGCACGCGGTCGCGCTGTGCCGGCACCCGCGCGCCTGGGCCGCCGGCCTCGTCTACGCGCTGGCGCTGGGCGGCACCGACGTCAGGCGCATCGCGCTGGGCTTCGCCTACTTCACCGAGGCGCTGATGGTCGGGCGCTGGATGCGCGCGCACGACCTGCCGCACCTGCACGTGCACTTCGCCACGGCGGCGGCCAACGTCGGGTTGTGCGTGAAAAAGGTGTTCGGCACGTCGCTGTCGCTGATGGTCCACGGCCCCGACGAGTTCGACGACGTCGGCGCGCAGGCGCTGCGGCAGAAGATCGCCGGCGCCGACTTCCTGTTCTGCATCGGCAGCTATGCGAAGAGCCAGGTCATGCGGCTGTCCGACCCCGCGCAGTGGGCGAAGATCGACGTCGCGCGGCTCGGCGTCGACACCGAACGCTATGCGCCCTGCGCCGCGCGGCAGCCGGGCAGCGCCTTCCACATCCTCTGCGTCGGCCGGCTGGTCGCGGCCAAGGGCCCCCACGTGCTGGTCGCCGCCGCGCGCAAGCTCGCCGCAGCCGAGCGCGACTTCCGCATCACCATCGTCGGCGCCGGGCCGGAAGAGCCGCGGCTGCGCGCGGCGATACGCGAAGCGGGGCTCCCGTCGCGCATCCACCTGTCCGGTGCGCTCGACCAGGACGCGGTGCGCGCGCTGTACGGCGAGGCCGACGCCTTCGTGCTGCCGAGCTTCGCCGAGGGCATCCCGGTGGTGCTGATGGAGGCGATGGCCAGCGGCGTGCCCTGTGTGACCACGCGCATCACCGGCATTCCCGAGCTCATCCAGAGTGACGACGAGGGGCTCCTGGTCGCGCCTTCCGACGCCGACGCGCTGGCCGCGGCGATCCTGCGCCTGATCGACGACCCGGCGCTGCGCGCGCGGATCGCAGCCGCCGGACGCCGCCGCGTCGCCACCGATTTTCACCTCGAACGCAACGCGGCCCGGCTGGGCCGCCTGTTCACCCTACGCCTGGAGGCAACACGATGAAAAGCAAACTCTTGCGCCGTCTGCTCGCCCGCTACGTGCTCGCCACCGGCCGCCTCGTCGGCGTCTATCGCCGGCTGTGCGCGCCGGGCGGGATCGAGTGGGCGGCGTTCCTGAAGCGCCACGGCGGCCTGCACGCGATGGGCGAAGGCTGCGTGATCCAGACCAACGTCGTCATCACCGATCCGCCGCACGTCCGCCTCGGCGACAACGTCCACCTCACCGGCTGCACGCTGTTCGGTCACGACGGCACCGTGTCGATGCTGAAACAGATGAGCGGGCGCAGGCTCGACCGCGTCGGCCGCATCGACATCGGCGACAACGTCTTCGTCGGCCACCAGGCGATCGTGATGCCGGGCGTCGCCATCGGCTCCAACGCCATCGTCGGCGCCGGCGCCGTGGTCACCCGCAACGTGCCGCGGAACACCATCGTCGCCGGCAATCCGGCGCGCCCCATCGGCACCGTCGACTCGCTGCTCGAGCGCTACACCCGCGACACCGCGGCGCTGCAGTGGGCGGACCATCCGCAGCTTGCGGCCGACTATTTCGGGCCCGCCGGGGCCGAGTTGACCGCCCGACGCCAGGCGCTGTTCTTCCCGGCGCCGTTGATCGCAGGGGAGTGCCGATGAGCTCCGAACTGCATTTGCTGCTGACGGTGTTCGGCGTCGCGCTCGCCGCGCTGACGCTGCCGGGAACGCTGTGGCTGGCGGTGCTGACGCTGGCCGGGCTGTGCCCGCCGGCGCGGGCGCGGGCGCTGCCCGCGCGCGGGCGCATTGCCGTCGTCGTGCCGGCGCACAACGAGGAGCTGCGGCTGCCGCGCACGCTCGCCAGCCTGCACGCCGAGGCGCTGCGCGACGGCGACGCCGCCGTGGTCGTCGTCGCCGACAACTGCAGCGACGCGACGGCGGACGTCGCGCAGCGCCTCGGCGCGCGGGTGCTCGCTCGCAACGACGCGTCCAAGCGCGGCAAGGGCTACGCGCTCGATTTCGCGTTCCGCGCGCTGCTGGCCGAGGACTTCCGCTACTTCGTCGTCGTCGACGCCGATTCGACGCTGGACGCGGGCTTCCTGCACGCGCTGCGCTGCCACTTCGCCGCCGGCGCCGACGCCATCCAGGCGCGCTACACGGTGCTCAACGCCGGCGACTCGCTGCGCACGCGGTTCATGGAGCTGGCGCTGGCCGCGTTCAACGTGCTGCGCCCGCGCGGGCGCAGCGTCATGGGCTTCTCCGCCGGGCTGCTCGGCAACGGCTTCGCGCTGCGCCGCGAGGTGCTGCAGAGCCTGCCCTACGCCGCCGGCTCGATCGTCGAGGATCTCGAGTACCACCTGGTGCTGGTGTTCCACGGCGTCGCGGTGACCTTTGCCGACGACGCGTCGGTGCGCGGCGAGATGCCCTGCGCGGGCGCCGGCGTGCGCCAGCAGCGCGTGCGCTGGGAAGGCGGGCGGCTGCGGATGCTGCTCGAGCATGCGCCCGGTCTCGCCTCCGACCTGTTCCGCGGGCACCCGCGCGCCGCCGAGCCTCTGCTCGACCTGCTGCTGCTGCCGCTGGCGTACCACGTCGCGCTGGTCGGCGCGCTGGCGCTGCTGCCTTTCGACTGGGCGCGCGTCGTCGGCGGCGCGGGCATCGTCGTCATCGCGCTGCACGTCGTCGCCGCCGCGATCGTCGGCCGGCTGCCGCTGTCGCGGCTGCTGGTGCTGGGCTGTGCGCCGTTCTACATCGTGTGGAAGCTCTGCCTGCTGCCGGCGACGCTGGCCGCCGCGGCGCGCGACCATCCCTGGGTGCGCACCGCGCGCGACGGAGTCAGGTCATGAATGCGGCCGAAGTGGAGGTGAATGCCGCCGAGGTCGAGGACGGCCTGCCGTGGAACGTGGACGCCGTTCCCGACGTCTCGGTGATCGTCGTGTCGTACAACACGAAGGACATCCTGCGCAACTGCCTCGCGCGGCTGCGCGAGGAACTGGCCGGCGTGCGCGGCGAGGCGATCGTCGTCGACAACGCGTCGAGCGACGGCTCCGCCGACATGGTCGCCGCCCTGTTCCCCGAGATGACCGTCGTGCGCAGTCCGGTGAACCTGGGCTTCGCGGCCGCCAACAACCGCGGCTTTGCGCTGGCCCGCGGGCGCTACCTGGTGCTGCTCAATCCGGACGCAGTCCTGGGCGTCGGCGCGCTCGCCCGCGCGCTCGATCACATGGAGGACGCACCCGGCGTCGGCATGGCCGGCGGCCGCCTGCAGGACACGGCGGGTCGCCTGCAGCCGTCGGGGCGGCTGTTCCCGTCGCTGTTGAACGAATTGCTGGTGACTTCGGGCCTGGCCGCGAGGTATCCCCGCTCGCGGCTGTTCGGGCGTTTCGACCGCAGTTGGGCCGACCCCGACCAGCCGGCGCAGGTGGACTGGGTTCCCGGCGCGTTCACGATCATCCGGCGCGCGGTGCTCACGCGCACCGGCGGCTTCGACGAGCGCTTCTTCCTCTACTACGAGGAGGTCGACCTCTGCCGGCGCACGGTGGGCGCCGGCTACGAGGTGTGGTACTGGCCGGACGTCGAGGTCACGCACATCGGCGGGGCGTGCTCGAAGACGGTGACCTCGCTCGAATTCTCGACTTCCGGATCGCAGCTCACGCTGTGGCGGATGCGCAGCGCGCTGCTGTATTACCGCAAGCACCACGGGACGCTGGTCACCTGGGGCGTCGCGGCGCTGGAATCGCTGTGGCACCGGTTGCGCAGCGCGGTCAACGCCGGCAATGCGGCCAAGCAGGCGGACTCCCGGCGCCAGGTCGGACTGATCCGGCAGGCGTGGGCCGACACCGCCGGGGGTGCGCTGTGCCCGCCGCGGCCGTGGTAGCCGGACGGCCATGTTCGCGCTGATCCGGGAAGACTGGGCGACCTACGGGCGCGATCCGTGGCGGCAGGGTCTGTGGGCGATGATCGTCTACCGCTTCGGCCGCTGGCGCTACGGCGTGCGCCCGGCGTGGCTGCGCCGTCCGCTGTCGCTCGCCTACAAGTTCCTGAAGATCGCCGCGCAGATCACCACCGGCATCGACCTGCCCTGCGAGACGCGGGTCGGCCGCCGGCTGCGCTTCGACCACTTCGGCGGCGTCATCGTCAGCGGCGACGCGGTCATCGGCGACGACGTGATCATCAGGAACGGCGTCACCATCGGCCTGAAGCACACCGACGTGCCCGGCGCCCCGGTGATCGGCAACCGCGTCGACATCGGCGCCGGCGCGAAGATCCTGGGCCGCATCACCATCGGCGACGGCGCGGTGATCGGCGCCAACGCCGTCGTCGTCCACGACATTCCCGCGGGCGCCACCGCGGTCGGCATGCCGGCGCGGGTGCTGCCGCGGCGCGCGCCGGCGCCGGATCTGCCGCAGACCGCGCCTGGGAGCTGACCCGGGCGAACGGGAAGGCGCCGCGCAGGGCCGCCGGGCGCCCGCCGGCGGTCAGGCCTTGGCGGTGACGCTCGCCGACTCGAGGCGGTAGCCGTAGCCGTAGACGGAGATGATCTCCCAGCCGTTCTCGGCGTAGATCCTGAGCTTGCGCCGTATGCGGCTCACGTGCGTGTCGACGGTGCGCGTGTCGATTTCCGCGTGCAGGCCCCAGATCGCTTCCAGCAGGTGGACCCGCGACAGCAGGCGCCCGGGGTTCTGGAACAGGTAGCAGGCGAGCTCGTATTCCTTCTGCGTGAGCTCGACCGGCTTGCCGGCCATCAGGATCTCGCGGTTCTCCTGGTTGATCTCGTAGGTGCCCAGGCGCAGGACGGGAAGCTGCGTGCCGCGGCTGCGGCGGGCCAGCGACTCGATGCGGGCGAGCAGTTCGAAGTACTTCGGCGGCTTGACCAGGTAGTCGTCGGCGCCCTGGCGCAGCGCGGCGACGATGTCCTGCTCGGCGTCGCGCAGCGTGACGCAGATGACGGGAATCTCCCAGCCCAGCGTCTCGCGGATCCACCGCAGCGCCTGGTCGCCGGTGCCGTCGGGGAGCACCCAGTCGACGAGCAGCAGATCGAAGCGCTCGTTGCGCAGCGCCGCGATGAACTCGGCGATGCTGCCGAAGAAGCTGCACTGGTGCTGCGCGGTCGAGAACCAGAGCCGGTAGAGCTCGACCTGGGTCGCGTCGTCCTCGAGAACGGCAATGCGCATGAACGGAAGGCCTTCGACGTTTCTACCCCGCCAGTCTAATGGAAGGGGTCGGCGCGCACCATCGGCGCCGGCGGGGCCGATGCTCATATGATGCCGAAGCGCCGCGTCGCCATCGCTGAACGCACCCGTTCGGTGGCGAGCGCGATCGCGGCGTCGCGCGGCAGCACGTTGCGCAGCTTCACCGCTTCGAGCACCGCTTCGACGTTGGCGCGGATCTTCTCTTCGATCGCCTGGAACGCGGCCATCTGCGTCAGCCCCGAGTATTCCATCGCGGCGCAGATCACGCCGCCGGCATTGGCGATGAAATCCGGCAGCACCAGCACGCCGCGCTCGTGCAGGAACTTCTCCGCGCCCGGGGTGAACGGAATGTTCGCCCCCTCGAGCACGAGCTTCGTCCGGAGCCGCCCGACGTTGTCGTCGCGGATGATGTCGGGGCGGGCCGCGGGAATGAAGATGTCGCAGTCGACGTCGATGACGGCGTCGCGGTCGACCTTGCGGCCTTCCGCGCTGTCGCTCAACGGCCGGCCGTCGTTCTTCAGCTTGGCCAGCGCGGCGACGTCGAGGCCGCGCTCGTCGACGATGGCCCCTTGCGAGTCGGACGCCGCGACCAGGATCGCGCCGCGCGTCGCGAGGAAGCGGGCCGCGTGGCGGCCGACCGCGCCGAAGCCCTGGACGACCACGCGGGCGTCGTAGAGTTCGAGCCCGAGGTGGCGCGCCGCGACCTCCGCGGCGTGGAACAGCCCCCAGCCGGTGGCGCCGATCTCGTCGAGCGGGATGCCGCCCAGCACGGCGGGCAGTCCGACCGCGTGCCCGATCTCGTCCTTCACCCACGCCATGCACGCCTCGTCGGTCCCCATGTCCGGCCCGAAGATGTAGTCGCGTTCGTTGCGCAGCGCGTGCGCGAAGGCGCGGATCAGCTGCTCCTTGCGCGCGCGGGGCATCCTCGGATCGCCCCGCAGCACCGACTTGCCGCCGCCGTGCGCCAGGCCGGCGGCGGAATTCTTCAGCGTCATCGCGCGGGCGAGCCGCAGGCACTCTTCGGTCGACACGTCCGCCGCCATGCGCAGTCCGCCGATCGAGGGGCCGCAGGCGACGTTGTCGATGACCAGCACCGCCTCGAGGCCCAGCCCCGGCTCGTGGACGTGGATGATCTTGGCCGGGCCAAGGTCGTCGCCAACGCGGAATCCGTTCGTCATCGTGACCTCGCTCGTGGCAGTGCGTCAGGGCCGGGATGCCGCCGGCGACGGGAAGCGGCCCGATTCGGCGGCGCAGAAGGCGGCCACGCCCTCGAGGACGCGCTGCAGCGCCGCGTTGGCGGCCGTCACGCCGCCGTAGGCGTCGTCGGTAGTCGCGGCTTCGGACTCGTCGAACACCCGGCTCGCGAGCACCCGCCGGCCGCGGACGTCGACGAGCTCGACGCGCAGCGTCAGCTCGATCCGGCTCGGTCGCGTCGCGAAGTTCTGCTGCAGCCGGACGAGCTCGCCGTTGAGGCGAAGGTCGGCCGGCACGGCGCCGGGGGTCTGCACGACGGCGCGAAAGCTCCCGGCCTGCGCCAGCGCCTGCGCCAGCAGCGGGCCCAGCATCCGGGCCGGCGCGTCGGCCCAGCGGCTGTTGGCGTAGTAGTCGAGTTCGAAGGGCCGCTGCACGTACGCCAGTTGCGGCGTGTCGAATCCGGGCCAGGCGCGCGGCGCGGCCACCTCCAGCACCAGGTCCCGCTGCACCGGCGCCGGCCCGACCGCTGCCGCGGCCTGGAGCAGGTGCAGCGTCGGGCTTGCCACCGGCGCCGGCTGCAGTCCGGCGCAGCCCGCGGCCAGCAGCGCCAGCGCCAGCCATGCGGACCGCAGGCGCGCGCGGCGCCGGCGGGTCGCGTTGCACGTCGTTGGCTCAGCGGTCGTCGCCATGCGCGATCTCCAGTCTTCGGCGGCTCGCCGGCGTCACTCGCCGGGGCCGGGTTTCGGGAGCGACCGGCCGAGCAGCAGCAGGCTCGGGTTGCGCTCCACCTTGTCGACGACGCGCTGCAGCGATGCGGTCAACCCGCGCAGGTCGGCGACGAGCTCGCGCACCTCGGGCAGCGTCTCGCCGGTGAAGCGTTCGAGGTCGGCGCGCGTTCCCTCGAGCGTGGCGCCGGCGCTGGCCCCGGCGCCGCCCACCGCGCCCGCCATCCGGTCGAAGGCG
>CAIWHR010000509.1 GCA_903912485.1 uncultured beta proteobacterium | reverse complement strand
GCTACGCCGGTCGCGCCGACGGCACCCGCTACGCCGGTAGCGCCGACGGCACCCGCTACGCCGGTCGCACCGACGGCACCCGCTACGCCGGTCGCACCGACGGCACCCGCTACGCCGGTCGCACCGACGGCACCCGCTACGCCGGTAGCGCCGACGGCACCCGTAGCACCGGACGGCAACGCACCGGCCAGGCATTGCCCGAGCTGACCCGAGGCACTGTCGAAGCAAAGCACACTGTCCTTCTGCCCGGCCCTAGGCAAGTTCGGAATCGTGACCGGACCCGTGCCCTCCAATCGCATCACGGTGGTGGTCCCGTCCTTGTTCTTGACCGCCACGTTGCCGTCCTGCGGCGCGTTGATCACGACCTCGCCCACGGGGGGTGTCGCCGCCGCCGAAAGACTGAACACGGCCAATGCCGTCGCGATGGCGATCGCCAGGGGTTTGCGTTGCAGCGTGCTCTTGTGCATGGATTCTTCCTTGGCAGGTTTCAGTTCCGGCGCGCTCGCCGTGACCTGGTGGTGAGTGCCGCACTGGTGCCGAGCAGCAGCATCAGGACGAGCAAGGCGGCGTCATCGAGCATCGGGATCGGCGGCACGACGACGGGGCCGAGGATGACGTTGTTGGTGTCGACGTTGGCAATCGCTTGTCCGCCCAACGGATCGATGTAGGCCGGTGGTCCTGAGCCGCCATTCGTCAACTGCACCGGGTTGCCCGGTGCCCCCTGGACGGTGAGCAGCCCCAGCACCGTCTGCACCGAACCGGGCGCAAACTGCCATGTCTTGCCGGAGCTGCTGACGAAGCTCAGGTTGTTGAACGTGGTGTTGCCGGAGATCGCAGCCGGATTGACGCCGCAGGAGTCGCCGAAGATCACGGTGCTGGTGCTGGCGGTGAAGGTGCCGTTGTTGGTCCAGTTGCCGCTCAGGTTGATGGTGCTGAGGCCGCCGTCGATCACGCCGCCGCTCTGGATCACCACGTCGCGCACGTTGAAGACGGGCGCCGAGTTGGTCTGCAGCGTGCCGGCGATGATGAGGTCGGTGCAGTATGCGTCGAGCCCGCCGCTGGACAAGCCCATCGACCCGCCCACGGGAATCACCACGTCGGCCTGCGCCGGCGCCGCCAGCAGCGCGCAGCAGATCGAAGCGATGCCGGTCAGCTGCCGCAGCAGCGCGGCCGTCGCGTCGGGGGCGCTATCGATGGCCATCAACCACGGTGCCGACCTTGCGGTCAGCCGACGATGCGTGAGCGTCGACGCGCGAGCGGTCGATGTCACGCCGGAGGGGGGAACGAGGCGCCGGTGCGAGATCATCAGAGATCGCCGAAGAGAAGGAAACAGGGGTCTTTCGCCGCCACGAGGGAAGCGAGAGAACGGCAGGGAGGGAGGGGGCTATTCATGTTCGCAGACATGAACGGATATTCTCCGGACAATGACCTCCCCGGTCTCACCAGATTTCTACGAGTTGAGAGCGAACATCTACGCGAAACGGAAAGTCGCAGACGTCTTGCTTTCCAACGTAGAATTGCGCCATGGCGCGTCGCCGATTTTCCGCAATCGATGCCCGTCGGCCGACCGATTCGACCGTCGACGGGAGGTTCCGGGCGTCCGAACCTACCCGGCACCCGGGCGCCTGCCACCGTTCCTTTTCGACGGGTGTAGGTGAAGCCGAGGGTTCCCCTGGTGTCCCTGAAGGTTCGCTGGCTTATCGATCCCGACACGGGCGCACAAGACTCGGCGATTCGTCCTGTCGATCTGTTGCAGCGTGGCGAGTACCCCTTTCCACCTGAGCTGGGGCACGGCTCGTTCGAGCGCCTGACGCTTGCGCCCGGGGTTTCGCTGTACCGTGGCATGCACCGTTTCCGGGCCGGGATCGACGGGCGGCTGGTGCCCCTGGGCGAGTTCAAGGCCGACTTCCCTCAGTCCATGCTTTGGGCGCAGAGCGTCCACGGCGGGACGATCTCGCACCGCGAGTTTCATCCGCCGACCGAACTCATCTACCGGCCCGGTCACGACTTCTTTCGCCGCACCGACCGGCTGCACTCGATTCCATCGGTCGACTCGTCGTCCAACAGCGAGATGAGCTGTCTCCTCATCGCTGACGGCGCGCTGGCCGGATTGATGGGCGAGGATCTGGCTCAGCAGTTGTTCGTCCGGCTGGGACTGGAAACGCCGCCAATGGCCAAGGTGCTGCCGTTGCCGCGCCCGGTCTCGGCTCTGCTGCACTCGGCGTTGTCGCCGACGCTGACCGGCCCGCTGCAGCGGCTCTTCGGGCAGGCGAGGGTTCTCGAATATCTTTGCGCGCTGGCGGTGCACCTCGATACGAACGCTTGCGAAAGAACACCGACGGAACGTACGCAGGACCGCCTCCGTGCCCTGCACGACCATCTGCTGCGACTGGAGGGGAAGCTGCCCACCATCGACCAGCTGGCAGTAAGCTTCGGCATGTCGGCGCGCTGGCTCAACGACGCGTTCATGCGCCAATACGGCCAACCCATCTTTGCTTTCGTCACCCATGTCCGCCTGCAGGAGGCGTGCGCAGCGCTGATCGAAGGCG
>CAIWHR010000508.1 GCA_903912485.1 uncultured beta proteobacterium | reverse complement strand
GGCCACCGTATCCTGCGATGGCCACGAGTGGCGGGTCTCCTTCGCGCTCCTGCGCCACGTCATCGATCTCTGAGACTTGCCCTCTGAGGCGTTATACCGCCACAGGCGACGCGTCAACACGGGTTGTGGGGACGCTTACGGCGCAAGTCGGTCGCGTCCGATTGGCCACACGCCAGCCTTTGGTGAAGGGTCAGCTCCAGCCCGGTGAGCCGAGGCATACGCGCATCCTGGCGCCTCCGCCGTCCGCAATGCCGCACCGCGGCCATGGCGACTATCGCCGATCCGCTTGACGGAATCTGTATTGGAGATCACACTGCCGCATGATTCGCTCGTTCGCGTGCGCCGATACCGAGGCCTTGTTTCACAGCCGCCCGGTATCCCGCTTCCGCAACATCGAGCGCGTCGCGAGGCGCAAGTTGCTTCAGATCCACGCCGCCACCGAGCTCGCCAGCCTGCGCGTCCCGCCGGGCAACCAGCTGGAGGCGCTGAAAGCCGACCGTAAGGGCCAGCACAGCATTCGCATCAACGACCAGTGGCGAATCTGCTTTGTCTGGAAGACCGAGGGGGCGCACCGGGTCGAGATCGTGGACTACCACTAGGAATGCGGAACGTGGCCAAGTTGCTTGAGGAGATTCATCCGGGCGAGATCCTGCTGGAGGATTTCATGCAGCCCATGGGCATCAGCGCTCGCCAGCTCGCGGCGGACATCGATGTCTCGCCGAGCAGGATCAGCGAGCTGGTCAATGGCCAGCGCCCCATCACGGCGGACACCGCGATTCGGCTCGGGTTGTTCTTCGGCATGGAGCCCCGGTTCTGGCTGAACCTGCAGTCCGAGTACGACATCCGAGTCGCGGACCGGGAACTCCGAGCCAAGCTCTCGCCCAGGATCCGCGTCTTTCAGCCGGTGGCGGGGTGACGCTCCGCGTTCAAGGCTTTTGCTGACCGTTTGGCAAGGGACCGAGCGCTGCCAATGGGTCGGGCGCGAGACCTCAGGGCGCCCCCCCCAGGCTGACGGCAAAGAATCGGTCTGAAAAGTGATGCGCGACAAGCAGTGGCGGTGTTCGATGCACCTTCAGTTTGGGTGCGCTCCGAGCGAGGGTCACGTCGAGGCGAGACGAGGCGTCCACGAGCGCCCGGGAGTCGATGGACCTCGATCGATCTCGAAAGCTGAGTTTTCGCAGAACCGCCCGGAAACCCGCGCCAATGCTGACGCTTGACAGGTTGACGGCAAGAATGACGGCAAAAAAGGTCGGGTGGTAGTGGCAAGTACCTTATGAATAGTCGCCTTAGAGAGCTCGTTGATGATCGAGTGGGAGTGACCGGGTTCGTGTCGCCGACCGATGACGACCTGATGGGCGAAGCGCTGGCGCTCGCGCGCGCGGCGGCCGCTCGCGGCGAGGTTCCTGTCGGTGCGATCGTCGTCCGCGACGGCGCGATCATCGGCCGCGGCGGCAACGCGCCGATCGAGGCCTGCGACCCGACCGCGCACGCCGAGATCGCGGCGCTGCGCGAAGCGGGGCGCGCGCTGGGCAACTACCGGCTGCCGGGCTGCGAACTCCACGTCACGCTGGAGCCCTGCGCGATGTGCGCGGGCGCGATCATGCACGCGCGCCTCGCGCGCGTCGTCTTCGGCGCGCGCGACCCCAAGACCGGCGCCTGCGGCTCGGTCGTCGACCTTTTCGCCGACGCGCGCCTCAATCACCACACGCGCGTCCACGGCGGCGTGCGCGCCGACGAATGCGGCGCACTGCTGTCGGCGTTCTTCGCCGACCGCCGCTGAGGCCGCCGATGCCGACGCCCGATCCTTCGCCCCGCCGCGCCTTCGGCATCGGGCTGTACGCGCCGGCGGGGTTCGCCGCCGAGCCCGCGGCGGTCGAGCGCGCGGTGGCGCGGCTTCGGGCGGCGGGCCACCGCGTCACCGTCGACCCGACCTGCGGCACACGCTGGCAGCGCTTCTCCGCCAGCGACGACGATCGGCTGGCCGCCGTCCTGCGCATGGCCGCGGACCCGTTGGTCGAGCTCGCGATCGCGGTGCGCGGCGGCTACGGCTGGTCGCGGCTGCTCGATCGCCTCGATTTCGCCGCGCTGGCCCGGTCGGGAACCCGCTGGCTGGGGCACAGCGACTTCACCGCGTTCCAGCTGGCGGCGCTCGCGCACGCCGGCCTCAAGACCTTCGCCGGCCCGATGGCCGCCGGCGATTTCGGCGCCGAGACGCCGTCGGCGTTCACGCTCGACCACTGCTTCCGGCTGCTCGCGGCCGAGCGCGATACCGTCGCCTGCGCGCTCGACGGCCCGGATCTCGCCTGCGAAGGCACGCTCTGGGGGGGCAACCTGGCGATGGTCGCGCACCTCGTCGGCACACCGCACCTCCCCGACATCGAGGGCGGCATCCTGTTCCTCGAGGACGTCGGCGAGCATCCGTACCGCATCGAGCGGATGCTCTACCAATTGCAGTACGCGGGAATCCTGGAGCGGCAGCGCGCTCTGGTGCTCGGGAGCTTCAACGGCTATCAGTCCGCCGGCAGCGACGACGGCTACGACTTCGCCGCGATGGTCGCCCACGCGCGCGCGCGATTCGGCGTGCCGGTCCTCACCGGCCTTCCGTTCGGGCATTGCCCGGACAAGCTGACGCTGCCCGTCGGCGGGCGATGCGCGCTGAAGCTGCGCGGCGGCGAGGCGCGGCTCGTCTTCTCCGATTACGTCGCCTGAAGCCTCGATGAGCGCGGACTTCAGCGTGCGCGTCGCCGACTGGGAGCGCGACTGGCCGGCGCTGCGTGCGCTTCGGCATCAGGTGTTCGTGGTCGAGCAGCACGTGCCGGAGGCGATCGAATGGGACGGCAGCGACGCCGGCTGCCGGCATGCGCTGGCCGAGGACCGCGACGGCCGCGCGATCGGCTGCGGCCGGCTGCTGCCCGACGGCCACATCGGCCGCATGGCGGTGCTGCGGTCGTGGCGCGGCCGCGGCGCGGGCAGCGCCATCCTCGAGCAGCTGATCCGGCTCGCGCGCGACGACGGCCACTCGCGCGTGGTGCTCAACGCGCAGACGCAGGCGATGCCGTTCTACGCGCGCTGCGGGTTCGCGCGCTGCGGCGCGGAGTTCGAGGAAGCGGGGATCGCTCACGTCGCGATGGAGCGCGTGGTCGGGTGACCCGGGTTGCGCGCGGCGTGCATCGGCGGCTCGCATTGATCGTTCCGGGGCGCGCAACCCGGGCTACGGACTCGGCGGGTTGCGGTACGCGGACTCGGCGGGTTGCGGTACGCGGAATCGGCGGGTTGCGGTACGTGGACTTGGTGGCTTGCGGTTCGCGGGCTCGGCGGCTTGCGGTTCGCGGGCTCGCCGGGTTGCGGTTCGCGGGCTCGGCGGGTTGCGGTTCGCGGGCTCGGCGGATTGCGGTACGCGGGCTCGGCGGCTTGCGGTTCGCGGGCTCGGCGGGTTGCGGTACGCGGGCTCGGCGGGTTGCGGTTCGCGGGCTCGGCGGGTTGCGGTTCGCGGGCTCGGCGGGTCGTGGTACGTGGACTTGGTGGCTTGCGGTTCGCGGGCTCGGCGGGTTGCGGTTCGCGGGCTCG
>CAIWHR010000507.1 GCA_903912485.1 uncultured beta proteobacterium | reverse complement strand
GATGCCGCCGCCGCGGCCGGTTGGCGCAGCGCCACCGCGGGCGGCTGCGCCTGCTGCTTCGCGTGCAGCGCCACTCCGGACGGCCGCGCCCGCCGCTCCGAGCGCGACGCCGCCGTGGGCGGCTGAGCCGTCGGCACCGGAGGCGGCGCCACCCCGGGCGGCACCGTCCATGGTCGCCGGCGCGGCGCCGGGGGTCGTCCTTCGTGAGCCCGCCCCCCCGGCGCAGGAGGACGCGCCGACCGAAGCGCTCACCGACGGGCGAGGGGCGGGAGTCGAGCTCCCGGCCGATGCCGCCGAATGGCCGGCATTCGTCGCGCGCCTCAAGCTCACCGGCATCGTCGGGCAGCTCGCCGCGCAGACGGAATTCGTGCGCAGCACGGGGCGCGACCTCGTGCTGCGGGTCGCGGAGGCGCAGCGGCATCTCACCGACAAGGCGTATGCCGACAAGCTCAGAGCCGCGCTCGAAGGCGCCATCGGCGGCAAGCTGCGGCTGAGCTTCGAGGTTGCGGTCGGCGCCGAGGCTTCGCTGGCCGCGCAGGCTCGGCGCGAGCGCGCCGAGCAGAAGGCGAAGGTGGAAGCCGAATTCCTGGGCGAGCCTTTCGTCCGCGAAGTCGTCGCGCGCTTCGACGCCAAAGTCAGGCCGGATTCGATCAAGCGCGTGCCCTGAACACCGCCGCGGTCTCGCGCCTTCCGCCCCGATGGCGGCCGGCGTGCGCGGCGTCGCAAGGAGTGTCATCCGATGATGAAGAACCAGCTCGCCGGCCTGATGAAGCAGGCTCAGCAGATGCAGGACAACCTGAAGAAGGCGCAGGAGGATCTGGCGCGGGTCGAGGTCGAGGGCCAGGCCGGCGCCGGGCTCGTCAAGGTGGTGATGACCTGCCGCCACGACGTCAGGCGGGTGACCATCGATCCGTCGCTGCAGGGCGAGGATCGCGACGTGCTCGAGGACCTGATCGCCGCCGCCGTCAACGACGCGGTGCGCCGGGTCGAGGCGGCAACGCAGGAAAAGATGTCCGGCCTGACCGGAGGCATGGCGATGCCTCCCGGCTTCAAGCTGCCGTTCTGAGCGCGGCGGGACGCGCCCCGGCATGAACCCGCGCCGCGACGCGCGGCCGGCGCCGGGCGAGGCGCCGCTGTCGGGCCTGGAGCAGCTCGCGCAGGCGCTGCGCTGCCTGCCCGGCGTCGGCCCGAAGGCCGCACAGCGGATGGCGCTGCACCTGCTGCAGCACGACCGCGAAGGCGCGGTGCGCCTCGCCGACGCGCTCCAGCACGCCGCGCAGACGGTCCGCCACTGCGAGCGCTGCAATACCTTCACCGAGGACGCGCTGTGCGCGCTGTGCCGCTCGCCCAAGCGCGACGCGTCGCTGCTGTGCGTCGTCGAGACGCCCGCCGACCTGCTGATGGTCGAGCAGACCAACGCGTACAGCGGGCTCTACTTCGTGCTGATGGGGCGCCTGTCGCCGCTGGACGGCATCGGCCCCAAGGAGATCCGCCTCGAACGGCTGATCAAGCGCGCGACCGACGGCGAGGTGAAGGAGGTGGTCCTCGCCACCAACTTCACCAACGAGGGCGAAGCCACCGCGCACACCATCGGCGAACTGCTGGCGACGCGCGGCCTCAGGGTGAGCCGCCTTGCGCGCGGCGTTCCGGTCGGCGGCGAGCTCGAATACGTGGACAGCGGCACGCTCGCGCAGGCGCTGCGCGAGCGGCGCACGCTCTGACCCATCGCCGTCGGACCCCGGATCGTGGACGCGATCGATTTTGCAGGTATACACTACTCGCCGGAGGCGGCACGGCCGGATTGACGATCGATTCCGCGCGTGCGGCAGCGTACGAACAACGGGGCGAGAATTCCAGCCATCCCCGGCCCGGCGCACAAGCGCCATTTCAATGGAGGAAGCATGACGCAGAAGTCGAACGTTCCGGAGTTGCCGAAGTCCCCCCCCGAAGCAGGCACCCGCCGCAAGTTCCTGAAGGCCGCGACCGGCGTCGCCGTCGGCGGCGCAACTCTGGGCGTGCCGATGATTGCGAAGGGCCAGGCCGGCCCGATCTCGATGCGCTGGCAGAGCACGTGGCCGTCGAAGGACATCTTCCACGAATACGCACTCGACTACGCGAAGAAGGTCAACGACATGACCGGCGGCGAACTCCGGATCGAGGTGCTGCCCGCCGGCGCCGTCGTGCCGGCGTTCGGTCTGCTCGACGCGGTCTCCAAGGGCACGCTCGACGGCGGCCACGGGGTGCTGGGCTACAACTACGGCAAGCAGAATGCGCTGGCGCTGTGGAATTCCGGCCCGGCGTTCGGCATGGACGCCAACATGCTGCTTTCCTGGCACTACTACGGCGGCGGCAAGGAACTGCTGACCAAGCTCTACGCGTCGATCGGCGGCAACGTGGTGTCCTACCTGTACGGCCCGATGGCGACGCAGCCGCTGGGCTGGTTCAAGAAGCCCATCACGAAGACCGACGACTTCAAGGGTCTCAAGTTTCGCACCAACGGCCTCGCCATCGATCTGTTCACCGCGATGGGGGCTGCGGTCAACGCGCTTCCGGGCGGCGAGATCGTGCCGGCGATGGACCGCGGACTGCTCGACGGGGCCGAATTCAACAACGCCACCTCCGACCGCATCCTCGGCTTCCCCGACGTGTCGAAGGTGTGCATGCTGCAGAGCTATCACCAGAGCGCCGAGACGTTCGAGATCATGTTCAACAAGACGAAGTACGACGCGCTGCCGGCGAAGATGAAGTCGATCATCAACTACGCGGTGGAAGCGTCGTCGGCCGACATGTCGTGGAAGGCGATCGACCGCTATTCGAAGGATTACATCGAGCTGCAGACCAAGGACAAGGTCAAGTTCTACAAGACCCCCGACGCGGTGCTGCAGGCGCAGCTCAAGCTCTGGGACGCGATTCTCGAGAAGAAATCGGCGGAAAACCCGCTGTTCAAGGAAATCGTCGCGTCGCAGAAGGCGTTCGCCGAGCGCGCGGTGAAATGGGACCAGGACACCGTCATCAGCCGTCGCATGGCGATGAACCATTTCTTCGGAGCGCCGGCGGCCGCACCCAAGAAGGCTTGATCGTTTTCGCGTGACGTACCGGCCATCCGGAAAATTTCCGGATGGCCGTTCTTCTTGAGCAGGCCACGACATGCAGAAACTGCTTCTGACGATCGACAAG
>CAIWHR010000506.1 GCA_903912485.1 uncultured beta proteobacterium | reverse complement strand
CGGCGGCCAGGACCATGCCTTCGGACACTCCGAACTTCATCTTGCGCGGCGCGAGGTTGGCGACCATCGGCGTCAGCCGCCCGATCAAGGTCGCCGGGTCGTACGCCGACTTGATGCCGGCGAACACCGTGCGGTGGCGCGCTTCGCCGACGTCGAGCGTCAGCTTCAGCAGCTTGTCGGCGCCGGCGACGTGCTCGGCGTTGACGATCCGCGCGATGCGCAGGTCGACGCGCGTGAAGTCGTCGATGGAGATGGTCGCGCCGGCGGCGGGGGCCGCGCAGGGCGCGGTCGAAGCCGGCGGCGATGCCGCCGCCGGGGCCTTCGGGACTTCGGCGGCGCCCGCCGCGGCGGCGGGCCGGGGGGACTGCGCCGTCGCGGCTTTCGGTCCTTCGAGCAGCGCGTCCATCTGCCGGGCGTCGATCCGCGCCATCAGGTGCCGGTACGGTGCGATCGCGGTCGGCTGCCGCCCGGGATTCCCCGCGGCGGTGCCGAGGTCGGCCCAGACGAGGTCGGGCGTGCCGAGCCACGCCTCGACGGCGCGGGCGAGCTCCGGCAGCACCGGCTTCAGCAGGATCGTCATCCGGTGGAACGCGACGATGCAGTCGCTGCAGACGCGGTGCAGCCGCTCGCTGCCGGCCGGATCCTTGGCGAGATCCCAGGGTTTCTGCGCGTCGAAGTACTCGTTGACCTTGTCGGCGTAGCCCATGACGAGGCGCAGCGCGCGGCCGAACTCGCGGTTCGCGTAGGCTTCGGCGACTTCGTCGGCGATCGGCGCGGCGCCGGTCGCCGCGAACCCCGCATCCGGCATCGATGCCGACGGCGCCAGCCTGCCGTCGAAGCGCTTGCTGAGGAACGGCGCCGCGCGGCTGGCGATGTTCACGTACTTGCCGATGAGATCGCTGTTGACGCGCGCCAGGAAATCGTCCGGGTTGAAGTCGAGGTCCTCGACCTTCGCGTTGAGCTTGGCGGCGATGTAGTAGCGCAGCCACTCCGGGTTGAGCCCGAGGTCGAGGTAGACGTCGGGGCTGATGCCGGTGCCGCGCGACTTCGACATCTTCTCGTTGGCGAAGGTGATGAAGCCGTGCACGAACACGTTGTCGGGCGGGCGGTACGGCTTGCCGGCGAATTCGAGCATCGCCGGCCAGAACAGCGTGTGGAAGTACACGATGTCCTTGCCGATGAAGTGGAACTGCTCGACCGCGGGGTCGGCGAGAAACGCGGCGAAGTCGATACCGCGCTTCGCCAGGTGCGCCTTGAGGCTCGCCAGATAGCCGACCGGCGCGTCGAGCCAGACGTAGAAGTATTTTCCCGGGTGGTCGGGGATGGGGATGCCGAAGTAGGGCGCGTCGCGCGAGATGTCCCAGTCGCCGAGCTTGCCCGGCGCGCCGTCGGCGCCCAGCCACTCGCGGATCTTGTTGAGCACCTCGGGCTGCAGCGCCTGCCCGCGGCCGGGCGCCGCCGTCCACCGCTTGAGGAAGGCGACGATCCGCGGCGCCGAGAGCTGGAAGAACAGGTGCTCGGACTGACGCAGCTCGGGACGGGCGCCGGTCAGCGTCGAGTACGGCTCGACGAGGTCGGTCGGCGCGTAGGTCGAGCCGCAGCTCTCGCAGGCGTCGCCGTACTGGTCGCGCGTTCCGCACTTCGGGCAGCTGCCCTTGATGTAGCGGTCGGGCAGGAACATCGCCTTGACCGGATCGTAGAACTGTTCGACCGGCTTGGCGTAGACGAGGCCGCCGGCGGCGAGCCGCCGGTAGATGTCCTGCGACAGTTCGACGTTCTCGGGCGAGTCGGTCGAATGCCAGTGGTCGAAGGAGAGGTGAAAACCCTGCAGGTGCCGTGGCCGCGTCGCCGCAATCCGCGCGACGAGCTCGCGCGGCGTGACGCCCTCGGCCTCCGCCTTCAGCATGATCGGCGCGCCGTGCGTGTCGTCGGCGCAGACGAAATGGACCTGGTGCCCCTGCATCCGCTGGAAGCGCACCCAGATGTCGGCCTGGATGTACTCCATGATGTGGCCGATGTGGAACGGCCCGTTGGTGTAGGGCAGCGCCGTCGTGACAAAAAGCGTGCGGCGCGCCGGCGTTTCGCGCGGCGCGCCGCCCGGGGTGGGCGTCATCGGGTGGAACCTCGTGTACCGCAGGGGAAAGCTGGATTCTAGCAAAGGACCCCCGCCGAATATCGAAAGTCACCGATTTTCGCTAAACTGGCCTGCTTTTCCGCAAATTCCACGAGATTCCCACGGAGCATCCGATGGCCATCACCGAGGCCGACGTCCAGGCGAGCCTGCACACGCTGACCGATCCCAACACCGGCAAGGATTTCGTCACAGGCAAGACCGTAAAGAAGATCCACGTCGACGGCGGCGCCATCACCGTCGACATCCAGCTCGGCTACCCCGCGAAGACGCAGCACGAGATCCTGAAGAAGCTGATCGCGAAGCACCTGGCCGCGCTGCCCGGCGCCGGGCGCGTGACCGTCAACATGACGCAGAAGATCACGTCGCACGCGGTGCAGCGCGGCGTGAAGCTGATCCCGGCGGTGAAGAACATCATCGCCGTGGCCAGCGGCAAGGGCGGCGTCGGCAAGTCGACGACCGCGGTCAACCTGGCGCTGGCGCTCGTCGCCGAAGGGGCGAGCGTCGGCGTGCTCGACGCCGACATCTACGGCCCGTCGCAGCCGACGATGCTGGGCATCACCGGACGGCCGGAGTCGACCGACGGCAAGACGCTGGAGCCGCTCGAAGCCTACGGGCTGCAGGCGATGTCGATCGGCTTCCTGATCGACCCCGACACGCCGATGGTGTGGCGCGGGCCGATGGTGACGCAGGCGCTGGAGCAGCTGCTGAAGGACACCAACTGGCGCGACCTCGACTACCTGATCGTCGACATGCCGCCGGGCACCGGCGACATCCAGCTGACGCTGTCGCAGAAGGTTCCGGTGACGGGCGCCGTGATCGTCACCACGCCGCAGGACATCGCGCTGCTCGACGCGCGCAAGGGCCTCAAGATGTTCGAGAAGGTCGGCGTGCCGATCATCGGCATCGTCGAGAACATGAGCATCCACGTCTGCTCGAGCTGCGGCCACGCCGAGCACATCTTCGGCGAGGGGGGCGCGGCGAAGATGTGCGCCGACTACAAGGTGCCGTTCCTCGGCGGGCTGCCGCTCGACATCCACATCCGCGAGCAGACCGACTCGGGGCGGCCGACCGTCGTCGCCGACCCCGACGGCAGGATCGCCGAGATCTACCGCGGCATCGCGCGCCGCGTCGCGATCTTCGTCGCGCAGAAGGCCGAGGACTTCTCGTCCAAGTTCCCCAGCATCGTGATCCAGAACACGTAGCCCCGATGATCAAGTCCGACCGATGGATCCGCCGGATGGCGGCGGCGCACAACATCATCGAACCGTTCGAGCCGGGGCAGGTGCGCGAGGTCGACGGGCGGCGGATCGTCTCGTACGGCACGTCGAGCTACGGCTACGACATCCGCTGCTCGCGCGAATTCAAGATCTTCACCAACATCAACTCGACGATCGTCGACCCCAAGGCGTTCGACGCCGGCTCGTTCGTCGATTTCGTCGGCGACGTCTGCATCATCCCGCCGAACAGTTTCGCGCTCGCGCGCACGATCGAGTACTTCCGCATCCCGCGCAACGTGCTGACGATCTGCCTCGGCAAGAGCACGTACGCGCGCTGCGGCATCATCGTCAACGTGACGCCGTTCGAGCCGGAGTGGGAGGGCTACGTCACGCTGGAGTTCTCCAACACGACGCCGCTGCCGGCGAAGATCTACGCCAACGAGGGCGTCGCGCAGGTGATCTTCTTCGAGTCCGACGAGGTCTGCGAGACGTCGTACAAGGACCGCGGCGGCAAGTACCAGGGGCAGACGGGGGTCACGCTGCCGAAGATCTGAGGCGCCGCCCCGGGCTGCGCAGAGATGAGGCGGTGCCCGTCTCCGACACCGGTGCCTGCGCAGCCCGGGCGCGGGGGCTCTTTTCCGATAGCCAGAGCGGGCGAATCGTCACATAATGCGCCCCTTCCGGCCCCGCGGCTGCCGGCGCGCAAGCCGGGCCGCCGGGCCGCTTTTCACCAGGATCCGACGCCAATGAAATTCCGCTTCCCCATCGTCATCATCGACGAGGACTTCCGTTCCGAGAACACGTCGGGGCTCGGCATCCGCGCGCTCGCCGCGGCGATCGAGAAGGAGGGCATGGAGGTGCTGGGCGTCACCGGCTACGGCGACCTGTCGCAGTTCGCGCAGCAGCAGAGCCGCGCGTCGGCGTTCATCCTGTCGATCGACGACGAGGAGTTCACGCCGGGTCCCGAGATCGACCCGGCGGTCGTCAACCTGCGCGCGTTCATCGAGGAGATCCGGTTCAAGAACGCCGAGATCCCGATCTACCTGTACGGCGAGACGCGGACTTCGCGCCACATTCCCAACGACGTCCTGCGCGAGTTGCACGGCTTCATCCACATGTTCGAGGACACGCCGGAGTTCGTCGCCCGCCACATCATCCGCGAGACCAAGTCGTACCTCGACTCGCTCGCGCCGCCGTTCTTCCGCGCGCTGGTCGACTACGCGCAGGACGGCTCGTACTCGTGGCACTGCCCCGGCCACTCCGGCGGAGTCGCCTTCCTGAAAAGCCCGGTGGGGCAGATGTTCCACCAGTTCTTCGGCGAGAACATGCTGCGCGCCGACGTCTGCAACTCGGTCGACGAGCTGGGCCAGCTGCTCGACCACTCGGGCCCGGTGGCGGCGGCCGAGCGCAACGCGGCGCGGATCTTCAACGCCGACCACTGCTTTTTCGTCACCAACGGCACGTCGACGTCGAACAAGATGGTGTGGCACGCCAACGTCGCGCCCGACGACATCGTCGTCGTCGACCGCAACTGCCACGTGTCGGTGCTGCACGCGATCACGATGACCGGAGCGATCCCCGTCTTCCTGACGCCGACGCGCAACCACCTGGGCATCATCGGCCCGATCCCGCTGGACGAGTTCCGTCCGGAGAGCATCGCGCGCAAGATCGAGGCGAACCCGTTCGCGCGCGAGGCGAAGAACAAGAAGCCGCGGATCCTGACGCTGACGCAGAGCACCTACGACGGCATCGCGTACAACGTCGAGATGCTGAAGCAGACGTTGAACGGCAGCATCGACACGCTGCACTTCGACGAGGCGTGGCTGCCGCACGCGACGTTCCACGACTTCTACAAGGACATGCACGCGATCGGCAAGGACCGGCCGCGGAGCAAGGACGCGCTGATCTTCGCCACGCACTCGACGCACAAGCTGCTCGCCGGCCTGTCGCAGGCGTCGCAGATCATCGTCCAGGAGTCGGAGACGCGCAAGCTCGACCGACACATCTTCAACGAGGCGTACCTGATGCACACGTCGACGTCGCCGCAGTACGCGATCATCGCGTCCTGCGACGTGTCGGCGGCGATGATGGAGCCGCCCGGCGGCACCGCGCTGGTCGAGGAGTCGATCATCGAGGCGCTCAACTTCCGCCGCGCGATGCGCAAGGTCGACGACGAGTGGGGCAAGGACTGGTGGTTCAAGGTCTGGGGACCCGAGGACCTCGCGCCTGAAGGCATCGGCGACCGCGACGACTGGCTGCTGCGCGCGAACGAGAAGTGGCACGGCTTCGGCGAGCTCGCGACCGGCTTCACGATCCTCGACCCGATCAAGGCGACGGTCATCACGCCGGGGCTCGACGTGTCGGGCAAGTTCGCGACGTCCGGCATTCCCGCGTCGATCGTCACGCGCTTCCTGGCCGAGCACGGCGTCATCGTCGAGAAGACCGGGCTCTACTCGTTCTTCATCATGTTCACCATCGGCATCACCAAGGGCCGCTGGAACACGCTGGTGACCGCGCTGCAGCAGTTCAAGGACGACTACGACAAGAACCAGCCGCTGTGGAAGATCCTGCCCGAGTTCTGCGCCAGGCACCCGCGCTACGAGCGCGTGGGGCTGCGCGACCTCAGCCAGCAGATCCACGACATGTACAAGGCGAACGACGTGGCGCGGGTCACCACCGAGATGTACCTGTCCGACATGCAGCCGGCGATGAAGCCGTCGGACGCGTTCGCGTGCATGGCGCACCGCGAGATCGACCGCGTCGAGATCGACGACCTCGAAGGGCGGATCACCAGCGTGCTGCTGACGCCGTACCCGCCGGGCATCCCGTTGCTGATTCCCGGCGAGCGGTTCAACCGGACGATCGTCCAGTACCTGCAGTTCGCGCGCAGCTTCAACGCGCAGTTCCCCGGTTTCGACACCGACATCCACGGCCTGATCGAGGAGGAAGCCGTCGGCGGCAAGCTGCGCTACTTCATGGACTGCGTCCGACAGAAGTAGCCCGGGCTCCGCGACCACGCGCGCCGGCGGCGAGCCTCTGCGGTTTCTTCGCGGAACCCGGGAGGGCGCGGCAACGCAAGCGCCTGCCCCGGGTTGCGCCGGGCGGGGTCGGGGGCGCGCGATTGGCGACGGTGGCGGCGCAACCCGGGTTGCGCCGGGCGGGGTCGGGGGCTCGCGATCGACGACGGTGGCGGCGTAGCCCGGGCTACGGCGCGGCGCTGCGCCGGCCGGCGAGGATGCGTTCGGCGGCCGGCGGCGTGACGACTTCCGCCGCGGGGGCCGAATCGGAAGGCGGCTCGTCAGCCTTCCTCGTCGCGGCGAGGAACGCCGCGAACAGCGCCGCCAGCATGCACGACGCGATGCGCGCCTCCATCGAGTCGGTGCGTGCGGGCGCGACGATCGGCAGGTCGGCACCCAGCACCAGCCCCGCGGCGAGGCCTCCGGTGAGCGCGGTCAGCGTGCGCAGCAAGAGCGCGCCGGACTCCATTCCGGGGACGATGAGGATGTCCGGCTGGCCGGTGACCGCCGATTCGCGACCGTTCGCGGCTGCCGCCGCCGCCGACAGCGCGCTGTCGGCCGCCAGCGGGCCGTCCACGATCGCGTCGCCGAAGACTCCGAGCGATGCCATTGCCCGCAGCGCATCGGCGTCCGCGGTCGAGGGCAGGGCGGGATGCACCGTGTCGGTGGCAGCGAGCAGCGCGACGCGCGGCGTCGGCACGTCCAGCGCGCGGGCGAGGTCGATGCTGTTGTGCAGGATGTCGCGCTTGGCGGCGAGGTTCGGCGCGATGTTGAGCGCCGCGTCGGCGAGCAGCAGGCCGCGCGGCTGGCCCGGCAGGTCGAGAAACGACGCGTGCGACAGCCGGCGCAGGCCGCGCAGGCCGGAATCCGGCGCTGCGACCGGGCCCAGCAGTTCCTCGGTGCCCAGAGTCCCCTTGACCAGCGCCGCGACGCTTCCCGCGCGTGCGAGCTCGACGGCGCGGTGCACGCCGGCGCGCGGGCTGTCGGCGGTGTCTTCGATCGGCAACTGGCCGATGTCGATGCCGGCGTGGCTGGCGACGTCGCGGATCCGGATCTCGGGCCCCACCAGCAGCGGCGCGAGCGCGCCCGCGAATGCGATCGAAACCGCCAGCTGCAGGGCGTCGCGATCGCAGGGGTACACGAACGCGGCGGGCAGCGTCGGCAGCCCGCGAACCCGTTCCAGAAACGGCAGGAAGTGCGCCCGCGTCACCATCGCGACAGCGTGGCAAACCGCAGGCGCCGTGTCAACGCCACGCCGACGAAAGGCGCGCGGCGGTCGGTGGTCGGCGCAGGCGGATCAGGTCAGACCTTGCCCTTCCACGGCACGAGCACCCGCTCGAGGTAGCGCATCAGGAGGTCGAACAGGTACGCGATCGCGCCGATGACCATGATGCCCATGATCACGATGTCGGTGCGCAGGAAGTTCGACGCGTTCAGCACCATCTGCCCGAGCCCGTGCGTGGCGGCGACCATCTCGGCGGCGACCAGCGTCGTCCAGCCGAAGCCGATCGCGATCCGCATCGACGTGAGGATTTCGGGCATCGCCGCCGGGATGACGACGTGCCAGATGACTTGCCAGCGCGACGCGCCCATCGACAGCGCGGCGTGGACCTGCTCCTGCGACACCGAGCGCACGCCCGCCTGCGCGCTCATCGCCATCGGCGCGAAGCAGGCGAGGTAGATCAGCAGCACTTTCGACAGCTCGTCGATGCCGAACCAGATCACGATCAGCGGCAGATAGGCCAGAGGCGGCAGCGGACGGTAGAACTCGATCGGCGGGTCGAACACGCCGCGCACGACGCGCGACACGCCCATGCCGATGCCGATCGGAATCGCGGTGACGCAGGCCAGCAGGAACGCGCTGAACACGCGGAACATCGACCAGCCGAAGTGCGTCGCCAGCGGCGCGTCGGTCAGCTGCCCCATGATCGACTCGTACAGCCGCGTGAACACCGTCTCGGGCGTCGGCAGGAACAGCGGCGGCACCCAGGCGAGGTGGCTCGCGAGCCACCACAGCGCGAAGATCGCGACGATCGACAGCGCCGAATACGACGAACTGCTGCCCTCTCCCGGCGTCGAGTAGCTCGAAGTCCGCGGCGCGCTGCTGGCCGATTTTCCGCCGGCGGCCATCGTCACTCGCCCGCGGCGCCGGCGACCGCCGCCGGCTCGCGATGGTGGATCACCGCGAGCACTTCCTCGCGGACGCGGATGAAGTCCGGCGACGACTTCACCGCGCGCGCGTCGCGCGTGGCGATGAAGCGGCGGCCGAAGTCGAGTTCGTATTCGTGCGAGATCTTGCCCGGGCGCGGCGTCATCACGATCAGGTGCGTGGCGAGGAACAGCGCCTCTTCGACGCTGTGCGTGATGAAGAAGACCATCTTCCCGGTCGCGTGCCAGACGTCGAGGATGATCTCCTGGATCGCCTCGCGCGTGAACGCGTCGAGCGCGCCGAGCGGCTCGTCCATCAGCAGCAGCGCGGGGTCGGACGCGAGCGCGCGGGCGATGCCGACGCGCTGCTGCATGCCGCCCGACAGTTCGTAGATCGCGCGCTGCGAGAAATCCTCGAGGCCGACGAGCTTCAGCTTGTCCTGCGCGATGCGCCGCCGCTCGGCCGGCGCGACGCCGCGCATCCGCAGCCCGAACTCGACGTTTTCGACGACGTTGAGCCAGGGCATCAGCGCGTGCTTCTGGAACACGACGCCGCGGTCGGCGCCGGGGCCCTCGACCGGACGGCCGTCGAGCAGGATCGACCCTTCGGTCGGCGGCAGGAACCCGGCGATCGCCGACAGCAGCGTCGTCTTGCCGCAGCCCGACGCGCCGATGGCGACGACGAAATCGCCGTCGCGCATCGCCAGATTGACGTTCGCCAGCGCGTCGACCGTGCCGGTCTTGGTCGCGTAGCGGACGCCGAGGTGGCGGATGTCGAGCGTCGGCACGGTCGGGCTACGCGCCCGAGCTATTTCGCCGCGCCCTGCGCGAACGCGGGGTTGACCGACTTGCTGTAGTCGGGGGAGACCTGCTGGATGCGGCCCTGGTCCTTGAGGAACTTCGCCGTCTCGGTCAGCGCCTTCGCCGCGCCGCCGGCGGCGCCGCCGCCCAGCCACGTCGCCGACGCCTGCTCGGCGGCCGACGGGAACGCGTACAGCGCCATCGCGCCCGCGACGTCGGCGGGCTTGGCGCCCGACCACTTGGCGACGGCGGCGAGCTTGTCCTTGTCGCCGGCCCACGCCGCCGGGTTGGCGCGGTAGTCGGCGTCGGCCTTGGCGATCGCCTTGACCAGCGCGGTCATGAACGCGGCGTTCTCGGCGGCGAACTTCTTCGACACGATCAGGCCGTCGAACGTGCACTTGCCCTTCTTGCACAGTTCGCCCGACGTGACCAGCACCTTGCCGGTCTTCTTGGCGGTGTCGAGCGCCGGATCCCAGATGAACGTCGCGTCGATGTCGCCGCGCGCCCACGCGGCGGCGATCTCGGGCGGGCGCATGTTGAGCACCTGCGCGTCGGTCGGCTTGAGGCCGGCCAGTTCCATCGCGTACAGCAGGTGGAAGTGGCTGGTCGAGACGAAGGGTGTGGCGACCTTCTTGCCCTTCAGGTCGGCGACGGTCTTGATGTTGCTGCCGTCGCGCGCGACCAGCGCCTCGGCCGCACCGATGTCGTCGAGGATCCAGAACAGCTCGACGTCGAGCCCCTGGCTGATCGCCGTCGCCACCGGCGCCGAACCCGCCTCGCCCAGCTGCACGTCGCCGGAGGCCATCGCGCGGATCACGTCGCCGCCGCCGCCGAACTGCCGCCAGTTGATCTTGTAGCCCGTCGCCTTCTCGATCTCGCCGCTCTGCTGCACCCAGCGGAACGGGACGACCATGTCCTGGTACGCGAACGTCACCGTCTTCTGCGCCCACGCCGGCAGCGATGCCGCCGCCATCAATGCAATGCCTGCAAGCAATCGTTTCATGCTGTCCCCTGGTGGATGTCGTACCGGACTTTCGGCGTGGCGTCGATGCTAAAGCGTAACGAGCGTCCGGCGCAAGACATCCGCGATCATATCGATATGCTCTTTTCCGGCGATCAGCGGCGGCGCGACGATCGCGCAGTCGCCGGTCGTCTTGAGGTTGAGGCCGTGGTCGAACAGCCGCCGCTGGAAGAGCTGGCCGCGCCGGCCCGGCGCGCCGTCGGCGCGCAGGTCGATCCCCGCCATCAGGCCGTAGCCGCGGATGTCGGCGACCACCGGGACGTCCTTCAGCGCGAACAGCGCGTCGAGGAAATACGGCGACAGCTCGCGGGCGCGCTCGAACAGTCCCTCGTCGCGGTAGATGTCGAGCGTGGCGATGCCCGCGGCGCAGGCCGCCGGATGCCCCGAGTACGTGTAGCCGTGGAAGAACTCGATCGCGCCTTCGGGCGCCGCGCCCATGATCGTGTCGTGGATGCGTTCGCTGACCGCGACCGCGCCCATCGGCTGCGCGCCGTTGGTGAGGCCCTTCGCCATCGTCATGACGTCGGGCGTGACGCCGAAGCTCTGCGCCGCGAACGCCTGCCCGGTGCGGCCGAAGCCGGTGATGACCTCGTCGAACACCAGCAGGATGCCGTGGGTGTCGCAGATCTCGCGCAGGCGCTCGAGGTAGCCCTTCGGCGGCACCAGGCAGCCGGTGGATCCGGCGATCGGCTCGACGAAGCAGGCGGCGATGTTCTCGGCGCCGTAGAGGTTGACGATGCGGACGAGGTCCTCGGCGAGTTCCGCTCCGTGCGCGCCCTGGCCCTGCGTGAACAGGTTCTCGGGCAGGTGCGTGTGCCGCATGTGCGCGATGCCCGGCAGCCCCGGCCCGTATTTGCGCCGGTTGTTGACGAGGCCCGACAGCGACACGCCGCCGAAGTTGACGCCGTGGTACGCGCGTTCGCGCGACACGAAGACGTTGCGGCCGCCCTGGCCGCGCGCCTGGTGGTAGGCCAGCGCGACCTTCATCGCGGTGTCGACCGACTCGGAGCCGGAGTTGACGAAGAAGATCCGGTTGAGATCGCCCGGGGTGAGTTCGGCGATGCGCGACGCGAACTCGAACTGCTTCGGGTGCGCGCGCAGGAAAGGCGCGCAGAAATCGAGCTCGCGCAGCTGCCTGCCGACGGCGTCGGCGATCTCGCTGCGGCCGTGGCCGGCGGCGACGCAGAACAGGCCCGACGAGGCGTCGATGATCCGGTTGCCCTTGTCGTCCCACAGGTACATCCCTTCGGCGCGGACGACCATCTGCGGGTCGGCCTTGAAATCGCGGTTGGGCGTGAACGGCATCCAGTATTCGTCGAGCGAAATCTTCGCTGCCGCGGCCTGGCCGTGGAGCGTCGGTTCTGCGTGGCCCATGGTGGTCTCCGAATGCGCCGCCCGGACCGTCGAAGCCAACGGTTCCGGCGCTGAGGCTATGTTAGGATGAATCGCGAATCGTACACCCTTGT
>CAIWHR010000505.1 GCA_903912485.1 uncultured beta proteobacterium | reverse complement strand
CCGGGCAGACCGCCATGCACGGCGCATCCGAACAGTGCATGCAGGCGACGGAGATCGAGCGCTCGCCCGGGACGCCGTCGTTGATCGTCACCACGCGGCGGCGGTTGACGCCCCACGGGATCTCGTGCTCCTGCTTGCACGCCGTGACACACCCGTTGCACTCGATGCAGCGCTCGGCGTCGCAGAGAAATTTCATTCGTGCCATGTCTTGCCTCCTCGGCCTTGTCTGGGCTTAACGGTTCAGGCCTTGGCGACCTGGCAGAGCGTCGTCTTGGTTTCCTGCATCATCGTCACCGAGTCGTAGCCGTAGGTCGTGGCGGTGTTGACCGCCTCGCCACGCACGATCGGGTGCGCGCCTTCGGGGTAGAACTCGAGCATGTCCTTGCCCATCCACCAACCGGCGAAGTGGAACGGGATGAACGTCGTCCCGGCGCCGACGCGCTCGGTCACCATCGCCTGCACCTTGATCTGCGCGCCGGTAGGCGACTTGACCCACACCCACTCGCCGTTCCTGACGCCGCGATCGTTGGCGTCCTTCGGGTTGATCTCGACGAAATTCACCTGCTGCAGTTCGGCGAGCCACGGGTTCGACCGCGTCTCGTCGCCGCCGCCTTCGAATTCGACCAAGCGCCCGCTGGTGAGGATGAGCGGGAAGTTCTTCGCCACCTCGTTCTTGACGTTCTCCTGCTGCACGGTCTTGTACAGCGTCGGCAGGCGCCAGAAGGCCTTCTTGTCGTCGTGCGTCGGGTACTTGGCGACCATGTCGGGCCGCGGCGAGTACAGCGCCTCGCGATGTTGCGGGATGGGATCGGGGAAGTTCCAGACGATCGCGCGCGCCTTGGCGTTGCCGAACGGATGGTTGCCGTGCTCTTTCATGAACACGCGGATCATCCCGCCCGAGAGGTCGGTCTTCCAGTTCTTGCCTTCGGCCAGCTTCTTCTCGGCGTCGGTCAGCTCGTCCCACCAGCCGAGCTTCTTCAGCAGCACGTGGTCGAGCTCGGGATAACCGGTCGTGAGGTCGCCGCCCTTCGGATACGAGCCGTCCTCGGCCAGCAGCGACACGCCGTCGCGCTCGATGCCGAAGTTCGCGCGGAAGCAGCCGCCGCCGTCCATCATCGCGACCGACGTCGCGTAGAGGTTCGGCGAGCCCGGGTGCTTGAGCTCCGGCGTGCCGTAGCACGGCCACGGAAGCCCGAAGAAGTCGCCGTCGCAGGGGCCGCCCTTCGCCCGCAGCGTCTTCACGTCGAAGGTCTGCATGTGCTTCATGTGCAGCTTCAGGCGCTCGGGCGACTGGCCGGTCATGCCGATCGTCCACAGCCCGCGGTTCATCTCGCGCAGGATCGATTCGATCTCGGGTTCTTCCCACTTGGCGTCGCCGTCAGGCTTCACCATCTTGTAGTTCTTGACGAGTTCCTTGTCGAAACCGAATTTCTTCGCGAACGCGAGCATGATCGCGTGGTCGGTCTGCGAATCGAACAGCGGGCGGATCACCCGCTCGCGCCACTGGATCGAGCGGTTCGACGCGGTGCAGGTGCCCGAGGTCTCGAACTGCGTGGCCGCGGGCAGCAGGTAGACGCCGTCCTTGCGCACCATCGCGGCCATCGCCGCGGTCGCCGAAGGGTACGGATCGACGACGACCAGCAGGTCGAGCTTCTTCATCGCCTCGACCATGTCCTTGCCGCGCGTCTGGCTGTTCGGCGCGTGGCCCCAGAACACCTGCGCCCGAAGGTTCGGTCCCTGGTCGATGAGCTCGTTCTTCTCCGTCACGCCGTCGATCCAGCGCGAGACGGTCATCCCGGGCTTTTCCATCATGCCGTCGGCGAACTGCTTCTTGATCCACTCGTAGTCGACGCCCCACACCGCCGCCCAGTGTTTCCACGAGCCCGCGGCGAGGCCGTAGTAGCCCGGCAGCGAGTCGGGGTTCGGGCCGACGTCGGTGGCGCCCTGCACGTTGTCGTGGCCGCGGAAGATGTTGGTGCCGCCGCCCGAGACGCCGATGTTGCCCAGCACGAGCTGGAGGATGCACGAAGCCCGCACGACGGCGTTGCCGTTGGTGTGCTGCGTCTGCCCCATGCACCAGACCACCGTCGACGGCTTGTTCTTCGCCAGCATCTCGGCGACCTTGAACACCTGCGCTTCGGGAACGCCGGTGACCTCCTCGACCTTGTCGGGAGTCCACTTGGCCATCACCTCGTCGCGGATCTTGTCGCTGCCGAACACGCGCGCCTGCAGGTAGGCCTTGTCTTCCCAGCCGTTCTTGAAGATGTGGTACAGCAGACCGAATACGAACGGGATGTCGGTGCCCGAGCGCAGGCGCACGTACTCGTCGGCCTTCGCCGCGGTGCGCGTGAAGCGCGGATCGACGACGATCATCCGCGCGCCGATCTCCTTCGCGTGCAGCATGTGCAGCATCGACACCGGGTGCGCTTCGGCAGCGTTGCTGCCGATGTAGTGCCTGTCAGGAAACCCCGAGACCCGCGCCCAGCAAGGCTTTGCAGCGAATTGGCAAGGTGACGATTGTCGAATTTCAGGTCGAAGGGGTGTTTCGGCCGGCAATAGGGGGCTGTAGCGAGAGGAAAGCGGAAAT
>CAIWHR010000504.1 GCA_903912485.1 uncultured beta proteobacterium | reverse complement strand
GCACGGTGTCCTGCGGCACGATGCCGATCGCCGCACGCAGGCTCGACTGCGTCACCTCCCGGATGTCCTGGCCGTTGATCGTGATGCGCCCCTTCCCGACGTCGTAGAAGCGGAACAGGAGCCGCGCCAGCGTCGACTTGCCCGAGCCCGACGGCCCGACCACCGCCACCGTCCTGCCCGGCGGAATGACGAACGAGAGGTCGAACAGGATCTGGCGGTTGGTCTCGTACGAAAAATCGACGTGCTCGAAGCGGACCTCGCCGTCGCCGACGTCGAGCGCCGCGGCGCCGCGGGCGTCGGACACCTCGGTGTGCTCGGCCGACAGCGCGAACATCCGCTCCATGTCGGCCAGCGCCTGCTTCATCTCGCGGTAGATGACGCCGAGGAAGTTGAGCGGGATGTAAATCTGGATCATGAAGGCGTTGACCAGCACCAGGTCGCCGATGGTCATCGTGCCGCCGACGACGCCGACCGTCGCCCGCCACATGATCAGCGTCACCGCCGCCGCGATGATCGAGCTCTGCGCGACGTTGAGCAGCGACAGCGAGGTCTGGCTCTTCACCGCCGCCTGCTCCCAGCGCTGCATGCTGTCGTCGTAGCGGCGCGCCTCGAACTCCTCGTTGCCGAAGTACTTGACCGTCTCGTAGTTGAGCAGGCTGTCGATGGCGCGCGTGTTGGCCTTGGAGTCGAGCTCGTTCATCGTCCGGCGGAAGTTGGTCCGCCACTCGGTGATCAGCACCGTGGTGAAGATGTACAGCCCCAGCGCGCAGCCGGTGATGGCGATGAACGTCCAGTCGTAGCGCGCGATCAGGATCGCGGACACCAGCGCGATCTCGACCAGCGTCGGCAGGATCGAAAACAGCGTGAAGTTGATCAGCGTCGAGATGCCGCGCTGGCCGCGCTCGACGTCGCGGGTGAGGCCGCCGGTCTGGCGCGCAAGGTGGAAGCGCAGCGACAGCGCGTGCAGGTGGCGGAACACCTCGAGCGCGATGGTGCGCACCGAGCGCTGCGTCACCTTGGCGAACAGGAATTCGCGCAGCTCGGTGAACACCGTCGTCGACAGCCGCAGCGCGCCGTAGGCGACGAGCAGCGCCAGCGGCACCACCAGCATCGCGGTCTTCTGGTCGAGGCTGTCGACGATCTGCTTCAGCAGGATCGGCACGCCGACGTTGGCCACCTTGGCGCCGACCAGCGCCAGCAGCGCGGCGACGACGCGCCCGCGGTACGCCAGCAGGTAAGGCAGCAGGTGGCGCACCACCTTCCAGTCGTCGCCGCGCCCCCGGTCCTTGCGGGCAGGCAACGGCAGCGACGAACGGGAGTGGCCTCGCATCAGATTTCGATTCTATCCCGTAACGCGGCGCGGCACGGCGCCACGTAGCCCGGGGTCCGCCCGCAAAACCCGCCCCCGCGAGCCTCCGTCCCCGCCAGGCGGAACCCGGGGCCACGTCCCCCCGACGCGCCCGCCCGTGGCTCCCCCGCGCTCGACGCCCGGCCACGACCGCGCCCCGTCACCGCCGCCGCCCCGTGCGGAACCACTCGCTGCCGCCGAAACCGAGCACGCCCATCGCCACCCGGACGAAGCCGTAGGCCATCCAGTTCATCGCCTTGTACACCCGGTGCCGCTGCGCCCAGCGCTGCTGCCCGACGCGGCGCGAGCCCTCCTCGATCATCAGCATCAGCTCGCCGCGCAGCTGGCCCGCGAACGCCGCATCGCGCACGACGACGTTGGCTTCGCGCGCCATCAGCAGGCTGTACGGGTCGATGTTCGACGAGCCGACGGTCGCCCACTTGCCGTCGACGACGGCGACCTTCGCGTGCAGGAACGACAGATGGTATTCCTGGATGGTGATGCCGGCGGCGAGCAGCTGTCCGTACAGCGCGCGCGTCGCGTAGTGCAGCAGCAGGTACTCGACGCGCGCCTGCAGGATCAGCGTGACGCGCACGCCGCGGCGCGACGCGGCGATCAGCGCGCGCCGGAAGCGGATCCCGGGAAAGAAGTAGGAACTGGCGATCACCACCTCGTCCTTGGCGATGCGGATCGCGGCCAGGGCAT
>CAIWHR010000503.1 GCA_903912485.1 uncultured beta proteobacterium | reverse complement strand
GCGACGCCACCACACCGGCCGAACACGAAACGTATGTGGCCGAAGGCATGCGCCAGACGTCGAAGCAGTACGACAACCAGGTGGACAACCGGCTGAAGGCGTTGAACGCCGACCGCGGCGGCGAGGGCCAGCCGCCGAAGGTGGAGCCGCCGCCGAAACTGAAGGACGGCATCGACGTTCTCAAGGATGTCGCCGACAACAGGCTCTCGCCGGCCGAGGCGGAGGCGAAGCTGAAGGCGATGGGGAAGACGAAGGAAGACGTCGCGCGCGATCTGGGCGACTTCATCAACAAGATCTACCGGATGCCGGTGAACTGATGGGCACCTACGTTTTCATTGAGCTGCCGCCGCCCCTGGGCGAGTGGATCGATGCGCCGGAGACGCTGTTCCCGGTGCGGGTGAGCGAGGCGGAGGATCTGCAGCGGCCCGAGGCTCCGCAGCCCGAGTGGATCCTGTTCGAACTGGAGAGGTACCTGGAGGAGAACCCGGCGAAGCAGGCACGGCTGGCGAAGCCGGGGGCGCAGCTCGCGTTCCATACGGCGCTGGAGTTGTTCACCTCGGGGCTGAAGGAAGAGTCGCTGCAGTTCTACGAACTCTCGCTGCGCCTCCTGCCCGACGCCGTGCCGGTGCGAACGAACTACGCGGTGGCGCTGCACGCGCTTTGCTATCGCGATGCAGCGCTCGCGCAGTACCGGCTGCTGATCGGGCAGACCTCGGCCCGGGAACACCTGCGCGTCCGGATTCTGGCGGCCGAGATTCTCTCGCTGCACGGCGAGCACGCGGCGGTGGTGGAGCTGCTGGATCCGCTGGCGCGTGAAGTATTTCCCGCGGATGCGGAATTCTGGGATCTGCTCGGCGACGCGCGCGAGGAAGTGGCCCGCAAGCCGGGGCCGCCGGGTTTCGTCGTCACGGTCAGGAACGGACTGCGGGAGGGGCTGCAGGTCGAGTTCAGCGGGCAGGCGCGCATCGGACGCGCGCTGGAGAACGAGATCTGCCTGCCGGACGTCGACGTGTCGCGCGTGCATGCGTTCATCGAGCCGCAAGGCGACCACTGCGTGCTGCTGGACAACGGCAGCGCCAACGGCACGACGGTGAACGGCTCGCGCGTCAGCGGGCCGGTGACGGTCAGGCCGGGGGACGTCGTCCGCTGTGCCACCATCGAGCTGGCGGTGAGCGCAGCCGGGCGCTGAGATCAGGCGCCGGTGCGCCAGATGCGCGGGATCAGATAGAGCAGCGACACGCCCACCAGGCCGCGGCCGGCGCTGCCCAGCACGGCCTGCGGGTTCCCCACGATGCTGGACCATTGCGCCACGAGGGGCCAGGAGAGCCAGGCCAGGCAGCCAAGCACGACGAATATGGCCGCCCAGCGGCCGATCCGGGGCACCAGCGGCAACAGCAACGAGGGCAGCAGCGAAGGCACGGCAAAGCCCGCCAGCAGCTCGAGGTCCTTTTGATAGACGGGCCAGCGCTGCAGCATCTCGATGGCGAAGCCCGGAACGACCGAAACCAGACCCTCCCAGATCGCCGGCGCAGCCGGCCTGGGTCCGACCGGGACCGAAGCAGCCTGCGGCGCCGGCGCGGCGATCGGCCGAGACGGGGCTGCGGGCACCCATTGCGCTCCGTTCCAGGTCAGCCACTGACCTGAGTTCGGATCGATCTGCCACCAGCGGCCGGTCGGGTCCTGTACGCGCAATCGGGCGATTTCTGCCTCGAACTGCTGCGGCGCAATCCGGCCGCCGGACAGTTGTCCCCGCAATTGCTGGTAGCTTGATTCGGCCTGTCGGAAATCCATGTTCTCTGTCAAGGCGCCGTCGTTGCTGAAGCCGTGCCTGTCGACAAAACATTAGCATAGACGCGGGTCGACAGCGCGCATGTTCGACCCGCGCACCCGGCTCGGTGCGGGCAACGGCTGCCGACCGGAGGCGTGCCGCGCGTCAATCCAGCGACGGAATCCTGGTGAGTCCGCCGTCCGTCGCCAGCCAGTAGGCTCCGTCGCCGTCCTCGACGATCTTCTTGACCTCCGCCCCGGCCAGGCCGTCCGCGGTCGTCAGCAGGCGTCGACGCGCGCCGCCGGCGAAAATGGCAACGCCGTCGTACTCGGAACAAAACCAGAGTCGACCGAGCTTGTCCTCGTGGATGTTTCGCACCTTGTCGCCCGCAAGCCCGTCGTTGCGCGTCATTGCGACAAAGCGGTTCCCATCGGTGAGCCGGTTCGCCCCGCCCGCGCTGCCGAAGCCGCTCCCGACCCAGACCGTGCCGTCGCGGGTTTCGGTCACGCCGGTGATCGAGGGGTGAACGAGGCCGTCGGCCGTGGAGTACGCGCGCAATCCGGCGCCGTCGATCACGGCCAGTCCTCCGTGGCGCGGATCCGAACTCCCGATCCAGAGGCGGCCCTGCGTATCCTGAAACAGCACGTCGACTGGCCCCATGGCGATGCCGTCCTGGCGGCCCAGCGAGACGGTCGCGTGGGGGCGGATCTGCAGCACGCCCTCCTGCCGTCCCGCCCAGATCGCGCCATCGCGATCTTCCAGAAGGGCAAAGACCGGGCCCGGGGGAACGCCGGATGCCTCGTCCAGCGTCTCCCAGTTCGAGCCGTCGTACCGGGTAACGCCGGCCTCGCGCGCGATCCACAGCCTGCCTTGCCGGTCGACCAGGAGGTCGTGCACGAATCCGAGGCCTGCCGCGCCCGCTCCGGGATCCTGCAGCGAGCCGGTGCGCCGGTCGAGCTTGAACAGTCCGTTGACGCCTCCCGTCCAGACCGTGTCCTGCTGCAGAACCAAGGACTGCAGGTTGCCCAGATCCCGTCGGACGATCCAGCCCTGCGGTGCCCGCTCCTCGGCTCTGCGGTCGGCGAGATACGTCGTTCCCCAGGCCAGCAACACGACCAGGAGGATGCCGGCGCCGACTTGTGCGGCTTTCCACAGTGCGGGCGCAGGCTTCATGGACCGGACCGGACGAAGTTCGACGTCATCGTGCCAGCGGCCGCGAGGCCGCGCGTGCCGCCTCGATCATCCGGTCGCGACGGTCGGCTTGCGTCAGAAGAGCGCGTACACGACGGGCGCCAGAACCAGCGCGACCGCCACCGATACGAGCGCGCCGACGATCATGAAAATGGCGACTTTCTGCGTGGTCGCACCGCTGATTTCCCGCACGGCGGCCACGCCGCTGACGATCGACCAGAGTTGCAGGACGCGCCCGATGCCCGGCACGAAGGTCAGCATGTTCGCCCCCTGCGAATAGGCGATGGCCCGCAGGAGTTGGCCCGCGGACAGCGTCACGCCGAGCATGCTCTGCGACAGCATGGCGAGCACCGCGACCATCACGCCCAGACTCGCCACGCTCATCACCAGGGTGCCGATCAGGAGGCCCATCACGTTGATGCCGTACGACCCCAGGCCGAGGAAACCGAACAGCAAGCCGGGCACCGCCGTCAACGCAATGGCGCCGATGGCGGCGGTCGTGCCGTTCTCGTCCAGCGCGGCTTGCCGGGCAATGCGAGGGTCGAGGAACGTCGCGCGGAGGATCCAGGACAGGATCTGCATGATGCCCGTCGGATTGGCGCCCAGGGAATTCGCGACCGACTCGCCGATGGGGACGAGCTTTTCCTGAAAGTCCCACATCGGCTGCGACGGTGGCAGGGGATCGGCGCCGGCGCGTGGGGGAACCTGGCGCTGGGCCGAATTCGAATTGGACGGCGCGGGTGGCGGTGGTGGTGGCGGTGGCGGTGGCGGTGGCCGTGGCGGTGGCGGTGGCGCGGCGCGGACTCCGG
>CAIWHR010000502.1 GCA_903912485.1 uncultured beta proteobacterium | reverse complement strand
GCCAGCAGCAGGTTGGCGATCGGGCCCGCGGCGACGATCGCAATGCGCCTGCCCACGCTCTGCCGGTTGAAAGAACGCGGCAGGTCGGCGGGGGCGACGTCGCCCTCGCGCTCGTCGGCCATCTTCACGTAGCCGCCGAGCGGAATCGCCGAGATCGCCCACTCGGTGCCGTCGCGACCCAGACGGCGCGACCACACGACGCGGCCGAAGCCGACCGAAAAGCGCAGCACCTTGACGCCGCACCACCGCGCGACGAGGTAATGCCCGAGTTCGTGGAAAACCACGAGCACCGACAGCACGACCAGGAAGGCAAGGAGCTTCTGCAGGATGTCCATCAGGCGGCGGTGCCGTGACCGGACCGGACCGGCGCGGCGGCCGGGAGCTTCAGCCACGCGCGGGCGAAAGCGCGCGCCTCGGCGTCGGCGGCCAGAGCGTCGTCGAGCGTGCGCACCGGCTGCGTGGCGACGCGCGCCAGCGTCTCGCCGCAGGCGGCGGCGATGTCGGTGAAGCGGGCGTCGCCCGCGAGGAACGCGGCGACGGCGATCTCGTTGGCGGCGTTGAGCACCGCGGCCGCCGTGCCGCCGGCGTCCAGCGCGTCGAACGCGAGCCCGAGGCAGGGAAAGCGGTCGAAGTCGGGCGGCTCGAACGACAGCGCGCCCTGCCGCGCCAGGTCGAGCAGGCCGACGCCGGACTCGACTCGATCGGGGTACGCCAGCGCCTGCGCGATCGGCGTGCGCATGTCCGGGTGGCCGAGCTGCGCGAGCACCGACCCGTCGACGTATTCGACCATCGAATGGACGACGCTTTGCGGATGGATGACCACTTCTATCCTCTCGCGGGGGACCGCGAACAGCCAGTGCGCCTCGATCACTTCGAGGCCCTTGTTCATCATCGTCGCCGAATCGACCGAAATCTTCCGACCCATGCTCCAGTTCGGATGGGCACAGGCTTCGTCCGGCGTCACCGCCGCAAGTTCCGTCAGCGGCCGCTTTCGAAACGGCCCGCCGGAACCGGTCAGCAGGATGCGCCGCACGCCGGCCGCTGCGTGCCCGCGGGCGTAGTCGCGCGGCAGGCACTGGAAGATCGCGTTGTGCTCGCTGTCGATCGGCAGCAGCGTCGCGCCGCCCTCGCGCACCGCTTCCATGAACGCGGCGCCGCCGATCACCAGCGCCTCCTTGTTCGCGAGCAGGATCCGCTTGCCGGCGCGCGCCGCGGCCAGCGTGGGCGCGAGGCCCGCGGCGCCGACGATCGCGGCGAGCACGGTGTCGGCCTGCGCCAGCGACGCCACGGCGTTGAGCCCGTCGATCCCGGCGACGACGCGCGTCGGCAGACCGTCGGCCTCGAGCTCGCGCTCCAGCGAGCGCGCGGCGTCGGCGTCGAGCAGCGCGGCGAGCTGCGGACGGAAGCGGCGGCACAGCTGCGCGAGCTTCTGCCATTGCCGGTGCGCGGCGAGGCCGGCGACGACGAAGCGGTCGGGATGGCGGGCCACGACGTCGAGCGTCGAGTCGCCGATCGACCCGGTTGCGCCGAGGATGGCCAGCGTGCGCACCGACGTCGCCGGCGCATCCCCCGCCCGCCGCACCGAGGCGCTCATCGCAGGAAGGCCAGCGCCGCCAGCGCGGCGAGCGGCAGCGCCGCCAGCAGCGCGTCGATGCGGTCGAGGACGCCGCCGTGGCCGGGAAGCAGCGTGCCGCTGTCCTTGACGCCGGCGTGGCGCTTCTGCAGCGATTCGAACAGGTCTCCGATCACCGACAGCGCGGCCAGCACCAGCGCCAGCAGCAGCCACGCAGCTGCCGCAAGCGGCGAGATCTCGTGCGCGTAGCCTGCGCGCGACGCCAAAGGCATCAGCGCGACGGCGTAGACGACGACGGCGGCCAGCGCGCCGTAGACGCCCTCCCAGGTCTTGCCCGGGCTGATCGACGGGGCGAGCTTGCGCCGGCCGAACGCGCGGCCGGTGAAATACGCGGCGACGTCGGCGACCCAGACGATCGCCATCGCGGCCAGCGCGAGCCACGGCGAGCGCGCCTGGAGTTCGACGACGGCGACCCAAGCCGCGACCAGCAGCAGCCAGCCGACGACCGCGACCAGCAGCGGCGAACTCGGCTTCCACTGGCCGCGCAGCCACGCCGGCGCGACCAGCATCCAGAACAGCGTCGCCGGGCCGCAGACGGCGAGCACGACGCCGTCGGGCCATCCCGCGTCGAAGTCCGCCAGCGGAGAGAACAGCAGGTTGACTCCGATCAGCAGCGTGCCGCCGACGAACAGCGCCCACGCCGGCCTGCCGTAGCCCGCGAGGTTCGCCCACTCGCCGGCCGCAACCATGATGCCGGCGAGCGAGACCGCTCCCCACGCCCACGACGGCAGCAGGAACAGCGCCGCCAGCACGCCGGTGACCAGCACCAGCGCGGTGACAATCCGGGTCGCGAGCATCAGCGGAACGCCGGCCGTCGCTGACGAGAGGCGCGTCGGGGGCGGGGAATCACGCGCGTGAAGCCTCGACCTGCTCGCTGGTGCGGCCGAAACGGCGCTCGCGCTTGCAGTACCACGCGATCGCGGCGTCGAAGGCCGCCTGGTCGAAATCCGGCCACAGCAGGTCGGTGAAATACAGCTCCGAATACGCGAGCTGCCACAGCAGGAAGTTGGAAATCCGCTGCTCGCCGCCGGTGCGGATGAAGAGGTCGGGCTCCGGCGCGAAGGCCATCGTGAGGAACGGCTCGAGCGCCTCGGGACGCAGGCCGGCCTCGTCGTGGACCGCCTCGGGATTCAGTTCGAAGTAACGCCGTGCCGCCTGCGCGATGTCCCAGCGCCCGCCGTAGTTCGCGGCGATGGCGAGCGTGAGCCGGGTGTTCGCCGCGGTCTGCGCTTCGCCGGCGGCGATGAGCTCGCGGATGCGCAGATCGAAGCGCGACGTGTCGCCGATCACGCGGAAGCGGATGCCGTTCTCGTGCAGCTTGGTGACCTCCTGCTCCAGCGTCCGCAGGAAGAGCTCCATCAGGATCGACACCTCGTCGGCCGGCCGGCGCCAGTTCTCGCTCGAGAACGCGAACAGCGTCAGGAATTCGATGCCGTTCTCGAGGCAGGCGCGGACGACGCCGCGAACCGCCTGCACGCCCTTGCGGTGGCCGGCGACGCGCGGCAGCATCCGCCGCTTCGCCCAGCGGCCGTTGCCGTCCATGATGATCGCGACGTGCCGCGGGACGGCCTGCGCCTCGGGGATGTCGCGGGTTGAGCTCTTGAACAAGGCGCGTGCCGCGCGGAAGGGCGGAAGGATGAGGTGACGGAACGAGCGGTGGCGCGTGCTGCGCCGGCGCTAGATCGCCATCAGGTCGGTTTCCTTCGCCGCCAGGACCCGGTCGATCTCGGCGATGAAGCGGTCGGTGAGCTTCTGCACGTCGTCCTGCGCGCGGCGCTCGTCGTCCTCGGCCACCGCGTGATCCTTAAGCAGCTTCTTCAGGTGCTCGTTGGCGTCGCGGCGGATGTTGCGCACGGCGATGCGCGCGTCTTCCGCCTCGTGGCGGACGACCTTGATGAGTTCGCGCCTGCGCTCCTCGGTCAGCGGCGGCATCGGCACGCGGATGACGTCGCCCGAAGTCGCCGGGTTGACGCCGAGATCGGAGTCGCGGATCGCCTTCTCGACCACCGGGATCAGCTTCTTCTCCCACGGCTGGACGGTGACCGTGCGCGCGTCGGCGAGCGAAATGTTCGCCACCTGGCCGAGCGGCATCCGCGTGCCGTAGTAATCGATGTGGATGTGATCGAGCAGCCCGGTGTGCGCACGGCCCGTGCGCACCTTGCCGAGGTCGACCTTCAGCGTGTCGACCGACTTTCCCATCTTCTCTTCGGCGGTCTTCTTGATGTCAGCGATCATGATGGCTCCGGAAAACCCGTTGTGCGTTCAGGGTCGGGCGTTTGACGTGTCACGGCAGGCGATTCCGCACCGGACTTCCGGCGGCGCTCGCCCGGTCTTCAGCAGTGCACGAGCGTGCCGTCGCTCTCGCCCATGACGACGCGCTTCAGCGCGCCGGGGACGAAGATCGAGAACACCTTGAGCAGCATGTTCTGGTCGCGGCACAGCGCGAGCGCGGTGGCGTCCATCACCTTGAGATTCCTCACGATCGCCTCGTCGAAGGTCAGGTCGCTGTAGCGCTCGGCGGTCGGGTCCTTGTTCGGGTCCGCCGTGTACACGCCGTCGACCTTGGTGGCCTTGAGCACGATGTCGACGCCCATCTCGCGGCCGCGCAGCGCTGCCGCGGTGTCGGTGGTGAAGAACGGGTTGCCGGTCCCGGCGCCGAAGATCACGACCTTCTTTTCCTCGAGGTGGCGCAGCGCACGGCCGCGGATGTACGGTTCGGCGACCTGGTCGATCCGCAGCGCCGACTGCACCCGCGACTCGACGCCGGCGCGGCGCAGCGCGTCCTGCAGCGCCAGCGCGTTCATCAGCGTCGCGAGCATGCCCATGTAGTCGGCGGTGGCACGGTCCATGCCGGCGGCGCCGGGCGCCACGCCGCGGAAGATGTTGCCGCCGCCGATCACCACGCCGATCTCGACGCCCATCCGCACCACCTCGGCGATCTCGGCAACGATGCGGTCGATCACCTGGCGGTTGATGCCGTAGGCGTCCGCCCCCATCAGCGCTTCCCCGGACAGCTTCAGCAGGATGCGCCGGTAAGCGGGGGTACCGGGCGCGCGCACGCCGGCGGCCGACAGCGCCGCCGAAGGAGCCGCGACGCGCCGTGCGGCGGCAGTCGGCGAAGTCATGTTCTTGCGCCTCCGGAATCGGGTCGAATGCGGGCGTGCGGACTCAGGCCTTGGTCATCGCCGCCACTTCGGCGGCGAAGTCTTCCTTCCGCTTCTCGAGTCCTTCGCCGACGACGTAGATCTCGAAGCTCTTCACGCTGGCGCCGTGCGCCTTGAGGTGCTTCTCGACCGTGTCGTCGGGATTCTTGACGAACGCCTGGCCCAGCAGCGTGACTTCGGCCAGGAACTTGTTGATGCGTCCTTCGACCATCTTGGCCGCGATCTCGGGGGGCTTGCCGCTTTCGGCAGCCTGCGCCGCGTAGATCGTGCGCTCGCGCTCGATCAGGTCCGCCGGCACCTCGCTGCGCGCCACGCAGACCGGGCGCACGGCACCCGGCGCCGCGGAGGCCGCGATGTGCATCGCGACGTCCTTGCCGGTCTGCTCGTCGCCGCCATCGATCTCGACGGTGACGCCGATGCGGCCGCCGCCGTGCAGGTACTGGACGAGCCGGGCCTGCGTCGCGAAGCGCTTGAAGCGGCGGATCGACATGTTCTCGCCGATCTTCTGCACCAGTGCCTGGCGGACGGTCTCGACGCTGCCGCCGCCGTGCGCCAGCGCGGCCAGCGCGGCGACGTCAGCGGGATTCGCTTCGGCGACCAGCTGCGCCAGCGCCTTCGCGAAGGCGATGAAGTCCTCGTTGCGCGAAACGAAGTCGGTCTCGCAGTTCACCTCGACCATCGCCCCGGTCTTGCCGTCGGCGGCGAGGTACGCGCCGACGATGCCCTCGGCGGTGATGCGGCCCGCCGCCTTCGACGCCTTGGCGCCGCTCCGAATGCGCAGCAGTTCCTCGGCCTTCGCGAGGTCGCCGGCGGCTTCGGCCAGGACCTTCTTGCATTCCATCATGCCCAGCCCCGTGCGCTGGCGCAGCTCCATCACCATGCTTGCGGAAATGTCCGCCATCTCTCTGACTCCGTATTGCGTATCGATTGGGGTCGACCGGGCGATTGTACCCGGCCGCGTGCGTGGACCTTGGCGCCTCCCGCGGCGCGCGCGGGGCTGCCGGCGCGTCGTGATCGCGGCGCCGGCAACGCCACGATCAGGCGCCGGCCTCGTCCGAGACTTCGACGAACTCGTCTCCGCCCTGCACGATCTCCTGGATCACCTGGTTCCTGCCCTCGAGGATCGCGTCGGCGGCGCCGCGGGCGTAGAGGCGGATCGCACGGCTCGAATCGTCGTTGCCCGGGATCACGTGCGCGATGCCGATCGGCGAGTGGTTGGTGTCGACCACGGCCACGATCGGGATGCCGAGCTTGGTCGCCTCGGTGATCGCGATCTTGTGATAGCCGACGTCGATGACGAACAGCGCGTCGGGCACGCCGTTCATGTCCTTGATGCCGCCCAGGCTCTTCGACAGCTTTTCCAGTTCGCGCTGCAGCGTCAGCGCCTCGCGCTTGTTCATCTTCTCGAAGGTGCCTTCGTCGCGCATCGCCTCGATGTCCTTCAGGCGCTTGACCGAGCCCTTGACCGTCTTGAAGTTGGTCAGCATGCCGCCCAGCCAGCGGGCGTCGACGTACGGCATGCCGCAGCGCCGCGCTTCCTCGGCGACGATCTCTCGCGCCTGCCGCTTGGTGCCGACGAACAGGATCGTGCCCTTGTTCGACGCCAGCTGGCGGATGTATTTCATCGCCTCCTGGTAGAGCTCCATCGTCTTTTCGAGATTGACGATGTGGATCTTGTTGCGCTGGCCGAAGATGTAACCGGCCATCTTCGGGTTCCAGTAGCGGGTCTGATGGCCGAAGTGGACCCCGGCTTCGAGCATTTGACGCATTGTTACCGACATGTTGAAACTCCGTTCAGGGTTGAACCACGACCCGCATTTAGGCTCAAAGCGAGAGTCTGGCACCGGACGAGACCGTCCGGACCGAGCTCGACGCGCTGGGCACCCTGAGGTGCGCGGGTCTGCGAATTGCCCGACCGTCGCCGCGGAACCGCACCTGAGACAGGCGGGCGCTGCGGGGCGAATCGAGCTAACATTGAATTTTAACACTTTTTGCCCGACGTCGGGCAGTGCCCGACCCGCACCCGGTCCCGCGGCGCCGCGCACCGCGCACCGCCGATGCCGTCGACCCCGATCGCCCCCCTCTTTGCGCTCCATCCCGATGCCCACATTCAGCCCCAGCCCCCTTCTCGCCGCCGCCCGCGACCGCGCCGTCGTCTGCGACGCGTCCCCGCTCGCGCTGCTCGCCGTCGCCGGACTCGACGCGTCCGCCTTCCTGCACGGCCAGCTCTCGAGCGACGTCGCCGGGCTGGCGTCCGACGCCTGCCAGTACACGAGCTACAACACGCCCGGAGGCAGGATGCTCGCCAACCTGGTCCTCTGGCGCGCCGGCGGCGGGCCCGCCGACGGCTTCCGCGCGCTGCTCGCCGACGACGTCGCCGCCGGCGTGAGAAAGCGGCTGGCGATGTTCGTGCTGCGCTCGAAGGTGACGCTCGCCGATCTCTCCCCGGGGTTCGCGCGGCTGGGCGTCGGCGGGCCCGCCGCCGGCGACGTCGTGCGCGCCGCGTTGGGCGAAGCGCCGCCGGTCTTCGGCGTCGTGCGCCGCGGCGAAGCCGAGATCCTCGGCCTGCCGGGATCCCGCTTCGTCGTCGTGGCGCCCGCGGCGTCGGCCGACGCGATTCGCGCAGCGCTTGCGCCGCACGCGCCCTGCGCCGGATTCGACGTCTGGCAGTGGCTGACGATACGCGCCGGCGTGCCGGTGATCACCGCGCCGGTGCAGGACCGGTTCGTGCCGCAGACGGCGAACTGGGACGTGCTGGGCGGCGTCAACTTCCACAAGGGCTGCTACACCGGTCAGGAGATCGTCGCGCGCACGCAGTACCTCGGCCGCCTCAAGGAGCGCCTGTTCGCGTTCCACGCGCCGACGCCGATGACAGCACCCGGCGAGCGCCTGTGGAGCGCCGCGTTCGCCGGCCAGCCCTGCGGCACCGTGATCAACGCCGCAGCCGCGCCCGACGGCGGCTGCGATCTCCTGGCCGTGCTGCAGATCGCGGCGGCGGCGAGCGGCGACGTCCACCTCGGCGCCGGCGACGGACCGTCGCTGACGCCGCTGGCACTCCCCTACGCGGTGCCGCCACCGGCCGAGCCGCGCGGCCGCAACGCGCCGCCGCGCGCGGAGCCCTGATGCGTTCCTGCGCGCCGGACCGCGCGCGCGCCGGTGGCCG
>CAIWHR010000501.1 GCA_903912485.1 uncultured beta proteobacterium | reverse complement strand
CGCCCGCGCGCGGCGCGCTGCCGCCGCGCCGCCGGCGCTCACGGCGGCGAAGCCATGAACGCGCAGAAGCGCCGCGCGATCTTCGAGCGCCTGCGCGCCGCCAACCCGCACCCGGTGCCGGAGCTCGCGTTCGCGACGCCGTTCGAGCTGCTGGTGGCGGTCGTGCTGTCGGCGCAGGCGACCGACAAGGGCGTCAACAAGGCCACCGCGGCGCTGTTTCCCGTCGCCCGCACGCCGCAGGCCATCCGCGCGCTGGGCGTCGACGGCCTGATCCCGTACGTGAAGTCGATCGGCCTCTACCGCAACAAGGCGAAGAACATCGTCGCGCTGTCGGAGATCCTGCTGCGCGAGCACGGCGGCGAGGTTCCCGCCGACCGCGAGGCGCTGGAGCGGCTCCCGGGCGTCGGCCGCAAGACCGCCAGCGTCGTCCTCAACACCGCCTTCGGCCAGCCGACCATCGCCGTCGACACGCACATCTTCCGCGTTGCCAACCGCACCGGCCTGGCGCCGGGCAGGAACGTCGACGAGGTCGAGCAAAGGCTCCTGAAATTCGTCGCCGACGAGTTCAGGCAGGACGCGCATCACTGGCTGATCCTGCACGGGCGCTACGTCTGCGTCGCACGCTCGCCGAAGTGCGGCGAGTGCATCATTCGCGACCTCTGCGAATTCCGCGACAAGACCGGGTAGGCGCGATGTTCACGCCGTCGCGCGACGAGGCGCGCCGTTTCCTCGCCGACACCTGGGCGAAGTACCGTGCCGGCGCTCCGCTCGCCGGCCTCGAGCCGGTCGCCGCGGGCATCATCGCGCTGCACCCGGAGTACCACGCGGTGCTCGAGGATCCCGCCCGCCACCAGGACACCGACTATCGACCGGAGACCGGGGCGGTCAACCCGTTCCTGCACCTGTCGCTGCACCTGGCAATCGCCGAGCAGCTGGGCATCGACCAGCCGCGCGGCATCCGCGCCCATTTCGAGCGCCTGACGCGCGCCAGGGGTGAGGAACACGCCGCGCTGCACGCGCTCGTCGAATGCCTCGGCGAGGTGCTGTGGCACGCGCAGCGTCACGGCGCAGCGCCGGACGCCGCGGTCTACCTCGCCTGCCTCGAACGGCAGCGGTAGGCGAAGCGCGCAGCGACAGGAAAAGGGCGCCGACCCGGCGCCCCTCGGACGTGCAAGCCCCGCAGCGCGTCAGTAGCGCGACCGCACTGCCGCCGACTGCGCGTTGAACCACGCGGCGACGTTGGCGATGTCCTCCTGCGACAGCGCCGCGGCGTTGGCGGCCATCACCGGGTTCTTGCGCGCTCCCGACTTGTAGTCGCGCAGCGCCTTTTCGAGATAGTCGCGGTGCTGCCCGGCCAGCTTCGGGTAATCGGGCAGCGCGCTGTTGCCGTCGACGCCGTGACAGGCGGCGCACACGGCCTTGGCCTTGGCCTGGCCGGCCTCGAGGTTGGCCGCCTGCACCGGGGCCGTCGCCACCAGCGCAGAAGCGGCGGCAAGTGCCATCAGATGTCGCCGGATGGTCGTCATTTTCCAGCCGTCCTGACGCCCGACTGCGCATAGAACGCGGCGAGGTCGACCATGTCCTGGTCGGAGAGCGACGCCACGATGGCGCGCATCGACGGATGGCTGCGCTCGCCGCTGCGGTAGGCCTGCAGCGCCTTCACGAGGTAGGCCTGGTGCTGGCCCGCGATCCTCGGCACCTTGTAGACCTCGGGAAACGCCGTGCGCCAGCCTTCGATGCCGTGGCATCCGGAGCACATCTGCGTCTTCTGTGCGCCCGCGACGGGGTCGCCTGCGGGCGCCTGCGCGGCGGCGTCGAGCGGGCCGGCGATCAGCGCGGCGGCTGCCGCCGCGACGGCAAACTTCGTCAGTGTGGTCATTGGGTGGCGGGGCCTCGGGGTTTCTGCGTGTCGCAGACCGGCAAAAGCGCGTGATTCTAGGGGCTATCGTGCCGCCGGGTCAAACGCCTGCGCGACGGCAGCCGCGCTCCGGTCGTCGCCAACGCGCCGCCGTGCGCCGCGGCGCACGCTCACTTCTCGAGCAGGTCGCGCTTGTCCTTGACGTTCTTCCACTCGTCGGCGTCGGCCGGCGCGGGCTTGCGCTCGATGATCGGCTTCCACACCTTGGCGAGCTCGGCGTTGAGCGCCTTGAACGCCTCCTGGCCGGGCGGGACGTCGTCCTCGGCGTAGATGGCCTCGACCGGGCACTCGGCCACGCACAGCGTGCAATCGATGCACTCGTCGGGGTCGATGACCAGGAAATTCGGCCCTTCGCGGAAGCAGTCCACCGGGCAGACGTCGACGCAGTCGGTGTACTTGCAGCGGATGCAACTCTCGGTGACGACGTAGGTCATTGCAGGACTCCGCTAGAAAATGTCGACGATCTTACCAAATTCGCCTCCGCGCGGCTTGCGCGCCCCCGAATCTTCGCGCCACGGATCCTGGCGCCGACGATCCCGGCGCCCACGCGGTCGCGACGCGCTGGCGCGACACGCGCCGGCGCCGACGCTTGCGCCGGAGCCGGGCTTCGGCTAACGTCGTCGTTGGCCGGACGCTGCAGCGGCGGCCCGCGGAACGGCGGGCCGCCCGTGCCGCCGGCACCGCACAGCGAACACTTCCCCGAGGCCGCAATGAGCGAACACATCAAGCACGTTTCCGACGCCACCTTCGACGCCGAGGTCGTCAAGTCAACGACGCCGGTGCTCGTCGACTACTGGGCCGAATGGTGCGGGCCCTGCAAGATGATCGCGCCGGTGCTCGAGGAGCTGGCCAAGACCTACGCCGGCCGGCTGACGGTCGCCAAGCTCGACATCGACGCCAACCCCGCGGTCACCACCAAGTACGGCATCCGCGGCATCCCGACGCTGATCCTGTTCAAGGACGGGCAGGTGCATGCGCAGAAGGTCGGCGCGATGTCGAAGTCGCAGCTCACCGCGTTTGTTGACAGCAATCTCTGAAACCGATACGCTCGTCTTCGTGCATGCGGCGTTTCCCTCGGTCTGAGGGCACGCCGGTCTAGCACCGCTCGCCGCGCCCCCCGTTTCTTCCCGGGCGCCACTCTCCCGAGACTCTCCCCGCGGCACCCTGCCGCTTCCGTCCGTTCCGCACGCTCCCATTGCGCCATGCAACTGTCCGAACTCAAAGCCAAGCACGTCACCGAACTCGTCGACCTCGCCAACTCGATGGAACTCGAGGGCGCCAATCGCATGCGCAAGCACGACCTCATCTTCGCCATGCTCAAGCAGCAGGCGAAGAAGGGCGAAAGCATCTTCGGCGACGGCACGCTCGAGGTGCTGCCCGACGGCTTCGGCTTCCTGCGCTCGCCCGACACGTCGTATCTCGCCGGCACCGACGACATCTACATCTCGCCGTCGCAGATCAGGCGCTTCAACCTCCACACCGGCGACACGATCGAGGGCGAGATCCGCACGCCGAAGGACGGCGAGCGCTACTTCGCGCTGGTCAAGGTCGACCGCGTCAACGGCGAGCCGCCCGAGAACGCCAAGAACAAGATCCTGTTCGAGAACCTGACGCCGCTGTTCCCCGACGAGCCGCTGATCCTCGAACGCGACATCAAGGCCGAGGAGAACATCACCGGCCGGATCATCGACATCGTCGCGCCGATCGGCAAGGGCCAGCGCGGGCTGCTGGTGTCGTCGCCGAAATCGGGCAAGACGGTGATGCTGCAGCACGTCGCGCATTCGATCGCCGCGAACCATCCCGACGTCGTCCTCATCGTGCTGCTGATCGACGAGCGCCCGGAGGAAGTGACCGAGATGCAGCGCACGGTGCGCGGCGAAGTCGTCTCGTCGACGTTCGACGAGCCGGCGACGCGCCACGTGCAGGTCGCCGAGATGGTGATCGAGAAGGCGAAGCGCCTGGTCGAGCACAAGAAGGACGTGGTGATCCTGCTCGACTCGATCACCCGCCTCGCCCGCGCTTACAACACCGTCGTGCCGGCGTCGGGCAAGGTCCTGACCGGCGGCGTCGACGCCAACGCGCTGCAGCGGCCGAAACGCTTCTTCGGCGCCGCGCGCAACATCGAGGAAGGCGGCTCGCTGACGATCATCGCCTCGGCGCTGATCGACACCGGCTCGCGGATGGACGACGTGATCTACGAGGAGTTCAAGGGCACCGGCAACATGGAAATCCACCTCGACCGGCGCATGGCCGAGAAGCGGATCTACCCGGCGATCAACGTCAACCGCTCCGGCACGCGGCGCGAGGAGCTCCTGCTCAAGCCCGACGTCCTGCAGAAGGTCTGGGTGCTGCGCAAGCTTCTCTACCCGATGGACGAGCTCGACGCGATGGAGTTCCTGCTGGACAAGGTCAAGGCGACCAAGAACAACTCCGACTTCTTCGATTCGATGCGCCGCGGCTGACCCGACGGCTGCCGCCGGGGGTTGATTTCCCCGGTTCGCGCCCCATCTCCCGTTGCCGGGACCGAACTTGCGTTCGGACGGGAAAAAAGGCATAATTTTCTATTGTCGAACACAGGCTTCCCGCCAGCGGGACGCTGCCCGGCACGCCGGGTCGCCATCGAGGACACCATGAAGACCGGAATCCATCCCAAGTACCAAGAGATTCAAGTCACCTGCAGCTGCGGAACCACCTTCACGACCGGCTCGACGGTCGGCAAGCCGGTGCACGTCGAGGTGTGCTCGTCCTGCCACCCGTTCTACACCGGCAAGCAGAAGGTGATGGACACGCAGGGCCGCGTGGAGAAATTCCGCCAGCGCTACGCGTCGAAAACGCCCACCCCCGCCGCTTCGGCGTAGGCAGGTTCACGGCTTGCACGACAAAGGCAGCTTCGGCTGCCTTTTTCTTTCCGACCCCGCCTCGCCCCGGCGCCCTTTCGCCAACCGTCACGCCGCATGCCCTCCGCTGCCCCCTCGATCGCCGGCCCCGCCGAGCTGAGCCCCTCCGGCCCTCATCGGTGGGTCAAGCAGCTCGGCCTCGTCGTGCTCTGCGGCGCCTGGGTCGCGCTGGGGCTCGTCGGCCACGATCCCTGGAAGACCGAGGACGCGACGGCGTTCGGCGTTGCCTGGGGAATGATGCAGTCGGGCAACTTTCTCACCCCGACGCTGGCCGGCGAGCCCTTCGTCGACCGGCCGCCGCTGGCCTACGCCATCGCCGCGCTGTTCGGCAACGCGCTCTCGCCGCTGCTGCCGCCGCACGATGCAGCGCGCGTCGCTGCCGGCGCGATGCTGGCGCTGACGCTGGCGCTGCTCGCCGCCGCCGCGCGCGAGCTCTACGGGCGCAGCCACCGCTGGCTGCCGATCCTGCTCTTCGTCGGCACCGTCGGGCTCTGGGACCGCGCGCACCAGCTGTCCCCGGAAATGGGCCTGCTGTCGGGCATCGCGCTGGCGCTCTACGG
>CAIWHR010000500.1 GCA_903912485.1 uncultured beta proteobacterium | reverse complement strand
GAACTCGCGCTCCGCCATTCGCCGCGCGTGCTGATCCTTGAGCTTCGCCGGATCGAGCGGCGCGCCGTTGACCGAGGTCAGGCGGCCGCGGATCATCGGATACAGCGGTGAGCGCGAGCAAGACCCTTGATGGCAGATTCGGGCTTCTTGAGCAAATTGAACGAGGGAAAGGGCGAAACGACCTTCATGGATCGTGCACATTTCCTTTCTGTTCCGAATCAGCGTGATGCGCCAATCGCTTGTGGCACGGTCCAGGCTGCTTGCTGCCGTTCAGGTCTGGCAGCGCGGTCCCCCGATCTCAGCCGCTTCCTCACCGTCCTGCCCAACTCGCGGGTACTGCAAACTGCCAGCAGCGCGCCTTCGCTGATCAATTGGCACCATCCCCCATCGCCTATGTGTATGCTTGGATTCTATCCCTGCGCATTCGCGCCCGACCCCTCCCCGCCGCAGCGATGACGTTGCGCGATCCACGCGACGCTCAATCCATGCGCTTCGACCGCCTCGTCCTCATTCGGCTCCACAACACGTCATGAACACGATGATACGGATTCTGGGTGTAATCCTGCTCCCGCTTTCGCTTGCCGGCTGCCTGAGCGATTCTGACAACGGAAGATTGTTGAAGAGCGAGGCCGGCTACCTGGAGGTCGAACCGGTTTCGTTCAGCCTGCAGAAACAGGGCGCCGAGCCCTACGTCCTCACGTCGTCGACCGCCCGGGTCTTCTACTCGTTCTTCCCGGCCGCGCAGAATCCTGCCGGCAAGCCGCTGTTCGTCTTCCTGAACGGCGGCCCCGGTTGCGCGACGACGACCAACCTGTTCAGCATGAACACGGCGCCGTACACGCTGGACCGCGAGCGCACCGGCGGTGCCCGCTATGCGACCAACCCGTACAGCTGGGCCGGGCTGGGCAATCTGCTGTACATCGACGCTCCCAACACCGGGTTTTCGTACAACGTCGTTCCGGGCGCTTCGAACTTCGACGTTCGGCTGCTCGAGTTCAACGTTCAGAATTTCAATCCGTTCATCGACTCGGCAAACGTGATCCGGGTGCTGCTGCAGTTCCTCGACGCACACCCGCAGATCCAGGCCAGTCAGGTGGTGCTGGTCGGGGAGAGCTACAGCGGGACGCGGGTTTCGACGATGCTGAACCTGCTGCTGTTCTACCCCAGCTACGCCAGCGGCGAGAAGATCTACAAGGACGCCGCACTGGCGGCGGCGATCCGGCGGCATTTCGACGGGGTCTATCCCGGAGAAGCGGTCAACGGCGTGTACCCGCCGGCGACGGTGGCCCGGCAGTTCGGGCGGCAGATCCTCATTCAGCCGGAGATCAGCGGGCCCTATCAGGCGACCGCCGACGGCGACCTGTTCGAAGCCCCGGGATCGGTGATCGACGCCATCGCGGCCGCGACCGGCACGACCTACACCCGCTGCGCTCCGCTCGACACCGCGTGCAACAAGGAAGTCAACGCGCTGGTGTTCGCCGAAGAGGTGGCGGGAAGGGATCGCTACATCTACCGAAAGGCCGTCGGGTGGACCGACGAGATCGAGGCGTACGCGATGCTGGGACTCCTGGACGCGGGCGTGCTCTCGGCGGTGCTCGAGCAGGATGTCCGGACCATCGCCCTGATGCGCCCGGGCGCGCGGACCGATGGGTACCGCTACCTGCGGGACGCGTTCGGCGTCGATTCGGATCCGGGGGTCCTGCCGGCCCGCCAGGCGCAGACGCTTCGACTGCTCCGTGCGTCGCGCGCGCGCGTTGCCGCCGCGCTCGCGGCGGTCCCCGGGGGCTCGCTCTACGAGGTTCTCGGCATGCTGCCGGCCTACGACGACTATCTCAGCGGCACCAACCTGCTGGTCTACGTCGCGTTCATGCTGAACAACGCGACGATCCGTGGCTATCCGGTGAGCCCCGACAGTTCCCCGCTGTACGGGCAACTGTTCCTCGAGAACCTCGCGCTGGTGAAGACCTTCCTGACCGATGCCGAGTTCGACCTCGTCATCTACTCGCCCGGATACCCGGTCGCGCTGAAGATGTACCCCGGGATAGTGAAGGCGGTGGATGTCAAGCGCGGCAAGGAACTGGACGGGAAGACCGGTTCGTTCCGTGTCGTCTACCAGGCGAACTCGCTGAACGTCGTGCCGACCCCCGAATATGTCGACATCTTCTACCCGTACTACGCGACCGCGGGGCACGCCATCGCCGCCGAACAGCCGGAAAAAATCCTGGCCGACGTGACGCGCTGGATGCAGTAGTCGGTCCGAAGTGCCAGCATCCCCCGGTGCTCTGGACTCATCGCAGGCGTGCCCTCAGCCCGTAGGCATGGGAGAGCCATCGGTTTGATGCAGAGTAACGACTTACCGGAAATTTCTGTCGCAACTGGGAACGGCAAACCGGGGTTCGACAGCCAATCGCGCAAGCACCTGATTCCATTGAAGTGGATTTCAAACCGCTCCCCCACAAAAGCGCGAGTTGGTGGGAAACGACGGGTTTCTTGACCTTCAGGGCGGCGAGGACCGCGGATTGTTCGGGACTGACGGCCGAGACGCCGGTGATGGGGGCGGCGGCGTTGAGGCGAATCTGATGATGCTGGATTCGGCGCAGGTATTCGAGCGCCCGCTCCGGCGACAGGCCGGCGTTGGCGGCCTTCAGGCGCATCCGCATCACCCGGTGCAGGATCAACGCCATGAAACAGATCGTGGCGTGGGCGCGGATGCGCTCCGGCAGCCGGTGATAGACCGGCCCGATCTCGAGTTCGGACTTG
>CAIWHR010000499.1 GCA_903912485.1 uncultured beta proteobacterium | reverse complement strand
GCGGCGGCGGGAGCGAACGCCGCGTCGGTGCGCGCGACGGTGACCGGCGCTCCGTCGCGCAGCTTGATCTGGCCGCCGGTCACCACGATGTCGTCCTTGCCGACGCCGTTGAGCACCTCGACCATCGCGTCGCGGCGCTGGCCCACGTCGACCCTGGTGCGCACCGCCTTGTCGTCGACGACGCGAAACACGAACTGCTGGTCGCCCTGCGGCACCAGCGCCTGCTCCGGCAGCACCAGCGCGTCCTTGGCGTCGCGCGTGATCAGCCGGACGCGGGCGAACATCCCCGGGCGCAGCGACGTGTCGGGATTGCGCACGACGGCGCGGATCACCACCGCGCGCCCGGCGGTGTCGACCAGCGGGTTCACCGCCAGCACCTTGCCCTCGAAGGTCTTGCCCGGCAGCGCGTCGAGCTGGACCTGCAGCGCCTGTCCCACCGCGACCTGCCGCATGAACATCTCGGGAACGCGGAAGTCAACTTTGAGCGGGTCGATCGACTCGAGGTTGACGAGGTCGGCGCCCTCCTTCACGTAGTCGCCCACCGAGACCGAGCGCAGCCCGATGATCCCCGAGAACGGCGCCTTCATCTGCATCTTGGCGAGCTTCGCTTCGGCGAGCTGCAGCGCCGCCTCGGCGATCTTCAGGTTGTTGTCCGCCTCGTCCTTCGCCTGCGACGAAATGAAGTTGCTCTTGGCCAGATCGACCGCCCGCGCGTACTTGGTCTTCGCCAGCGTCAGGTTCGCGCGCGCCTGCTGCACCTCGGCCTCGGGCACCGCGGTGTCGAGCTGGACCAGCAGCGACCCCTTGGCCACGCGCTGGCCTTCCTGGAAGCCGATGGCGCTGATGCGCCCGGCCACTTCGGGCCGCAGCGTCACCGATTCGTCGGAGCGCAGGCTGCCCACCGCGGTGATCGTCTGCGGCAGCGATGCGGTCGCGACCTTCACCGCCTCGACGGTGATGCTCGCACTCGCGCCGCCGGGACCTCCCCCGCCCTTGCCGGCCGCGGACGGCCCCGCGCCGGCGACCGACGCCGGCGCCCCGGCGCGCTGCGCGCCGAGCCAGTAACCGCCGCCTACCGCGACCGCGATGGCGATCGCGACCGCCACACCTGCACCCACCTTGTTCATCAGGACGAAGACCCTACGATTGGCGCCGCCGCCGCATGCTGCCAACGCCCGGCAGCCGGCGACGCATCGCCCGCGACGGCCGGCAGCGAAGCGTCCGGGCCCGGAGCAAGGGCGAATTATGCGCGGTCGCGTGCCCGGACGGCAAACCCGGCGCGCGGCGCCGGCCACGGACGCCGCGGGCAGGCTAGAATCCTGGGGACTTCCCACCGACTCATGGAGTTGCCTCATGTCCCCGACCCCGCCGGCGCGTCCGTCGATCGATCATCGTCCCCGGCGCCTCGCGCTGTTCGCCTTGCTCGGCCTGGCCGCGCTGGCCGCGGCGCCGACGGTCGGCGCGCAGGGCTACCCGACGCACACGGTGAAGCTGATCGTCCCCTTCCCGCCGGGCGGACCGCTCGACGCCACCGGGCGCCTGGTGGCGCAGAAGCTGACCGAAGCCTGGGGCCAGTCGGTGGTGGTCGAGAACAGGCCCGGCGCCGGCGGCAACATCGGCGCCGACCTGGTCGCGAAGTCGCCTCCCGACGGCTACACGATGCTGCTGGGCGCGCTGTCGACGCACGCGGTGAACCCCAGCCTGTACGCGACCATGCCCTACGACGCGATCAGGGATTTCGCGCCGATCACGCTGCTCGCCACGACGCCCAACCTGCTGGTCGTCAACCCTTCGCTCCCGGTCAATTCGGTCAGGGAGCTCGTCGCCTGGGCCAGGGCGCATCCCGGCAAGCTGTCTTTCGGTTCCGGCAGCAACGGCAGCGCCGGCCATCTCGCCGGCGAACTGTTCAAGGTCGACACCGGCATCGACGTCGTCCACATTCCCTACAAGGGCAGCGCGCCGGCGACGCAGGCGCTGCTCGCGGGGGACGTCGCGTTCATGTTCGACAACCTCGCCAGCGCGACGCCGCTGGTCAAGGCCGGCAAGCTGCGCGCGCTGGCGGTGACGACGGCCGAGCGCTCGCGGCTGGCTCCCGACCTGCCGACGATGGCCGAAGCGGGCGTGCCCGGGTTCGACATCTCGACCTGGTACGGCCTGTTCGCCCCCGCCGCCACGCCGAAGGACGTGATCGCCCGGTGGAACGCCGACGTCACCAGGATGCTCGCCGCGCCCGACTTCCGCGAGCGCCTCGCCGCGCAGGGCGCCGAAGCGGCGCCGACGACGCCGGAAGCGTTCGCGGCGTTCATCCGCAGCGAGATGACCAAGTACGCGCGGATCGTCAAGGCGTCCGGCGCGAAGGTCGACTGAGTCGACGCGGGCACAGCCCGGGCCGCGCGGCCCGGATGCCCGAACCGCGGATCACCACCGCCACGCGGCCCGCGCCAGGCACGCCCAGCCGCCGAGGAACGCGACGCCGCCGAACGGGGTGACCGCGCCCAGCCCGCGCACGCCGGTCAACGCCAGCGCGTAGAGGCTGCCGGAGAACAGCAGGATCCCGGCGACCAGCAGCCACGCCGCGGCGCGCAGCATCGGGCTGTCGGGCCGCTGCGCCAGCAGCGTGCCGATGCCCAGCAAGCCCAGCGCGTGCCAGAAGTGGTACTGCACCGCCGTCTGGTAGGTCGCCATGCTTTCCGGCGCGAGTTCGGCCTTCAGCGCGTGCGCGCCGAACGCGCCCAGCGCCACGGCGGCAAACAGGAAGCTCGCGGCGAAGAGCAGCGCCAGGCGGGGGTTCACGATGCGGATTCCCTGTGGCGGCGGGCGGGGGGCGGCACGGCCCGGGCGGGTCCGGGGCGGACCCGCGTTTCGTCTACAATGAACGCATTCCCGCCACGCCAACCGAAGAAGGATAGCACCATGACGATCGAACGCCGGAATGTCGGCAAGCGTCTCTCCGACCTCGTGATCAACCGCGCCTCCGGCACCGCTTACCTCGCCGGCCAGGTCGCCGACGACCCCAAGGCCGACATCACCGGCCAGACGCAGCAGGTGCTGGCACAGATCGACGACCTGCTGTTCGAAGCCGGCACCGACAAGTCGAAGATCCTGTCGGCGACGATCTACCTGCCGGACATGGGAGACTTCGGCGCGATGAACGCCGTGTGGGAGCGCTGGGTCGTGCCCGGACAGACGCCGGCCCGCGCGACGGTGCAGGCGAATCTCGCGGCGCCCGAGTACAGGATCGAGATCCAGGTCGTCGCCGCCGTCCCGATTCCCGCCTGAAGCCCCCGCCCTTTTCGCCGCGTGACCCGATGACACCCCCCTCCGACGCAGCTCCGCAGCCCTTCGCCACCGGCAGCGCCGCCGCCGGTTCCGCGGTCGCGACCTCGACGCCGGGCGCGCTCGCGCCGGCGCCGGTGACGCGCGCGACCTTCGACGAGGTGATGGTGCCGTGCTTCGCGCCGGCGCCGTTCGTCCCCGTCCGCGGCGAAGGCTCGCGCGTGTGGGACCAGGAAGGCCGGATGTACATCGACTTCGCCGGCGGCGTCGCGGTGACCGCGCTTGGCCACTGCCACCCGGCGATGGTCAAGGCGCTGAACGAGCAGGCGGGCCGGATCTGGCACGTGTCCAACTGGTACACCAACGAGCCCGCGCTGCGGCTGGCGAGGCGGCTCACCGACGCGACCTTCGCCGAACGCGTGTTCTTCTGCAACTCGGGCGCCGAGGCCAACGAGGCGGCGCTGAAGCTCGCGCGCCGCTACGCGCACGATCACTACGGTCCGGACCGCGTCCGCGTCATCTCGACGCTCAACGCGTTTCACGGCCGCACGCTGTTCACGGTGACCGCCGGCGGACAGGCGAAGTACGCCGCCGGCTTCGGCCCCAATCCGACCGGCTTCACGCACATCCGCTACAACGACGTCGCGGGCCTCGAAGCCGCGTTCGCCGAGGAGGGCGGCAGCGACATCTGCGCGGTGATCCTCGAACCGATGCAGGGCGAAGGCGGGATGATCCCCGGCAGCAAGGAATTCCTGCAGGCGGCGCGGCGGCTGTGCGACGCGCACGGCGCGCTGCTGATCCTCGACGAGATCCAGAGCGGGATGGGCCGCACCGGCGCGCTGTTCTCGTACATGCAGAAGGGCGTGACCCCCGACATCCTGACCGCCGCCAAGGGGCTGGGCGGCGGCTTTCCGATCGGCGCGATGCTGACGACCGCCAGGATCGCCAGCGCGTTCTCGGTCGGCGTTCACGGCACCACCTACGGCGGCAATCCGCTCGCCTGCGCGGTCGCCGGCGCGGTGTTCGACGTCATCAACACCAACGAGGTGCTCGACGGCGTCAAGGCGCGGCATTCGCTGTTCATGGAGGGCTTGAAGGCGATCAACGCGCGCCGCCGCGTGTTCTGCGAACTGCGCGGCGAGGGCGTGTGGATCGGTTGCGAACTCGACGCGCGCTGGAAGGGCAAGGCGATGGACGTGATGACCGCCGCCAGCGCCTGCGGACTGCTGGTGCTGGTGGCCGGGCCCGACGTTGTGCGCATCGCGCCGTCGCTGGTCATCGGCCTCGACGAGATCCTCGAGGGCCTGACGCGCCTCGAGACTGCGCTCGGCCGCGCGCTGTCCTGACCGCCGAACGTCCCGGTCCTCCGGGGCCGGTGGCGATCGGGCAACGCTTCCCCGGGTTTCGCCATCTGGCGACGGGGGCTGACGGCGGCATTTGTGGTGGCGAACCCCGGGCTACGAGCCGCGAGCGAAAGCGGCCGTCAATTGCCGGCGCCGTACCGGGATTCGCGGCCACCGACGCCGACGGCGGGCCACGGTGCTGCAACGCGAAAGCGGCCGTCGATTGCCGGCGCCGTACCGGGATTCGCGTCCACCGACGCCGACGGCGGGCCGCGTTGCTGCAACGCGAAACCCGGGTTTCGCCATCTGGCGACGGGGGCTGGCGGCGGCATTCGTGGTGGCGAACCCCGGGCTACGCCTGAACGGTCACGGTCTATTCGCCGGCCACCGCGGGCAGGCGGCGGTGGCGCCTCACCGGCGACCCGAACACCGCTGCCACGGCGAGCAGCAGCCCCAGTCCGCCGATCGTCAGCAGCGTCCCCCGCAGGCCGATCATCGTGGCCAGCGCGCCGCCGGCGAGCGATCCCAGCGGCGCCGCGGCCACCGTCAGGAACCGCATCGTCGCCGTCATCCGGCCGAGCAGCCGGTCGGGCGTGATCGCCTGGCGCAGCGACAGGTAGTTGATGCCGTAGAGCACGCCGCCGAAGTCGAACACCAGCATCGAAAGGCCGAGCGCCAGCGTCGCCACGCCGGGCGGCCCCGACACCAGGCCGAAAGCCTGCCAGCCCAGCGCGGTGAGGACGAGGCCGACCACGATCACGGGCCCGACGCCCAGGCGCGCGGAGAGCCGCTCGGCCAGCAGCGCGGCGAACATGCAACCGACGCCGCCGAACGCGTACGCGATCCCGACCGCGCCGGCCGACATGCCGAGGTCGCGCGTCGCGAACAGGATCAGCACCGCCATCTGCATGTGGTGCAGGATCTGCCACAGCCCGGCGAGCCAGGCGAGTGCCAGCAGCGTGGCGTTGTTCCACACCAGCTTCAGCCCCTCGTGGATCTCCGCCGTCACCGACGCGCTGCGCTGCGGCTGCGCGACGTCCTGCGGCGCGCGGATCCGCCGCAGCATCAGCGCCGAGGCGAAGAACGTGCACGCGTCCAGAGCGATCGCGAACGGCGCGGTCAGCAGCTGGATCAGGCCGCCGGCGAGGCCCGGGCCGATCAGCGCCGACGACATGTCGCCGAGCGAGCTCTTGGCGTTGGCCTCGACCAGCCGCTCGCGGCCCGCCATCTGCGCCAGCAGCACCTGGTACGCGGCGCCGCCGACGACGTTCTGGACGCCGCAGACGAAGCCGACGGCGAACAGCAGCTCGATCGACAGCACGCCGGCGTAAGCGGCGGCAGGAATCGCCAGCAGCGCGATCCCGCGCCCCCAGTTGGCGGCGATCACGATCGGCAGCTTGCGCACGCGATCGATCAGCACGCCGGCGTGCAGGCTCACCAGCGCGAACGGCAGCGTCTCCAGCGCGACCAGGATGCCCATCTGCATCGGCGTCGCCGACAGCATCACCGCGGCGGTCAGCGGCAACGCGAGGTTGGTGATCTGCGCGCCAAACGACGTGATCGTCATCGACGACCACAGCTTCATGAACTCCGGGTCGCGCCAGAGGCCGGTGAAGAAACGCGACAGCTGCCTGCGGGAAGTCGACATGATGCTGCCAGCTCTGGGTGCCCGGCCCGGCGACGCCGGACGCCCCGCGCACTGCGGGACCTCGCGGAATCCGTCAGCGGTCACCTCGCATTGCGCTGCGCCAGGTCGAGATCGAGGTACTGCCACGGATGCTCGTCGTACACGTGCTTGGCGTAGCCCAGCACCCACGGCCGCAGCAGCGTGTTCTCGATGCGGTAGACGCCGAGGTCCCAGGGGTTGTACGCGGCGATGATCTTCGCCATGCGGCGGTAGATCGCGTCGCGCTCGGGACCGTCGCGAACGCGTTTCGACTGCCGGTACAGGTCGTCGTACTCGGCGTTGACGAAGCGCGCGTAGTTCGACTGTCCGATGTTGCCGCTGTAGAGCAGCTGCATGAACGCGTCGCCCTCGCCGTAGGTCGTGATCCACCCCACCGGCCACATCGGCAGCTTGGCGGCGCGTCCCATCTTGAGCAGCTCCGGCCATTTCTGCTTGATGAACTCGATCCTGATGCCGATCGCGGTCATGCTCTTGGTCCACAGCTCGTCGCGCTCGCGGTCGCGGCCCGAGGTCGAGCTCCCCATCTGCAGGAGCAGCGGCTTGCCGTCGGGCAGGTCGCGCCAGCCGTCGCCGTCGCGATCCTTGTAGCCGAAGCGGTCGAGCAGCGCCTTCGCCGTCGCCGGATCGTATTTGACGCCGACGTCGAAGTCGCGGCTGTGGCCCGCGACGTTCGGCGGAATCGGCTGCGTCGCCTGCACCGCCTGCCCCTGGTACCAGACGTTGATGAGGTCGGGCGTGTTGAGCCCCATGACGATCGCGCGGCGCAGCGCGATGCGCTCCTGCGTGTAGCCGCCGACGACCGCATCGTCCATGTTGAAATAGCAGTACGACAGCGCCGGCTGCATCGCGCGCGAGAGCCTGACGCCCGCCTGCGCGTACGCGGGCTTGAGCCGGCTGCCGGCGTCGAGCACCTTGGGCACGAGGTCCGCCGGCACGTTGGCGTAATCGAGCTCGCGGGCGTCGAACGCCAGCCACTGCGGATTCGACTCCTCGATGATCGAGACCTCGACGCGGCCGATCTGCGGCAGCCGCTTGCCCTTCATCGCCGCGATCAGCTCGCGGTCGCCGGGCGCGCCGGTCTCGGGGAAACGCTCGTCGCGATAGCCGGGGTTCGCCTCGAGCACGATCTTCTGGCCGCGGCGCCACTCGACCAGCCGGTACGGACCGGTGCCGACCGGGTTCGCCATCGCCCAGCCGCTGGCGTCGCCGTAGGCCTCGATCACCTCGCGCGCCACCGCCGCCATCGGCGTCTGCGACATGTACCCCTGCATCACGAAGTCCGGTTCCTTCAGCGTCAGCCGCAGCGTGTAGCGGTCGAGCGCCTTCAACCCCTCGATCGGCGCGTCGTAGTCGAGGCGGCCCGCCACCTTGGCCTTCGCCAGCACCTCGTCGGCGCCCTTGATCTTGCCGTCGAGGTACCACAGGTACGGCGCGCGCATCCGCGGGTCGAGCAGCCGCTTCCACGAGTACACGTAGTCGGCGGCGGTCAGTTCGCGCGGCTTGCCCTTGAACGCGGGATCGTCGGCGAAGAAGATGCCGCGCTTGACGCGGATCGTCCACGTGCGGCCGTCGGCCGAGATCTCGGGCATCGCCGTGGCCGTGTTCGGCACCATGCGGTACGGCCGCGCCAGGTAGTCGAAGCGGTAGAGGGGATCGAAGATGGCGCGCTGCACGTGCGACGAGTAGTAGTCGGACGTGGCGTAGGGATCGAAGCCGGTCTCGGCGATCGGGAACATCACGCGCAGCGTCTTGGCCGGGTCGGCCCAGGCCGGCTCGGCCGCCGACGCCGCCGGCGCGAGCGCGGCCAGCGCGAGTGCAGCCAGCCACGCCGCGCCCATCCGCGCCGCGCGCGTGCGCATCATTGCACCGGGGCGCGCTTCGCGCCGCTGTCGATATCGAGGTAGGGCCATGGGTGCTGGTAGATTCCGCTGTGCTTGAAGCCGACGACCCAAGGGTAGAGGACGACGTTTTCGTAACGATACACGTCCAGCATCCACGGCGCGTAGGCGGTGACCAGTTCCGACATCTCGCGAAAGAGCTTCGTGCGCGCCGGGCCGTCGGGCAGGCGGCGCGACGCGTCGTAGCGCTGATTGAATTCGGGCAGGTTGAAACGCGAGAGGTTCGACAGCCCCGCGTGGCCGCCGTAGAGCAGGCCGAGGAAGCCGTAGCCCTCGGTCGTCGTGTTGGTGTTGGCGAGCCCCCACATCTGCAGCTGGCCCGCGCGCGCCGCCTTCAGCGTGTCCGGGAACTTCTGCTTGACGAACTCGACGCGGATGCCCACCTGGGCGAGGCTGCGCTGCCACAGCTCGTCGATCTGGCGCTCGACCGTCCCGATGGTCGACGCGACGTGCAGCAGCAGCGGCCTGCCGTCGGGCAGGTCGCGCCAGCCGTCGCGGTCGCGGTCGACGTAGCCGAACTTGTCGAGCAGCGCCCGCGCGCCGGCGGGATCGAACTTCACGTGGCCGTTGAACGCGGGGTCGTGGCCGGTCACACCCGGCGGCACCGGCTGCGTCGCCGGCACCGCCTGTCCCTGGCGCACCACCCGGATCTCCTCCTCGGTGTTGTACGCCATGCTGACCGCGCGCCGCAGCGCCACCTTGTCCCGGGTGTAGCCGCCGACCACCGGGTCGTCCATGTTGAAGTACGTGTACGCGACCGTCGGCTGGATGCCGCGCGCGAGCTGCACGCCGGCGGCGACGTAGCGGGGCTTGAGCTTCGCCGGCGGGTCGAGCACGTTCCAGACGAGGTCGGAAGGCACGCTGATGTAGTCGAGGTCTCCCTTCTCGAACGCCAGCAGCCGCGGGTTGCTCTCCTCGATGATGCTGATCTCTATGCGCCCGATCAGCGGCAGCTTCTTTCCGCCCAGCCGCGCGACGATCGCGCGGTCGGCGGGGTCGCTGCTCCGCGGATACGCGACGTCGCGGAAACCCGGATTCGCCTCGAGCACGATCTTCTGCCCGCGCCGCCACTCGCTGATCCGGTAGGGCCCGGTGCCGACCGGGTTCGCCATCGCCCAGCCGCTGCCGTCGCCGTAGGCCTCGATCACCTCGCGCGCGACGGCGCCCGCCGACACCGTCGTGAGGTCGGCGAGGAGGTCGTACGACGGCGCGGTGAGCCGGATCGCGATGGTGTAGCGGTCCTGCGCCTGCAGGCCCTCCAGCGGCGCGTCGTAGTCGAACCTGCCGGTCTCCTTCGCCCGCGCCACCAGCGCGTCGGCGCCGACGAACTTGCCGTCGAACTGCTGCAGGTTCGGCGAGCGGATCTTCGGATCGATCACGCGCTTGATCGCGTAGACGTAGTCGGCGGCGGTGAGCTCGCGCCGGACGCCCTTGAACGCCGCGTCGTCGGCGAAGTGGATGCCCGGCCGGATCCGGATCGTCGAATTGAGCCCGTCGGCGGAGATCTCGGGCAGCGCGGCGGCGGTGTTGGGGACGATACGGTACGGGCGCGCGAGGTAGTCGTACGTGTACGGCGGGTCGAAGATCGCGCGGTTGACGTGGTTCGAGTAGAGGTCGCTGCCCGCCTGCGGGTCGAACCCGGTCTCCGCCGACAGGAAAGCGACGCGCAGCAGCTTGGCCGGATCGGCGGCGTGCGCGCTCGCGGCGAGCGTCGTGCACAGCAGCGCGAGCGCGGCCAGGACGCGACGCCCGGCGCCGGTCATTTCTTCAGCAGCTTCGCGATGTCGGGCGCGATGCTCGCGGGCTCGGTGTTCGGCGCGTAGCGCTCGACGACCTTGCCTTCGGCGTCGACCAGGAACTTGGTGAAGTTCCACTTGATCGCTTCCGAGCCGAGGAGGCCGGGCTTCGCCGCCTTGAGGTGCTGGTACAGCGGCGCGGCGTTCTTGCCGTTGACGTCGACCTTGGCGAACAGCGGGAACGTCACGCCGAAGTTGATCTCGCAGAACGACTCGATCTCCTCGGCCGTGCCCGGTTCCTGCGCGCCGAACTGGTTGCACGGAAAGCCGAGGATCTCCAGCCCCTTTCCCTTGTACTTCTGGTAGAGCGCCTCCAGCCCCTTGTACTGCGGCGTGAAACCGCACTTGCTCGCCGTGTTGACGATCAGCAGCAGCTTGCCCCGGTACCGGTCGAGCGCGACGTCCTTGCCGTGAATGTCCTTGACGCTGAAATCGTAGATGCCGGCCATGCGCTGCTCCTGCGGAAGAAGAACGACGATTATGCCTTGGCCGGCGTCCGCGGCGGCAGCAGAAAGTCCCGCGGCGCCGCGAACAGCCGCGCGAGCACCGCGCGGAACACCCGCCGCCGCGACAGCGCGCCGGCGCGCGTCGCGCGGATGGCGACCCACAGCGCCAGCGTGAACGACACGCCGAGGTTGAGCGCGCCGACGACCGCGATGCCGGCGCAGGCCAGCCAGAATCCGGCGGTGGCAAACACGCCGGAGCCGAGGCTCGACGCGGCGAGCGCCAGCGAACCGGTCGACAGCGTGACGTGGCGGACGTCGACGGGCAAGCCGAAGAAAGCGGCGACCACCGGCGTCATCCCGAGCAGGAACCCGAGCGCGATGTTGCCGCCGAGCCCGGCGACG
>CAIWHR010000498.1 GCA_903912485.1 uncultured beta proteobacterium | reverse complement strand
GGTTGTCGAGGCCTTCGCCGGAAGTGATCGTCACCGCGTCGACGCGGCGCTGCGCGAACGCTTCGGCCAGCGCGGCGCGCGCGTCGCCCGGCGGCGCGCGGCGATAGCAGGCGACGTGATCGACCTCGGCGCCGCGCGAGCGCAAGGCGTCGCCGAGTTGCTCGCGCCCGCCTTCGCCGCGGAAGACCACGACGCGCCGGCCCTGCGGCGCGGCGAATTCGGGCAGCGCGAGCAGGCCGTCGCTGTCGAAAGTCGTGACCGGAACGCGCGCGCCATCGATGCCGGCGGCGGCCAGCGCTTCGGCGGTGCCCGGGCCCGGCGCGAAGGCGATCAGCCCCGCCGGCCAGTTTCGCGCCGCGGGCGCGCCGTACTCGACGGCGTTGGCCGACACGAACACCGCGTAGTCGTAGTCGCCGAGCGCCGCCTGCGCGCGGGCCAGCGCCGCGGCGTCCGCCGGCGGAAGAATCGCGATCGCCGGAACGACGATCGGCGTGCCGCCCAGCGCCGCGATCCTGGCCGCGAACGCCACCGCCTGCCGCGCCGGGCGCGTCACCAGGACGCCGATGCCGGACAGGGGTTCAGGCGTCAGGACCACGATCGCCCGCCTGCCGCGCCGGGACGTGGCCCGGGTTGCGCCGCCACGGACGCCGATCGCGAGCCGCCTGCCTCGCCCGGCGCCACCCGGGGGGATGCCGCAATGACCACGCTCGCCCCGAAATTACGCGAGCTTTGCCGCGCCGCGCGCCAGGAATTCGTTGGCCAGCGCGAGACCCATCGCTTCGGCCGCAGCCGCGTCGGCCACCGCTGCCGCGCGCTCGCCGCGCATGACTTCCTTGCCGTCGCGGCTGGCGAGCAGTCCACGCAGCCAGAGCCCGTCGTGACGACGCACCGCATGCGCGGCCAGCGGCGTGTGGCAACTGCCGGACAGCGCGCGCGAGAACGCGCGCTCGGCCGTCGTCGCGAGCGTGGTCTCGGCGTCGGCCAGCGGCGCCAGCGCGGCGATCACGTCGGCCGAATCGGCGCGGCACTCGAGTGCCAGCGCGCCCTGCCCCACCGCCGGAAGGCTCTCCTCGGGATCGAGCAGCGACGCGATTCTGGCGCCGAAACCCAGCCGCTTCAGCCCCGCCGCGGCGAGGATGATCGCGTCGTACTGGCCTTCGTCGAGCTTGCGCAGCCTGGTGTTGACGTTGCCGCGCAAGGGCAGGATCACGAGCAGCGGATCGCGCTCGCGCAGCTGCGCTTCGCGGCGCAGGCTCGACGTGCCGATGCGGGCGCCACCGGGAAGCTGCGCGAGGTCGAGGAAGCGGTTCGAGACGAAGGCGTCGCGGGGATCCTCGCGCGCGCCGATGGCGGCCAGCGTGAAGCCCTCGGGCATGTCCATCGGCACGTCCTTCAGCGAGTGGACGGCGAGATCGGCGCGGCCCTCGGCCATCGCCACCTCGAGCTCCTTGATGAACAGCCCCTTGCCGCCGATGTCGGCGAGCGGCTGGTCGAGGATCTGGTCGCCCTGCGTCGTCATGCCGAGCAGGCCAACCTCGCACGCCGGGTACATCGCCGCCAGGCGCTCGCGGATGTGTTCGGCCTGCCACATGGCGAGCGCGGATTCGCGCGTGGCGATGATCAGCCGGCGCGGCGGGGAAGCATTAGCCATGGGTGTCGGGCGCAGAAGGGAAATGGGGCGGCGGCGAGGCCGCGCTGGGGCTCCGAATTGTAGCCCGGGCCGGGCTTCGGCGAAACCTGCGGCAGGTCTTGCGGCAGGTTTCATTTGGCACCCGGGGCCATCTGCCGCATCATGGCGCCACCGACTTCAAGGAGGCTCCATGCGCATCGTGATCACCGGCGGCGCCGGTTTCCTCGGCACCCGCCTCGCCCGCGCCATTCTCGCCCGCGACAGCCTGACCGACGCCCGCGGCGCCGCGCGCAGGGTCCGCGAAATCGTGCTGCTCGACGTGGCGCCCTCGCCCGGCTTCGGCGACCCCCGCGTCAGGGGAGTCGCCGGCGACCTCGCCGACCCCGCGGTGATCGCGCGCGCCGTCACTGATGGCACCGACACCGTGTTTCATCTCGCCGCCGTCGTCAGCGGCCAGGCCGAGGCCGAGTTCGACGTCGGCATGCGCGTCAACCTCGACGCGACCCGCGCGCTGCTCGAACGCTGCCGCAAGCTCGCTGCGCCGCCGAAGTTCGTGTTCACGAGCTCGCTCGCGGTGTTCGGCGGCCCGCTGCCCGATCCCGTTCCCGACGACGCGCCGCTCACGCCGCAGGCGTCGTACGGCACGCAGAAGGCGATCGGCGAATTCCTGGTCTACGACATGACGCGCAAGGGTTTCGTCGACGGCCGCTCGCTGCGGCTGCCGACGGTCACCGTGCGGCCCGGCAAGCCGAACAAGGCGGCGTCTTCCTTCGCCAGCGGCATCATCCGCGAGCCGCTGTCCGGCAGCGATGCCGTGTGCCCGGTCGCGCCGGCGACCAGGATGTGGGTGACCTCGCCGCGAGCCGTGATCGCGAACATCCTCCAGGGCCACGACGCGCCGGCGTCGGCGTTCGCGCACACGCGCTCGGTCAACGTGCCGGGCATGTCGGTCGCGGTCGGCGACATGGTCGCGGCGCTGCGCCGCGTTGCCGGCGACGCCGTCGCCGATCGCGTCTTGTGGCAATACGATCCCGCCATCGACCGGATCGTCTCGACCTGGCCGTCGAACTTCGCGCCGAAGCTCGGTCCCGCGCTGGGGATGAAGGCCGACACCGACTTCGAGAGCATCGTCCGCGCCTACATCGCCGACGACCTGCCCGCGGCCGGCGGGCAAGACCCCGTGCCGTAGCCCGGGCTTCGCTCCCACCCGCGCCGACCGCCAGCCCCCGACATCGACCAGCGTAGCCCGGGGCAGCCGCATCGTCGCCGCCCCCCCCCGGGTTGCGCGGACCACGCCACCGGGCTTCGGTCAGCGCCGGTGCGCGCGCAACCCGGGCTACGAGTCGGCGACCGGCTCCACCGCTTCCAGCAGCCG
>CAIWHR010000497.1 GCA_903912485.1 uncultured beta proteobacterium | reverse complement strand
CTACGTCGCGTGCCGTTCGTCGCTGCGCCTGGTGCTCGGACGCGCGCTGGGCGTCGCGCCGGCCGCGGTTCCGCTGCGCGAGGGCGCGCGCGGGCGCCCCGAACTCGACGTCGACGCACCGGCGCCCGACTTCAACGTCTCGCACACCGGCGACGGCGCGCTGATCGGCGTCATCCACGGCCTGCCCGCAGGGACGCGCATCGGCGTCGACGTCGAGCGCCACGACCGGGGGCTCGCCGTCGACGGCGTGGCGCGGAAGATCCTGTCGCCGCCGGAGCAGGCGTCGCTGCACGGCGCCGACGCCGACTCGCGCCGGCGGCGATTGCTCCGCTACTGGACGTGCAAGGAGGCGATGAGCAAGGCCACCGGCGACGGGCTGGCGGCGCCGTTCGCGCGGCTGACCGTCGGCATCGACGCCGGCCTCGCGCTGCTCGCGGGGCCCGCCCCCTATCTTCCGGAGGCGTGGCGGCTGCACGCGGTCGCCGTGCCGCCGGAATTCGTCGCGACGGTCGCGCTCTGGCGCGCCGACCGGGCGCCGCCGCCCTCCCGGTCGACGTGAATCCCGCGCGCGCCTGGCCGCGGCGACCGCCGACGCCGTCGTGGTGGCGAAAGGCCCGACATCGTTCACAATGCAGCCAGGAGGAAACGCCGTGGGTGTCCTGAACCTGCTCGACCTGCACGACAGGACCGCCATCGTCACCGGCGGCTCGCGCGGCATCGGCCTGCAGATGGCCGAAGCGCTGGGGGAGCTGGGCGCCCGCGTCGCGATCACCGCACGCAAGCCGGGCGAGCTCGACGCCGCGCGCGCTCACCTTGCCGGACTCGGCGTCGACTGCATGACCTTCGCCGGCGACCTCGCCGACGCCGCGACCAGCCCGCGCCTCGTCGACGCCGTGCTCGCGCGCTGGGGCGCCGTCGACGTCCTGGTCAACAACGCCGGCTGCAACTGGGCGGCGCCGGCCGAGGACTACCCGGACGAGGGCTGGCGCAAGGTGATGGCGCTCAACGTCGACGCCGCGTTCTTCCTGTCGCGCGAGGTCGCCAGGCGGTCGATGATCCCGCGCCGCGGCGGCAAGATCGTCAACATCGCATCGATCGCCGGGCTCTTCGGCAACCCTCCCGAGTGTGAGATGACGACGGCCGCGTACAACACCAGCAAGGGCGCGCTGGTGTCCTTGACCCGCACGCTCGCCGCCGAGTGGGGCCGCCACAACATCAACGTCAACGCGATCTGCCCCGGTTTCTTTCCTTCGAAGATGACCGCCGCGACGCTCGACCGCATCGAGACGATGGTGGTCAGGATGACGCCGCTCGGGCGCCTGGGCGGCGGCGAGGACCTGAAAGGCGCCGTCGCCTTCCTCGCGTCGGAAGCCTCGCGCCACGTGACCGGCCAGGCGCTCGCCGTCGACGGCGGCTGCACGGCGGTCTGAGATGCCGGTTCCCGCCAATCCCGGAGCGGAACTCGTCGCGCCCGTCCACGCGTTCGACGCGGGCGCGCTGGCCGCGTACCTGCGCGCGCACGCCGGCGACCCCGCGCGCGAGGTCGTCGTCGAGCAGTTCCAGGGCGGACAGTCCAATCCTACTTACCGCGTGACCACCGCCGCGCGCCGCTACGTGCTGCGGCGCAAGCCGCCCGGCGCGCTGCTGCCGTCGGCGCACGCGGTCGAGCGCGAGTACCGCGTGATGGCCGCGCTCGCCGCCACCGGCGTGCCGGTCGCGCGCATGGTCGCGCTGTGCGAGGACGCCGCGGTGATCGGCACCGCTTTCTACCTGATGGAGTACGTCGAGGGCCGCGTGCTGTGGGATCCGCTGCTGCCCGGCATGACGCCCACGGCGCGCGCGGCGCACTACGACGAACTGAACCGCGTCCTCGCCGCGCTGCATCAGGTCGACTGCGCGGCGATCGGGCTCGCCGACTACGGCAGGCCCGGCCAGTACATCGCCCGCCAGGTCGCGCGCTGGTCGAAGCAGTACCAGGCCGGCAGCGCGCCGCCGATCCCGGCAATGGACCGGCTGATCGAGTGGCTGCCGCGGCACCTGCCGCCGGGCGACGAGACCTGCATCGTCCACGGCGATTTCCGTCTCGACAACGTCATCTTCCATCCGACCGAGGCGCGCGTGCTCGCGGTGCTCGACTGGGAGCTCTCGACGCTGGGCCATCCGCTGTCCGATTTCGCGTACCAGGCGATGGCCTGGCGGCTCTCGCCGCAGGAGTTCCGCGGCCTCAAGGGCTGCGACCTCGACGCGCTGGGGATCCCGTCGGAACGGGACTACGTCGCCGCATACTGCCGGCGCACCGGAAGGGCCGGCGTCGAACACTGGGAGTTCTACCTGATCTTCAACATGTTCCGGATCGCTGCCATCCTGCACGGCGTGCTGTCGCGCGCGCTGCAGGGCAACGCCGCCAGCCGGGACGCGATCGAAACCGGCGGCCGCGCGCGTGGGGTCGCCGACGTCGCCTGGAACATGGCGCAACGCAACGAGGAGCGATGACATGGATTTCGGCTACAGCGCCAGGGTGACGGATCTCGCCGCACGCGTGACGCGCTTCATGGAGGAGAACGTCTACCCGGCGGAGCCCGTGTTCGCCGCCGAGGTCGAGGACAACCGCGCGCGCGGCAACGCGTGGGTGGCAACCGGAATCATGGAGGAGTTGAAGCCCCGCGCGCGCGCCGCCGGGCTGTGGAACCTGTTCCTGCCCGAGTCGGACTACGGCGCCGGGCTCAGCAACCTCGAATACGCGCCGCTGTGCGAGATCATGGGACGCTCGTGGATCGCACCTGAGGCGTTCAACTGCAACGCGCCGGACACCGGCAACATGGAGGTGCTCGTCCGTTACGCGACCGCCGAGCAGAAGGAGCGCTGGCTCGTCCCGCTGCTGGCGGGCGAGATCCGCTCGGCGTTCGCGATGACCGAGCCGGACGTCGCCTCGTCGGACGCGACCAACATCGCCGCGTCGATCGTCCGCGACGGCGACGAGTACGTGATCAACGGCCGCAAGTGGTGGACGACCGGCGGCCCCGATCCGCGCTGCAGGATCCTCATCTTCATGGGCAAGACCGACCCCGCGAATCCCGACCGCCACCGCCAGCAGTCGATGATCCTGGTTCCGGTGGACACGCCCGGCGTGAAGCTCGTCCGGCCGCTGCGCGTGTTCGGCTACGACGACGCGCCGCACGGCCACGCCGAATTCGACTTCGACGACGTCCGCGTGCCCGTCTCCAACATGCTGCTCGGCGAGGGCCGCGGCTTCGAGATCGCGCAGGGGCGCCTGGGCCCCGGCCGCATCCACCACTGCATGCGTCTCATCGGCCAGGCCGAGCGCTCGCTGGAGGCGATGTGCCGGCGCGCGTCGACGCGCGTCGCGTTCGGGCGCGCGATCGCCGACCAGACGGTGACGCAGGAGCGCATCGCCGACTCGCGAATCCTGATCGACCAGGCGCGCCTGCTGGTGCTGCACGCGGCGTGGAAGATGGACGTCGCCGGCAACAAGGCGGCGAAGAAGGAGATCGCGATGATCAAGGTCGCCGCGCCGAACATGGCCTGCCGGGTCATCGACTGGGCGATGCAGGCGCACGGCGCCGCCGGCGTCTGCGACGACTTCCAGCTCGCGTTCTTCTACGCGCAGGCGCGCACGCTGCGCTTCGCCGACGGCCCCGACGAGGTGCACCGCAACCAGATCGCGCGGCTCGAACTCGCGCCGCACCGGCCGCCGCGCAACTGACCGCCCCGCTCGCCCGCCGCCGGCGTCAGGTCCGGCGGACGACGACGCTGCCGATCGAGTACCCCGCGCCGAACGAGCAGATCAGCCCCGTGTCGCCGGCCGCGAGGTCGGCGCGGTGGCGGTGGAAGGCGATGATCGACCCGGCCGACGCGGTGTTGGCGAACTCGTCGAGGATGACCGGCGCCTCGTCGTGGGTCGGGTCGCGGCCCAGCAGCCGCCGGGCGACGAGCTGGTTCATCGCCAGGTTGGCCTGGTGCAGCCAGAAGCGCCTCACCGCGGCGGTCTCGACGCCGAGGCTCGCCAGATGCCCGGCAATGTGCTGCGCGGCCAGCGGGCAGACCTCCTTGAACACGCGGCGCCCCTCCTGCACGAACAGCTTGTCGCGCGCGTCGGGGTCGGCGTCCTCGCAGCGGTTGAGGAAGCCGAAGTTGTTGCGGATGTTGTTCGAGAACTGCGTCGCCAGCCGCGTGCCCAGGATCTCCCAGCTTCCGGCCGCCGCGGTGTCGGCGCGCTCGACGATCACCGCGGTCGCCACGTCGCCGAAGATGAAGTGGCAGTCGCGGTCGCGCCACGCGAGGTGCGCCGACGTGATCTCCGGGTTGACCACCAGCACCGCGCGCGCGGTGCCGGCCTTGACCGCGTTGGCCGCCTGCTCGATGCCGAAGGTCGCCGACGAGCAGGCGACGTTGATGTCGAAGCCGAAGCCCGCGATGCCGAGCGCGTTCTGGATCTCGATCGCCATCGCCGGGTACGCGCGCTGCATGTTCGACGCGGCGCAGATCACCGCGTCGACGTCCGCCGCGGCCTTGCCCGCCTGCTGCATCGCGTCGCGCGCGGCGATCGCGCCGATTTCGGCCATCAGCGACAGCTCGTCGTTGCGCCGCTCGGCGAAGCGCGGGCGCATGCGCTCGGGATCGAGCACGCCGGCCTTGTCGAACACGTAGCGCTGCCGGATGCCGGACGCCTTGTCGATGAAGCTTTCGCTCGACTCGGCCAGCGGCGCCGCGGCGCCGGCGGCGATGTCCGCCGCGTGCGCCTCGTTCCAGCCCTGCACGTAGGCGTTGAACGACGCCACCAGTTCGGCGTTGGAGACGACGTGCGGCGGAACGTGGAGGCCGGTGCCGCTGATGACTGCTCGATGCATGGAAGGGTCCGTGGGGTGCGGGTGGGGAAGGCGCGCGGCGACGGGCGCCCGGCGCTCACTGTGCGCCGGACTTGCGTGTGCCCGAGGGCCGGCCGGCGGTCTTGCCGGCGACGCGCTTGCGGGCGACCGGCGTGCGCGCGCGCTTCGCCTCG
>CAIWHR010000496.1 GCA_903912485.1 uncultured beta proteobacterium | reverse complement strand
GCGGCGGCGGGCGCGGGCTCGGCGCTGGGCGCCGGCGCGGCGGCCGGGCGCGCGGTCGGCGGCGGTGCCTTGCCCGGAACCTTGATCACCTGGCCGGCGGCGAGCTTGCCCGGGTTCGCGATGTCGTTGTACTTGGCCAGGATGTAGAACTTGAACCTGTCCCCCATGTAGGCCTGCGCGATCTTGGACAGCGAATCGTCCTTCTGCACCGTGTAGCGGAAGAACGTGGCCCCGAGCTCCGCCTGCGCGTCGGCCCGGATCTGCTCGAGCAGCTTGCGCGCGAGATCGTTGGCGGGATCGAGGGCGGAAGCCTTTTCCAGGACGCCGCGCGCTTTCGCTTCGTCGCCGTTCTGCAGGAGGTCCACTGCCTGGATCGCCATCTTCTGCGCTTCGGCCTTCGCCTGCGCTGGCGTCAGCACCGGCTCGGCCGGAGCGGCGGGCTGCGGCGCTTCGACGACCACGGGTTCAGCCGGCTTCGGTGCGGGCGGCGGCGGGGTTGCACAGCCGGTCGCGACCGCCGCGGCGATCGTGACCGCGGCCCAGCGCCAGTTTTCGCGGGAGGTAGGGTTGTCCATGGTCTTCCGTGATGTGCGCGATTGCCCTGGCGTCTCGTTCGGGCCAGGTGGCCGAAAAACCGTGATTCTGCACCGAGATCCGGCTGTGTGCCAACTACAGGCACCGACGCGAACGCCGACCGGCGGCGGCGGGAGTGGCGGGGCGCCTGGCCGCCGCGTCGCCCGCGTCACACCGAAATCGTGGTGGCCATCGACGCGTCCCGGGAGCTGCCGTCGTCCGCGGTGCTGTCCGGGTCGCTGCACCAGATCGCGAGCGCCGAATAGTTGTCCTGCGCCTTGCCGCCGCGTGCGACGACCTGCACTTCCATCGCTCGCAGCCATTGCTCGGCCGATGCGGCTTCGTCGAGTGCCTGCTCCATCGCCGCCTCGTCGACGTACTCCCAGAAGCCGTCGGTGCAGAGCAGGAAGGTGTCGCCGTCGGCCAGCGCGAACGCCGCCGGCGCGATCGCCGGCTCGAAATTTTCCTCCTGCCCGAGTGCCGCGAACAGCGCGCTGCGCCGATCGGCGCTGCGCAGATCCTCGGCCTTGAGGTAGCCGGCGTCGACCATGTTCTGCACGACGCTGTGGTCCTTGGTCTGCGCGATCAGGCGGCGCTCGCGGAAGCAGTAGAGGCGGGAGTCGCCGAGGTGTCCCCACGCCGCGCGGCGGTGCGTGGCGTCGACGGCGAGCACCACGGCGGTGGCGCGCATGTTGGCCAGCCGGCTCTCGGTGCCCTGCTGCTGCATGATCGCGCGATTGGCCGATCCGAGCGCCGCCTCGATCGCCGTGCCCGAGCATTCCGGCGAATCCTGGAACCAGGCCAGCGTCGTGCTGACCGCGAGCTTCGAAGCGACGTCTCCGCCGCCCTGCCCCCCGGCGCCGTCGCAGAGGACGCAGAAACACACGCCGGCGCCGGCCCAGAAGCCGTAGGCGTCCTCGTTCGCGGCGCGTCCGCCGGGCTTCGACAATACGGAGATTTCGAGTCGCATGGCGCGCCCTCCTCGTCAGCGCCCCGGGGCCGGGCCGCCCCGGTCCGGCAGCCTGGCGACGTGCTCGCGGTACGTCCGCAGGAACTCCTGGCCGAGCAGCGACTGGAAGTCGGTCGCGGCCTCCTTCGAGATCTCGCCGTAGAGCTGGCCGAAGAGATCCCACAGCTTGGCCTTGCGGCTGCTGGGCAGGAACGAGTCGACCATCGAGTGCTCGGACAGCCGCTTCTCGAGCCTGGCCGGGTCGAAGCGCGCGAGGATGACCGCCAGCGCCGAATGCATGCCGGCCATGAAGCCGAGCTGATGGCTGCGCAGGTCGTCGTAGGCGTCGGTGACCGCGCGCAGCGGCGGCATGAACCCGCGTCCGCGGGGCACCAGCAGGTGCGTGAGCGCCGCCTCGATGTTCGGCGCGAACTTCAGCGGATTGTTGTCGGCGGCGACGATCACCGTCATGTCGGCGCGGACCTCGCGCTTGGTCGACGCGCGCGCGGCGAGGAGGTCGACGAGGCCGCGGGTCGCCTCCTGCAGCAACTGGCCGAGCTGGTGCATCAGCTCCGGCGTCAGGCCGCCGGGAATCGCGACGTCCTTCAATCCCGCCCCCGCCAGCAAGGCGCGCAGCAGTTCCTCGTTCGCGATCGGCGTGCCGGCGACGGCCGGCGTCGCCGGGGCCGTCGACGGCGGCGACGCGGGCGGCGGCGACGCCGCAGTCGCCGGAGGCACACGGTCCGCGGCGGCGGGCGCCGCATCGGCGTTCTCGGGCGAGGCCATGATGACGGTCGTGATGCCCTCGCCGGGGGCAGCGGGCGCGTTGCTCGACCACGACAGCACCGGCTCCGTCATCGGCGTCGAGGCCGCGTCGGCGGGCGCGGAGACGGCGACGGGGACCGGGGCGGCGACCACCGTGGCATCGGCATCGGCGGCCGGCGGCGCCGGGCGGGCCGCCGCCAGGGGCGCCACTTTCAGCGTGTACGCACCGATGCGGATCTCGTCGCCGCCCTTGAGCGGCGATTCGCGGCCGGTCCCCAGCGGCTGCTGGTTCAGCATCACCGGCACGACGCTGCCCTGATCGCGCAGCACGTAGCGGCCGTCGCGAAAAGTCACCGTCGCGTGGGTGCGCGAAATCTTGCGGTCCGGGTCGAGCAGGACGAGCGTGTTTTCCGGTGCGCGGCCGATGCTGCCGCCCGACTCGTCGAAATTGGCCGACAGCGGGTTTGCGACCGGCTGGGCGTTGTGGGCGGTGACGGTGATCGTGAGCATCGGAGGGCAATCGGTGGAAGCGGGCGTCCCGGTGCGGGTCGCGCACAGGATGTCTTGTGGCGCCGGGCGCGTCAAGACCGACGCCGCCCGCAATGCCGCCGCGCGCAGCCGCACCGGCCGGTCGCGGCAGATCGAGGCATCGCGGCGAGCGCGGATCGCGGATAGAGTTCGGGTTGCGGTTAAGATACCGACCCGATGGCGCCGCCGCAGGACCGGCATCGCCGTCGACGACAGCAAACCCAGACGCGCCGGTGCCCGTCGTTGGCCATCGGCGCGGCAACCGTGGGGCAGGGACCGATCGATGTCTGAACATGTGACGGGCGGGGCAGCGCCGGCCGGACTGCTCGAACGGGTGCGCCAGTCGGCGGGCGGCGTGTCGGCGGCGTTCGTGCTGCTGGCGCAGATGCTGACCCTCGGGCTTATCGCGTACGGCCTGTTGGGGTCGGTGGCGGTGGAGGCCGGCGTCCGGGCGGCATTCGCGGCGGCCATCTTCGGCAACCTGACGGCGGCCATCCTCGGCGGCGCGCTGCTGCCCAACGAAATTCCGCGCGCATCGACGGTGCTCGTGTTCGCGGCGTTCGTCGCGCGCCTCGCCGGCGATCCCGCCTTGCGCGGACTGCCGGGCGGCGGCATCGAGGAGATGCTGTTCCTCGCGGCGCTGTGCCTGGCGCTGTCCGGCATCATGCAGATCGGCTTCGGCGTGCTGCGACTGGGCAGCATCGCGCGGTTCGTCCCTTACCCGGTCGTCGCCGGCCTGATGACGGGACTGGCCATTGCGCTGGTCTTCTACGAACTGCCCCACATCCTGGGAACGCACGCGGAAGCCCCGGTGCCGGGTGCGGCGGTGGCGCAGGGCGCGGCCGGTGCGCACGGCGCGGCAGCGCATGGCGCGGTGGCGACGCACGACGCGGCCGCCGCACCGGGCGCGCCGGCCAGCCACGGCGC
>CAIWHR010000495.1 GCA_903912485.1 uncultured beta proteobacterium | reverse complement strand
GGATCCGGCACGATCCGCTGGAATTGCTGGCGAACATCGCGCACGGCGAGCGCGAGCGCCGCGTCGTCACCCATTTCGTCGGCCGCGCCGTCGGCTATCGCGAAGCGGTCGTCGGCTACCCGACCGGAACCATCGAAAAGGTGCTGGCCTTCTATCGCGAACACACCTATGTTCCGATCCGCCCGGATCGCCTGATGCTGTCGGTGCAGGCGCCGATGCGCGAGAACGCGCAGGCCATCAGCGCCTTCCGGCCGGACGTGCTGCTGTCCTACGGAACGTACCTCGAAGCGCTGTCGCGCGCCGTGGCCGCCGGGACGATCGAGCTTCCGCCGACGAAGCTCCTGATGTACGGCGCCGAGCCGCTGGCGCCGCAGGCGCGGCGCGACGTGGAGGCGGTGCTCGGCGCGCCGGTGCTGTCGTTCTACAACGCCGTCGAAGCGTTCAAGATCGCGTTCATGTGCGAGCAGCGCGCGGGCTTCCACGTCCACGAGGATCTTGCGCACGTGCGCATCGTCGGCGCCGACGGGAGCACCGTGCCCGACGGCGGGACGGGCTGCGTCGTGCTGTCCAACCTGGTGAACCGCGCCACCGTCCTGCTCAACTACCGGCTGGCCGACGTCTCGGGCTACGAGTCAGGGCCTTGCGCGTGCGGGCGCACGCTGCGCCGGCTCGGCGAGATCGACGGGCGCGCCGAGGATCCGCTGACGCTCGGCAACGGCGAGGTTCTGCATCCCCGCGCGATCTGGAGCGTCATCAAGCGCTGGACCGACGTCATCCAGTATCAGCTCGTCCAGCAGGAGCCGAGCCGCTTCCTGCTGAAGCTGGTGACCGCCGACGAGGAAGCTTTCGGCAGGGTCGCCGCTCCCGTGGCGCGGGAGATTGGGGAGCTGCTCGGGGCGGGTGCGGCGGTGGAGACGCTGCGCTGCGCCGAACTTCCGCGCGAAGCGGGCGGCAAGGTGCGCCTCGTCGTCGCGCTGCGGCGCTGAACATCCGCGCCGCAGATTCCCTGGTGCGTCCTTGGCGCGGCGGCGGGTGACGGCGGACCGCTACGCTTCCAGGAATGCCCGGTCGATCTCGCGCCGCAGTTCGCCGTAGCCGAGCGTCACCGGGAACCGCGGAAACTCGCGGACGACGCTTTCCGGCGGGCGGAAGAGGATGCCGCGGTGCGCTTCGCCCAGCATCGCCGTGTCGTTGTAGCTGTCGCCGGCGGCGACGACGTGGAAATTGAGCTCCCGGAAGCGCTTCACCGCTTCCTGCTTCTGGTTCGGCATGCGCAGGCGGTAGCCGGCCAGCATGCCGTCGGCGTCGACCTCCAGCGAGTGGCAGAACAGCGTCGGCAGCCCCAGCTGGCGCATCAGCGGCTTCGCGAACTCGTAGAAGGTGTCCGAGAGGATGATCACTTCGCAGTCGCCGCGCAGCGCGTCGAGGAAGTCGCGCGCGCCGGGCAGCGGGCCCATCGCGGCGATCACGTCCTGGATCGCCGCGAGGCCGAGCCCGCGCTGCCGAAGGATCGCGAGCCGGCCGGCCATCAGCTTGTCGTAGTCGGGTTCGTCGCGGGTGGTGCGGCGCAGCTCGGGAATCCCCGTGCGCTCGGCAAATTCGATCCAGATTTCGGGGACCAGCACGCCTTCCAGGTCGAGACAGACCATCCGCATGGGGAGACTCACAGGGTTCGGGGGTGGGGGCCGCGCTTCACTGGCGGAACTTGGCCGACAGGATGCGGACGGTGTGCGTCGCGACGTAGACCTCTCGCAGGAAACAGGCGAGGCCGCCGATCAGCGCGATCATCACGCCGACGAACAGCGCGCCGGCGAGCCACTTGAGGTCGGCGTGGAAGAACGCCTCGACGAACAGCGCCGAGATGACGATGCAGACCAGCAGCGCCGCCGACGTGCAGAAATTGATCGCCCAGCTCGCCAGGTGGCGGCGGCGCTCGAGGTCGGCGAGTTCCACGCGCGCCGTCGCGCGCGCCGATTCGTCCATCCGGTCCCAGCTCTGCTCGTAGTAGCGGGCGCGGTCGATGATGCGCGCCAGGCGGGTGGCCATCACGCCGAGCAGCGCGGCGATGCCGGTCAGCAGGAACACCGGGGCGATCGCGAGCTGGATCGCGTGGGAAATCAGCGGCATGCTGTCCAGCGGTGACATTGGGCTGCTCCAGGGTCGTCGACGGCTTCGCAATGCGTGCTCCGCAGCCCGCCTTGCGCGCACCGTCGCCGCCATTATCCCGCATCGGCGGCGCTCCCGATCGCGCCGGAACCGGGGAATGCCCGCGCCAAGCCGGGCGCGCCGCGGCCGCCGCGCCGGCGGCGTCATCCGCCGGTCGAACGATCCGGGGAACGGCGTCGCGCTGTGGCGGTCAGGCGCTTGCGTGCCGCCTCAGATAACGGACCGATCCCAGACCTGCGACCGCCATCAGGATCATCAACGCCCATTCGTTCACCGTGGGCACCGGCGTTGGCGCGGTCGTCGTCGGTACGTCTGCGATGGCGGTCACGGTCAGCGTCGAGCCGGCGCAGGTCGTGCCGTCGGGCGGCGGGTTGCAGACCTGGACGTTCACGGCGCAGCTTGCCCCGACCGAACTCGGCGCGATGTAGCTGGCCAGTCCGGCGGAGCTCACGCCGCTGCCGGCACAGGTGCTTCCCCCCGCCAGGCCGTAGGTGGCACCCGGAGGCTTGGTGTCGTTGGTCGATACGTCGAACGAGCCGCCGCTGCCGACCAGCGTGCTGGTGCTGTCGGGGGCGGCGATGGGCGCTTGCGAGGCAAGCTTCAAGACCACGATGTCGCCGGTGCCGCTGTAGGCGCTCAGAGGCGGCGTCGCTCCGGGTCCATTCCAGGTGGCATTGGAAAATCCTGTCAGATAGGCGCTGCCGCTGCCCGCGTCCACCGCGATGCCGTTGCCGATGGCGGTTCCGGCAAGAGACCCGTAGAAGGCGTGCCACAGGTAGCCGCCGGAGGTGTCGAGTCTCAGCACCATGACGTCGAACGCGGCGCCGCCGCTGAACGGATTTGACGGCGGCACCGCGCCGGGCCCGTTCCACGTCGCACTGCTGTAGCCGGTCACGTACACGTTTCCGCCGGCGTCCAGCGCGATGCCGTTGCCGACATCGGTCGCGCTGGAGGCGCCGTAGAAGGTGTGCCACTGGTAGGCGCCGTTGGTGTTCAGTTTCAGGACCACGGCATCGGACGACCCGACTCCGCTGAATGGATTCAGGGGCGCCGCCGCGCCGGGCCCGTTCCACGAGGCGTCGCTATTACCTGTCACGTACGCATTGCCGCCGGCGTCGACCGCGATGCCGAGGCCATAGTCCCCACCCGATCCGGTCGCGGAACCGTAGAAGGTGTGCCACAGGTAGCCGCCGCCGGTGTTCAGCTTCAGCACCACGATGTCTTGGAACCCGCTGTGTGCGTGCAGGGGCGCTGCCGCTGCCGGCCCGTCCCAGGTGCCGGTGCTGTATCCCGTCACGTACACGTTTCCGCCGGTGTCCGTGGCGATGCCGCTGCCGACGTCGGTAGCCCCGGCGGAGCCGTAGAAGGTGTGCCACTGATACGCGCCCTGGGCATTCAGCTTCAGGACGACCATGTTGTAGATGACGAGGCTTCCGCTGAATGCATTCAACGGCGGCGTCGCTCCGGGCCCGTTCCAGGTGACGTCGCCGAAGCCGGTCACGTACACGTTTCCGTTGGTGTCGGCCGCGATCGCCGTGGCCCGCTCGTAACCCGAAGCGGCGCCGTAGAACGTGTGCCACTGGTACGCGCCGCTGCTGTCCAGTTTCAGCAGCACGATGTCGTTGCCGCCGGCGAAGGCATTCAGGGGCGGCGTCGCTCCGGGCCCGTTCCAGGCGGCCGTGCTGTACCCGGTCACGTACGCGTTGCCGTTGGTGTCGACGGCGATGCCGGAGCCGATGTCGGCGCCGCCGGCGCCGAGGAAGGTGTGCCACTGGTATACGCCGCTGGCATTCAGTTTCAGCACCACGATGTCGGCCGAGCCGCCGGCGGCATTCACCGGCTGTGCTCCGCCAGGTCCGTTCCAGGTGAGAGTGCTGTACCCGGTCACGTAGACGTTGCCGGTGCTGTCCACGGCAATGGCGTTGCCCTGATCCGCGCCGCCGGAGGATCCATAGAAGCTGTGCCACTGATAGGTGGGGTCGATGACCAGCGGATACCGGTGGTCGTACGTCGCGAGCTTGAACCCGATGGTGTCATCGCCGCGGTCGGCAAAGGCGACGTCGACCGGCAGCCTCCTCCCGCCGATCTCCTGCCATGCCTTCGGCGCGCTCTGGCTGAAATAGCCCTTTTCCGACGGATGCCTGAAACGCAGCGAGCCGTCCTTCTCGATCCCTGCCGAAACGTTGTATTTCAGCCTGATGTCGTTGACGTCGGCACCGGGTTCGAGCGCGTAGGTGCTCTCGGCGATTCCGCTGCTCTTCGACTCGTATTTCAGCGTGATGCCCTGCCACAGGTTCGCGTAGGTCACGCTGCCCAGCGCGGCGGCGCCCTTCACACCTTCGGTGCTCTGCTGCTGGGCGCTGCCCAGAGGCATGACCGCCGCGGCGCCGACGAATTCCTCGATGATCGTGTGGTCGAGCGACGCAAAAAAAACCTTGCCCGGCTTGAACCCGAGGATGTGCCCTCCCGCGGCGAACTGGAGAAGGGGCCCTTGCTGCAAGGCGGCAGTGGCTGCTGGTGTCGGACCAACCGGCTTGTCGGTCGCAGGCGCGCCGGATGCCTGTCCGGGCAGCGACGCAAGAGCCGCCAACGCTGACAGAGCGAAGCAAGACCAGGTCCGCCGAAGCATTATTGTTTCTCCCTGTTCGATGTTTTTTTTAAGCCGTTGCCGAAACGTTGCGTGCCGGCAAGGATCCGCGGCACCCGCGCGGTACGCGGCCAGTCTGACCGGCCGCCGCCGCGTGGCATAGGCTCTGTCCAGGATTAAATGGATGTTCATTGATTCAGATCATCGTCCAGGTCAATTGCGCAACCCGGCCGGCAACGCCCATTCGCGGCGGTGTTCCTGCCCGCGAATGCCAAGCCCGTCCGGACGAGGTTCCCGCTTCCCAGGACCGTCACGGTCGCGCCATTGGCATAGGTTCCGGGGTCCGTGGGAGCGGTGCCACCGGTGTTGCCGTTGCCATCGTAGGTGACGGCGTATTGGGCGGTGCCGGCCGCAAGGAACCGCACGGTACCGTAACCGCGTCCGCCCGGGACCGTCACGTCGTAGGCCGTGGCGCCGGCGGCCGTAAACGGCGCCTTGATCATCGGTACCGGACCCGTCGAGCAGTTGTCGCTTGCGGCCAGGATGGCGAGTTGCCCGTCCGGGCTGATGGCGACGGCCCCCGTCGCCTGCGCGGACGCAAGAGGAATCTGTTCGTACGCCGACGACGCGGTGAACGGCGCCGACACGGCGTAGAGCTTCTTGCCCCAGATATCCCCGACCAATGCCTTGGCGCCATCGGGGGTAATCGCCATGCCCTCGAGCGCCTGCGCCCTGGATACCACCAGAGCCACCGGAGTCGAGCTGGAGGAGAACGGCGCGCTGTAGATGTTGATGTAACCATGCCCATACGCGGTGGCGAGCAGCGTGTTGCCATCGGGCGTGATCGCCAATGCGGCCGTCTGGAGCGGGGAGGCGACAGGTATCGTGAAGGCTACCCCGGTGCACGGCGGGTCGATGACAGCGATTCCGTAGCGATGGTAGACGAAGGCCCGGCCCGCGCTGTCGAAGACGATCGCCTCGGTCTGGAAGCCATCGGTGCCGCCGGACCCAGGAAGTGCCAAGGTCGTGACCGTCGAGCTCGCCGTGAACGGCGCGGCGATCACCACCATGCTGGATGCGTTGCCCATGGCCAGCGCGTAGTTGCCGGCCGGCGCAACCGCGATCGTGCCGATGCCGTTGTACGTGCCGGTTGTCACAATCGTGTCCACGACCGCAGCCGTGGACACCTTGACGACGAAAATCCGGGAATTGAGGTAATCGGCCACCAGCGCGTTGTCGCTGCCGTAGGTGGATGAGCCGCCCGGGTTCGCATCCGCCGGCATGCCCGTCACCGTGTTCATCGCGGGCGTCGGCAGGCCCGTGCCCGGTGTCGGCAACACGATGCCGAACTTGCCGGCACTGGTGGTGGTGAGGATCGCCTGCCCTAGCGAGAGGGAGGAATGCATCGCCATCAGTGCTGCCAGGCCGGCGACGACCAGTCGCCCAAGCCGTCGATCCGCCGACCGCCTCATCATCACCTCCGTTTCGCCGTCACACCCCGAACTGACCCGCCCTCGATCGCTGCCCATGCCGGAGCCGCAAGCTTGAGTAGGTCATCGATACGGAAAAAGTGCCCCCGCCATTCTCCCGTTCGGGCTGGCGCTGCGCTTGAAGGGCCTCTTGCGCCGTCGTTCTCGCCAGGCAACCCGTGCAGCCCAAAAGCCGTCGCCACGGACTGTCGCGGTGCAGTTTTCAAGCAGCACGGAGAGGCTGGAAGCGAGGCTTTAGGGGGGGGGCGCCAGGGCCGTGCCGTCATCCGTTCGTCGAATGGTCGTCGCCCGCGCGTCGCCTTACAGTGGCATCGCTCGCGCACCCGACGTCTGCCCGAGCCGCCCTCCCGGCGGCAACCCCATCCTCCGCATGACCGTCGCGGCGCGCGGGCACCTGCACGCCCAGGCTGCCCGGCGCGGTGCAGCCGCATTGATCTGAAGCAAGTCCCGTCCGCGGCGACGGCGCAGAATTGCGCCACGGGGAAGGTCGCACCTGTGCGCATTGTCGCCGCGGCGTTGGCGGCGGACGGCGTGATCGGGCCAGCCGATCGGCATCGAGTCGTCGGTCTTCCTGGCTGCCGAAACATAACAATGGAAGGGGGGTTCGTATGAAGTTGATGCGCGCGGTACGTGCGCTGGCGGGTCTTGGACTCGTCGGCACCATGGCCATCTGGTCGGGCGGGGCGGCGGCGCAAGCGGCGGCGCCGGCGCAGCCGGCAAAGATCGGATCTTCGCTGATCGGCAAACTCCAGGGGCCGGAACTCATCCGCGACGCCAAGGCGTTTCCGACGACGTTCAAGGAAGCCCCGATGCTGGCCGAACAGGTGAAGGCCGGGAAGCTGCCCGCGGTCGACAAGCGGCTGCCCGAACCGTCGCAGCTGTTCGTCGTCAAGCCGCTGGACCAGGTCGGCAAATACGGCGGCAACTGGCGCCGCGCCTTCACCGGACCGGCCGACCACGAGAACGGCAACCGCATCGTGTCGGCCGACAAGATCCTCACCTTCGACTACACCGGCACCAAGATCATCCCCAGCCTCGCCCGCGACTGGAAGGTCAGCGACGACGGCAGGACGACGACGATCTTCCTGCGCAAAGGCGCCAAGTGGTCCGACGGCAAGCCGCTGACCGCCGACGATTTCATATTCTGGTACAACGACATCTATCTCAACAAGAACATCGTTCCGACGCCGTTCTTCGAATTCCAGATCGACGGCAAGGACGGCAAGATGCGCAAGGTCGACGACTACACCGTCGCCTTCGACTTCCCCGAGCCCTACACCTTCTTCGTCTACCAGCTCGCGGGCAGCACCGCCATCGGCGCCGGATTCGCCACGCGCGGCGGCTTCCAGAACTTCGGCGGCGCCTACGCGCCGGCGCATTACCTGAAGCAGTTCCTGCCCAAGTACTCGTCCGAGGAAGCGGCGAACAAGAAGGCCAAGGACCTCGGCTTCGACAGCTGGGTGTCGCTGCTCAAGATGAAGTACAGCTGGGCGCTGAACAACGAGCTGCCCACGATGACGCCGTGGAAGACCGTGTCGCCGATCAATACGCCGACCTGGTCCATGGAAAGAAACCCCTACTTCTGGGCCGTCGACACCGCGGGCAACCAGCTTCCCTACATCGACAGGATCACGATGACGCTGGCGGAAAACGCCGAGGTCGCGAACCTGCGGGCGATCGCCGGCGAATACGACATCCAGGAACGGCACATGCATCTGACCAAGCTGCCGGTGTTCCTGGAGAACGCCAAGAAGGGCAACTACACCGTCCACCTCGACCCGGGCCTCAACGGTTCCGACGTGGCGATCCACATCGGCAACTCGTACGAAGCCGATCCGGAGATCTCGAAGCTGCTGAAGAACAAGGACTTCCGCCATGCGCTCGCGCTGGGCATCGACCGCGACCAGCTCAACGAAGCCTTCTGGCTGGGCGTGGGAAGCGCCGGATCGGTGGCGCCCGCCCCCGACACCATCTACAGCCCGGGCGCCGAGTGGAACAAGAAGTGGGGCGTGCTGGATCTGAAGCAGGCCAACGAACTGCTCGACAAGATCGGCCTGACCAAGAAGGACGCCGACGGGTACCGCCTGCGCGCCGACGGCAAGGGGCGCCTGCGTCTCGAAATGATCACCGTCGGCGGCCAGTTCGTTCCGTTCACGCAGGTCGGCGAAATGGTCAAGCAGCAGTGGAAGAAGATCGGCGTCGACCTCGACGTCAAGGAACTCGAACGCAACCTCGCCTTCACCCGCGACAACGGCAGCGAAAACCAGATGATCACCTGGGCGAACGACGGTTCCGAGATGCTGTTCCTCTTCCCGCGCCACGCGCTGCCGGTCGACGCCGCCGAAGCGCACATGGGCATGGCCTTCGCCAAGTGGTATTCGTCCAAGGGCGCCTCGGGCAAGAAGCCCGACGACCCCGAAATGCTCAAGGCCTTCGATCTCTTCCGCAGCGCGTTCGGGATGAAGGAAGAGGACCGCGTCAAGGCCGGCAAGGAGATCTGGAAGATCATCGTCGAACAGGCGTGGAGCATCGGCACCGTCGGCCAGTCGCCGGCGTTCATGGGCGTGCGTCTGGTGAAGAACAACATGGGCAACGTGCCCGAGCGGCAGGTGAACGCGCAGCACGCGCGGACGCCGAACACGTCGATGCCGATCACGTTCTACTTCAAGTAACGGGAAGGCGGCCGCCCGCGCGGGGCGGCTGCTCGCCACCCGGGCGTCGAAAGGCGCCCGGGGTTCCGCTTTCCACGGAGTCGCCATGGTGGCTTATGTCGTTCGTCGCTTGCTGCTGGCCGTGCTCACGGTCTGGGCCATTTCCGTCCTGTCGTTCATGATCATCCACCTGCCCCCCGGCGATTACGTGACCTCGTACATCGCCTCGATGTCGGCGTCGGGCAGCGCGGTGTCCGAAGGCGAGGCCAACGCGCTGCGCGAGCAGCTCGGTCTCGACAAGCCGATCACGGTTCAGTATGCGAAGTGGATGGGGCTCATGCTGCAGGGCAATTTCGGCATGGCGATGGAATGGGGGCGGCCGGTGTCCGACGTCATCGGCGACCGTCTCACGCTGACGATGGTCATCTCGGTGGCGGCGATCATCTTCACCTGGGCGCTGGCGCTGCCGATCGGGATCTACTCGGCGGTGTACCCGTATTCGTTCGCCGACTACGTGTTCACGTTCGTCGGCTTCATCGGGCTCGCCATTCCCGGGTTCCTGCTGGCGCTGGTCGTCATGTACGTCGGCTTCGCCTACTTCGGCGCCAACGTCGGCGGCCTGTTTTCGCCCGACTTCGCCGAAGCTCCCTGGAGCCTGGCGAAGATCTGGGACCTCACCAAGCACCTGCCGATCCCGGCGGTCGTCCTCGGCGTGTCGGGCACCGCGCAGCTGATCCGCATCATGCGGTCGAACCTGCTCGACGAGCTGCGCAAGCCCTACGTGATGACGGCGCGCGCGCGGGGACTCTCCGAGTACCGGGTCATCATGCGCTACCCGGTCCGGGTCGCGCTCAATCCGTTCGTCAGCACCATCGGCTACCTGCTGCCCTACGTGGTCTCGGGCAGCATCATCGTATCGCTGGTGCTGAGCCTGCCGACGGTCGGCCCGCTGCTGCTCAAGGCGCTGATCGCGCAGGACATGTTTCTCGCCGGCACCATCGTCCTGCTGCTCGGCGTGATGACCGTCATCGGCACGTTCATTTCCGACCTGCTGCTGATGTGGGTCGACCCGAGAATCCGGCTGGGGCGGCAGTGATGGCGGCGCACGCAGCGGTGCCGCCACCGGCGCCGGAGACCGGCCTCCTGGCGGAGGACCGGATCGCCGTCGCGACGCAGTGGCAGCTGATGTGGTGGCGCTTTCGCAAGCACCGGCTGGCCGCGGGGGGGACGATCGTCCTCATCGCCTTCTACCTGCTTTCGCTGTTCGCCGACTTTTTCGCCTACGCCGATCCGCAGGAGTCCGAAGCGCAGCGCTCGCTGATGGCGCCGCAGGAGATCCACTGGTTCGACGGCGGCAGCTTCAGTCCCCACGTCTACGCGCTGACCGGAACCCGCGACCCGCTGACCTTCAAGCGGGTCTACGTTCCGGACCCCGCCAAGAAGATACCCATCACGTTCTTCGGTCACGGCGAACCCTACGAGCTGTTCGGCTTCATCCCCTGCGACCGCCACCTGATCGGGGTGTCGGGCGCCAAGGCAGGGGAGTCGCTGTTCCTGCTGGGGACCGACATGCAGGGACGCGACCTGTGGTCGCGCCTGATGTACGCGACGCGGACGTCGATGACCATCGGCCTGGTCAGCGTGGCGCTGAGTCTGATCCTGGGCGTCGTGCTGGGCGGCATATCCGGCTATTTCGGCGGCTGGATCGACACGGTGATCCAGCGGATCATCGAGATCCTGCGCTCGATTCCGACGATTCCGCTGTGGATGGGCCTGGCCGCGGCGCTTCCCCCCGACTGGGACGTCGTCAAGGTCTACTTCGCCATCACCATCATCATTTCGCTCATCGGCTGGACCGAGCTCGCCCGCGTCGTCCGCGGGCGGTTCATCTCGCTCAAGCAGGAAGACTTCGTGATGGCGGCCGAACTCCTCGGCTGCAGCAAGGCGCGGATCATCTTCCGGCACATGGTGCCGTCGTTCATCAGTCACATCATCGCGGCGACGACGCTGGCGATCCCGGCGATCATCATCAGCGAGACGTCGCTCTCCTTCCTCGGGCTGGGCCTCAGGCCGCCTGCGATCAGCTGGGGTGTGCTGCTGCAGGACGCGCAGAACATCCAGGCGCTGGTCATCTCTCCGTGGCTGCTCTACCCGTCGGTGGCCGTCATCGTCGCCGTGCTCGCGTTCAACTTCATGGGCGACGGCATACGCGACGCGGCGGACCCGTATCTGTAGACGGGAAGCTTCCGGCGATCGGTCGCCCGATCCCGCTTCGGCTCCCGGCCCCATCGACTCCTCAACGACACGCCAACCCTTCATGCGCAACGACACCAGGCCGCTGCTTTCGGTGAGGAACCTCCGGACGAGCTTCTTCCAGGACGAGGGGACGACCAAGGCCGTCGACGGCGCGTCGTTCGACGTCTTCCCGGGAAAGACGCTGGGCATCGTCGGCGAGAGCGGCTGCGGCAAGAGCGTCACCGCGCAGTCGATCCTGCGGATCGTCGACCGTCCCGGTCGCATCGTCGACGGCGAGATCGTCCTCACCCGCGCCGACGGTTCGGAGATCGACCTCGTCAAGCTCAAGGCCAACAGCCGCGAGATACGTTCGGTCCGGGGGGGCGACATCGGCCTCATCTTCCAGGAGCCGATGACCTCGTTCAGCCCCGTTCACACCGTGGGCGAGCAGATCATCGAGGCGGTGCTCCTGCACAGCGAGGTCGGCAAGAAGGAGGCGAGGCTCCGCGGAATCGAGGCGCTGCGCAGCGTCGGCATCCCCAAGCCTGAGCGGCGCATCGACGAGTACTCGTTCGAACTGAGCGGCGGACTGCGCCAGCGGGCGATGATCGCGGTCGCGCTTTCCTGCAACCCGCGCCTCCTCATCGCCGACGAGCCCACGACGGCGCTCGACGTCACCACGCAGGCGCAGATCCTGGATCTGCTGCGCAAGATCCAGCAGGAGCGGGGAATGGCGATCATGCTGATCACGCACAACCTCGGCGTGGTCGCGGAGATGGCCGACGACGTCGTCGTCATGTACCTGGGCAAGGTGGTCGAGCAGGGCAAGGTCGACGACATCTTCCACGACCCGAAGCACCCGTACACCAAGGCGCTGCTGCAGTCGATACCGAGCATCGATTCGACGCCGCGGCTGAAGCTGCCGACGATCAGCGGATCGATTCCGCACCCGTTCAACCGGCCGAAAGGCTGCCCTTTCCATCCCCGCTGCGTGTCGGCCATTGCCGGCCGCTGCGACGTCGAGGAGCCGCCGCTGCAGGCGGTCGGCGAGGGAAGGAAGGCGAGCTGCTTCCTCTACCCATGAAGAAAGGCGCACGAGCATGACCAACGGCGACGCCGGCACAGGCAAGTCCGTGCTCCTCGATGTCAGGGGACTGAAGAAATATTTCCCCATCCGGCGGGGGATCCTGCAGAAGACCATCGGCCACGTGAAGGCGGTCGACGACGTGACGTTCTTTCTCAATCGGGGCGAGACGCTTTCGCTCGTCGGCGAGAGCGGCTGCGGCAAGACCACGACGTCGCGCTGCATCCTGCGCGCCATCACCCCGACGGCGGGCCAGGTCCTGCTTTCCGACAACGGCGAGGTCGTCGACGTGGCGACCGTTCCCAAGAACCGGCTGCGGTCGCTGCGGCGCCAGATGCAGATGATCTTTCAGGACCCGTTCTCGTCGCTGAACCCGCGGATGACGCTGCTGGACATCGTCGGAGAGCCGCTGCTCGTCCACGGCGTCGGCAACGACCAGGAGAGAACCGACCGCGTCGTCGAGCTCCTCAACCTGGTCGGCCTGCGGCCCGAATACATGCGGCGCTACCCGCACGCCTTCTCCGGCGGCCAGCGCCAGCGCATCGGCATCGCCCGCGCGCTGGCGCTCAATCCCCGCCTGGTCGTCGCCGACGAGCCCGTGTCCGCGCTGGACGTGTCGGTCCAGGCGCAGATCCTGAACCTGCTGCTCGAACTCCAGGAGCGGCTGGGGCTCACCTACCTCTTCGTCGCGCACGACCTGAGCGTGGTCAAGCACATCAGCGAGCGCGTCGCGGTGATGTACGTCGGCCGGATCGTGGAGACTGCGCCCACCGAGGAGCTGTTCGCGTCGCCGCGGCACCCGTACACCGAGGCGCTGATGTCGGCGGTGCCCAAGCCGGATCCGCGGCTTCGCTCCGAACGGATCGTCCTCGAAGGCGAAGTGGCCGACCCGGCCAATACGCCGTCGGGCTGTCATTTCCACCCCCGGTGCCGGTACGCGCAGGCCGTCTGCCGCGAAACGGCGCCCGCACAGGAAGAGATCGCCCCCAACCACTTCGTCAGCTGTCACCGCGCGGCCGAACTCTCGCTGCGCGGCGTCGCCCGCTCGGGCGCGTAGGATCCTCCCGCCGGCGCGCCGCTAACCCTCGCGCACGCCCTGCGCCTGCGCCACGATCCAGTCCTCGAAGGCGGCCACCCGGCCCGACCGCGGGCGGTTCGGAGGATAGGCGAGGTAGTAGGCGCCCGACGTGCGTACCGATACCGGGATCGGGTTCACCAGCCGGCCCGATTTCAGGTCGTCCTCGACCAGCGCGCGCTGCGCGATCATCACGCCCAGTTCGTCGATCGCCGCCTGATAGGCGAGCGCAGCGTTCTCGAACTTGAGACCGCCGTTGCCGTCGATCGCGTCGACGCCTGCCGCTGCCAGCCAGAGCGGCCAATCGTGCGGCCGGTTCAGCGAACAGAGCAGAACCTGCCCCGCCAGGCCGCGAGGCTCGCGCAGCTTCGGTTCCCGCGCGAGCATGCCGGGACTGCATACGGGCAGCAGCACCTCGCCGAACAGGCGGCGGAAGCCGGGACCGGCGGGCGCATCGTGCTGGGAGTGGATGCACGCATCGACGTCCTCCCGGTCGAAATCGGCGGTGTCGTGGGACGTCGTGATCTGCACGTTCATGCCGGGATGCAACGCGTGGAACGCCGCGAGGCGGGGAACCAGCCAGCGAATGGCGAACGTCGGCGGCAGCTTCAGCCGCAACAGGTTCTCGTCCGGGCTCATCTGCATCTGCCGCGTCGCGAAGTCGATCTGGTCGAGCGCGCCCTTGAGAGTCCGGAAGTACGCAGCACCCTTGGCGGTCAACTCGACGCCCCGCTGCCTGCGGGTGAACAGCTTCGCACCCAGCCATTGCTCAAGTGCCACGACGTGCCGGCTCACCGCGCCTTGCGTGACCGAAAACTCGCGTGCCGCGCCGGTGACGCTGCCGTGACGGGCGACGGCTTCGAAGGCGCGCACGGCGTTGAGCGGAGGCAGTCGGCGGGACATTCCGTGATATGAGTTTTTCTCAATCCCACTATGCGCTTATTGTGCTTGCAAATCAATCCAGCGGGGCTACGATGCGCCAATGCGCGGCAGCAGCGGCCAGAAGGTCAGCGCCGAAGCCCGCCCGCGTGCGGGTGAGGCAGACATCGACCAGCAACAGGAGGAATCGAGATGAGGATCGCATTCAAAGGGACCCACGGCGCCCGGTCGCCGAGCGGAAGGCAGGAACGCCGCGGCGGCGGCATCGGATGGATCGGTCGCATCGGCGTTCTGCTGGCGATCGCGGCGGGCGCCGGTCTGGCTCAGGCCGAGACCTACCCGACGAAGCCGATCCGGCTGATCGTGCCCTGGCCCGCCGGCGGCGGCGTGGACACCGCCGCGCGCATCATCGCCGAGCCGCTGGCGCAACGCCTGGGTCAGACAGTCGTCGTCGAGAACCGGCCGGGGGCCGCCGGCAACATCGGAACGGCGCTCGCGGCGCACGAGAAGCCGGACGGCTACACGCTGCTGATGGCGTCGCTTTCTCCGCACGCCGTCAATCCTCACCTGTACGACAAGCTGGGCTTCGAGCCCATCAAGGACTTCTCGCCGGTGGCGCTCGTCTACACGGTGCCGAGCTTCCTCGTCGTCCCGGCTTCGTCGCCCGCCAACACGGCGCAGGAACTGGTGGCGCTGGCCAAGGCGAAGCCCGGCAAGCTCAACTTCGGCTCCGGCGGCTCGGGTTCGTCGCAGCACCTGTTCGGCGTCATGTTCAATCTCGCCGCGCACATCGACGCGGTCCACGTCTCGTACAAGGGAACGGCTCCGGCGGAAACCGCGTTGCTCGCCGGACAGGTCGACTACATGCTCGATCCGCCGACCTGCCTGCCGTTCGTGACGGCCGGACGGATGAAGGCGCTGGCGGTGGCCGCCCCCAAGCGCAACCCGGCGCTCCCGAACACGCCGACGCTGGACGAACTCGGCATCCCCGGCGTTCATACGCTGACCTACTACGGCATCGCGGCGCCGGCAAACACGCCCAAGGAGATCGTCTCGAGGCTCAACGCCGAGATCAATGCGATTCTCAAGACCGACGAGGTGAAGAATCGACTGACCAAGCTGGCCGCCGAACCGGGAAGCCTCAGCCCCGAGGAGTTCGGGCAGTTCATGCAGGCGGAACTCAAGCGCTACGGCGAGATCGTGAGGGTTTCCGGCGCCAAGGCCGAATAGCGTGCGCGTGCCGCGCTCCTGCCCTCGCGCGCTTCCCCGGGCCGAATCGCGATGAGCGCTCCGGCAGGTCGTTCGCCGCGCACGATGTTCGACCGGATCTGGCGCAGTCACCAGATCGTCGAGCGTGACGACGGCCAGGCGCTCCTTTACGTCGATCGGCACCTGGTGCAGGACGGCTCCGCGCCGGCATTCGAGATGCTGCGGCAGCGCGGCCTGGTGCCGCGAGCTCCCGAGCGCACGTTCAGCACGCCCGATCACTACGTTCCGACCGACAGCCGCGACCTGGCGACGGTCGGCGATCCCGAAAAGCGCGGCATGGCGCAGGCGCTGATCGACGACAGCGCCCGTGCCGGCATCACCTGCTTCGGGCTCGGCGACCGGCGCCAGGGCATCGTGCACGTCGTCAGTCCCGAACAGGGGCTGAGCTGGCCGGGCGCGGTCATCGCCTGCGGCGACAGCCACACGTCGACGCACGGCGCGCTGGGGGCGCTCGCCTTCGGCATCGGGGCCACCGAAGTGAGCCATGTGCTGGCCACGCAGTCGCTCTGGCAGCGCAAGCCGAAGACGATGCGCATTGCGGTCGACGGCCGGCTGGGAAGCGGCGTTTCGGCCAAGGATATCGTGCTGGCAGTGATCGCGAAGATCGGCGCGGCGGGGGCCGTGGGCCACGTCGTCGAATATGCGGGATCGGCGATCAGGGACCTGTCGATTGAGGGCCGGCTCACGGTGTGCAACATGTCGATCGAAGCCGGCGCCCGCGCCGGCATGATCGCCCCCGACGACGCCACGTTCGAGTACCTTGCCGGCCGCCCCTACGCGCCGGCGGGACGCGACTGGGACGACGCGCTGCTGCGTTGGCGGGCCCTGCCCTCGGACCCTGCGGCAGGCTTCGATCGCGAAGTCTCGCTCGACGCCGGGGCGATCGAGCCGATGGTCACCTGGGGCACGAGCCCGGAGGATGCGCTGCCGATCACCGCACGGGTTCCCGACCCGGCGGGCGCGTCGAGCCCGGAGCGTCGCCGCGCGATGGAGCGCGCGCTGGCCTACATGGGACTGCAGCCCGGAACGCTGCTGACCGACATTCCCATCGACCGCGTATTCATCGGCTCCTGCACCAACGGGCGCATCGAGGATCTGCGCAGTGCCGCAGCCTCCGTCGCCGGGCGCAAGGTCGCGCCGGGCGTCGAAGCGTGGGTCGTTCCCGGCTCCGGGCTGGTGAAGGCGCAGGCGGAAGGCGAGGGGCTCGACCGGATCTTTGTCGAAGCGGGCTTTCAGTGGCGGCACCCGGGTTGCTCGATGTGCCTCGGGACCAACGGGGACGTCGTGGGCCCCGGCCAGCGCTGCGCGTCGACCTCGAACCGCAATTTCGTCGGGCGCCAGGGCCCCGGTGCGCGGACTCACCTGTTGAGCCCGGCGATGGCCGCCGCCGCCGCGCTGGCCGGCCGCCTGACCGACGTGCGGCAGCTGGCGTCCGGCACGGTGCGGCCATGAAGCGTTTCGAGCGCGTCCTCGCCGTGGCGCTGCCGGTCGCGCAGCCCAACTTCGACACCGATCAGATCCTCCCGGCCCGCTATCTGCAAAAGCCGCGAGCCAACGACTTCGGCGCCTACCTGTTCCGCGATCTGCGGTTTCGCAGCGACGGTTCGGAAGTCCCGGACTTCCCGTTGAACCAGCCGGCGTACCGCGACGCCCGGATCGTGGTCGCCGAAGCCAACTTCGCCTGCGGATCGTCGCGCGAGCACGCGGTGTGGGCGCTCGGCGATCATGGCTTCCGCGCCGTGATTGCCCCGAGCTTCGGGGACATCTTCCTCTCCAACGCGCTCAAGAACGGCTTGCTGCCGGTCGTACTGCCTTCCGACGTGGTCGCGCCGATGCTGCGGGCGCTGCTGGCGCAGCCGGGCAGCCGGGTCGCAGTCGATCTCGAAGCGCAGACGGTCACCGGGCCCGACCGGAGCGTGCACGCCTTTGCCATCGACCCGTTTTCGAAGCGCTGCCTGCTGCAGGGTCAGGACGAGCTCGACTACACGCTGGACCAGTTGGGGCACATCGAGGCCTTTGAGCGGCGCGTCGCCGCGGGCAGCGCCTGAGATTCCGAACTCAAGCGCGCCGCGTGGCGCGCACCGTCAAGGGACATTCATGAAAATCGCGGTCATGCCGGGTGACGGCATCGGCAAGGAAGTCACCGCCGAGGCGGTCAAGGTTCTGCGCGCCGTCGTCGGCGGCGGAGCGCTGGAACTCGTCGAGGCGCCGATCGGCGGTGCCGGAGTCGAGGCGGCGGGCGACCCGCTGCCCGACGAGACGCTGGCGATCGCGCGCCGCGCCGACGCGATCCTGTTCGGTGCCGCCGGGGTGCCCGGCGACGAGAACCTGCCGTACGCGCAGCGCCCCGGCGCGAGCCTGCTGCGCCTGCGCAAGGCGCTGACGCTGTTCGCCAACTTCCGGCCGGCGTTCCTGTTTCCGGAACTCATCGGCGCCTCCAGCCTCAAGCCCGAGATCATCGAAGGCCTCGACCTGCTCATCCTGCGCGAGCTGGCCGGCGACCTCTACTTCGGCGAGCCCCGCGGCATCTTCGTGACCGCGTCCGGCGAGCGCGAAGGCGTCAACACGATGCGCTACACCGAGTCGGAGATCGAGCGCATCGCCCACGTCGCGTTCGGCGCGGCGCGCGAGCGCCGGCGCAAGCTGTGTTCGGTGGACAAGGCCAACGTGCTGGAGACGATGCTACTCTGGCGGCAGGTGATGACGCGCGTCGGCACCGAATACCCGGACGTCGAGCTCACGCACGTGTTCGTCGACGCCGCCGCGATGATGCTGATGCGCGCGCCGAAGCAGTTCGACGTGATGGTGACCGGCAACGTGTTCGGCGACATCCTCTCCGACGCCGCGGCGATGCTGACCGGGTCGATCGGGATGCTGCCGTCGGCGTCGCTCGGGCCCGGCAACAAAGGGCTGTACGAGCCGGTGCACGGCTCGGCGCCGGACATCGCCGGCAGGAACATCGCCAACCCGCTGGCGGCGATCCTGTCGGTCGCCATGATGATGCGGCATTCGTTCGCAGCGCCGGACGCGGCGGAGCGCATCCATCGCGCGGTGCGCGCGGTGCTCGCCGACGGCCTGCGCACCGCCGACATCCAGCAGCCGGGAACGCGCCTCGTCGGCACCGCCGAGATGGGCGATGCCGTGGTCGCCGCGCTGCACGCCGCGGCGGCGTGACGTCGTAGCGCCGCGACGGCGTCGTCGCGCCAACGTCCACCAACCTCGCGCGGCAGCGACGGGTTTCAGGGAGCCATCATGCGCCGGATCAACAACCCGAAGGACTTCTGGGCCGGACTGTTCTTCATGTCGTTCGGCCTTGCCGCTTTCCTGCTGTCGCGCGCCTACGCGATGGGCGATGCGACGCGAATGGGGCCGGGCTATTTCCCGCGCGCGCTGGGGGTGCTGCTGCTCGTCTTCGGCGCCGTGCTGAGCGTCCGGGCCGTGCGGTCGGCGAAGGAGCCGTTCGCCGCCTGGCGCCTGCGCCCGCTGCTCATCGTGCTGCTGAGCCTCGGCATCTTCTGCGTCGCGCTGAAATGGCTCGGGCTGGTCGTGTCGGGCATCGCGTTGATCTTCATCGCTTCGATGGCGAGCACCGAGTTCCGGTGGAAGGCGGCGCTGGTCAGCGGCGCCGTGCAGAGCGTGTTCGCCGTGGGTCTGTTCGTCTACGGCCTGAAGATCCCGCTGTCGGTGTGGCCGGCATTCATGGCCGGAGGCCGGTGATGGACCTGCTCGCCAACCTCGCGCTCGGGTTCGGCGTCGCCGTGACGCCGATCAACCTTCTCTACGCCTTCATCGGCGTGCTCGTCGGAACGCTGATCGGCGTGCTGCCAGGCATCGGGCCCGTCGCGACGATCGCCATGCTGCTGCCGACGACGTACGCGCTGCCTCCCGTCACGGCGCTCATCATGCTCGCCGGCATCTACTACGGCGCTTCGTACGGTGGTTCGACCACGGCGATCCTCGTCAACCTCCCCGGCGAGATGTCGTCGGTGGTCACGGTGCTCGACGGCCACCAGATGGCGCTGCAGGGGCGTGCCGGCGCCGCGCTGTGCGTCGCGGCGCTGGGCTCGCTGTTCGCCGGATGCGTCTCCACCTTCGTCATCGCCGCCTTCGCGCCGCCGCTGGCCGAGATGGCGCTCAGTTTCGACGCGGCCGAGTATTTTTCGCTGATGGTGCTGGGTCTCGTGTCGGCGATCGCGCTTGCCCACGGCTCGGTGCTGAAGGCGGTGCTGATGACCATGCTGGGCCTGCTCCTCGGAACCGTCGGCACCGACATCAACACCAGCGTCGCCCGCTTCTCGTTCGACGTGCCGGAACTCCTCGACGGCATCGGCTTCGTCGCGATGACGATGGGCCTGTTCGCATTCGCGGAGATCGCGGTCAATCTCGAAAAGACCGAGGTCCACAACCTGTGCGCCAGCCGGATCGACGGCCTCTGGATCAAGTGGGCCGAATTCAAGCAGGCGTTTCCCGCCATCCTCCGCGGGACCGCCATCGGGTCGGCGCTGGGCATCATCCCCGGCGGCGGCGCGACGCTCGCCGCCTTCGCCGCCTACACGCTGGAGAAGCGGGTGGCGAAGGATCCGTCGCGCTTCGGCAAGGGTGCCATCGAGGGGGTCGCCGGTCCCGAGTCGGCCAACAACGCCGGCGCGCAGACGTCGTTCATCCCGATGCTCACGCTGGGCATTCCGTCCAATGCCGTGATGGCGCTGATGGTCGGGGCGCTGATCATCCACGACATCCAGCCCGGACCGGACGTCATGAAGAACAATCCGGAAATGTTCTGGGGGCTGGTGGCGAGCATGTGGATCGGAAACCTCATGCTCGTCGTCCTCAACCTGCCGCTGGTCGGAATCTGGGTCAAGCTGCTTCGCGTTCCCTACCGCCTGCTGTTCCCGATGATCCTGTTCTGCTGCGCGATCGGCGCGTACAGCACCAGCAACAACATCTTCGACGTCTGGGTCGCCGTGGTGTTCGGTCTGCTGGGCTACGTGTTCGTGAAGCTCGGCTGCGAGCCGGCGCCGCTGCTGCTGGGGTACATCCTCGGCCCGATGATGGAGGAGAACCTGCGGCGGGCGCTGGTGCTTTCGCGCGGCGATTTCTCGGTGTTCGTCACCCGGCCGATGTCGCTGACGATGCTGATCCTGGCCGGCGCGCTGCTGGCCCTGGTCGTCGCGCCGAGCATCAGGAAGAAGCGGGAGGTGGTGTTCCAGGACGAGGGGTGATGTCCGCAGCGGCAGCACGGGTTCGGGAGCGGCGAAGCCCGCTTCGCCGCTCCCGCCCCCGGGCCGGTCCGACCTACAGCCGGGTCAGCGTGAAATTCGCGACCACCGGCGGCGACGTGGGAACGAGCACCGTCGAGATCGTCCCGGTGATGGTGTTGCCCGACAGCGAGGCGGTCAGCGTTCCCGGATACCTGCCGCCCAGCAGAAGGTTCGCCGTCATGTTCGACACGGTCCCGGTGACCGGCGCGCTGCCGTTGATCGGGTACACGCCGTTCGGGCACAGCACGGGGTTGTTCGAGTTGGTCACCGTCGCGTCCCCGGCGACGGTCCCGGTGCCGCTGGTGATGGCGACGCCGTCGACCGTCAGGTTGAAGCCGACGGTCCCGCTGAAGCCGACGTTCGCCGTGCAGGACAGCGGCCCTGCGCTCACCGTCAGCACCGCCTGGCCGGAGACCGGGCCGCTGTAGGCCGTCGTGAGCGGCCCGCAGCCGGTGAGGCAGGCCGGCGCCGCGACCAGCCACGGCGGAATCGGGAGGCCGAGCGCCTGGTAGAGCTGCTTCGCCGCGGTGAAGGGGTTGGTCGCGACCAGCGCCAGCAGCTGCGCTCCCGTCGCGGGCGGGACCAAGGCGTTGGCTGCGGCGTCGAGGACCGAGACCCTGACGACGAGGCCGGCGAGCGCGATGTCCACCGCCACGTTGGCCGCAGCGATCTGGTTGCCGGCCGCGTCGGGCGCCTGCAGGAAGACGTTGGTCCGCAGCGCCGCCTCCAGCAGCTGGAACGTCGGCGACGCGAGGATCGGGTCGAGATCGACGGCGGAAAGCGCCTTGTCCTGCGCGCTGCTCTGCGCGCTGGCCGGGAAGGCGATGTTGCGCCCGAGGACCGCCGTTTCGAGGTAGCGCTGCAGCAGTTCGACGCCGCGGGCCGCGGTGTCGACCGACGCGACCAGCGCGGTGAGCTGGGCGACGTACTGTTCGCTGGTGATTTCGCCGCGATTCGCGCGACCCGAGAGGTCGACGAACTGGTCGACGAAGGCTTTGCTGGCGTCGAGCGGCGTGCACACGGTGCCCGGTGGTGCGAACACCTGGCGCGCGAGCGACTTGGTCTGCGTCGTGCCGTTCACCGTGTAGGCGAAAGTCGCGCTGTTGCCGTGGGCGAACGTCACCGTGGCCGTGCCGACCTCGGTCTCGACCGCTCCGCCGGGGCTGCCGCCGGGCGGAAACGGCACCGCGTTGAACGGCGGCCCGCTCACCGTCGACACCGGCCCGGCATAGACGCCGCTCGCCTTCTTGTCCAGCAGCGCGATCAGCCACCACGGCTGGCGTGCGGCGTCGTAGGTGAACCAGGTGGCGAAGATGATGTCGCCCTGGTGCGTGAAGTTGATGCCCCAGCCCGATTCCTGCGGGTTCCACCACAGGTCCTGGTAGTTGGTCGCCAGCGCCAGATCGGGCTCCTGGCCCCAGGCGCAGGCGGGCAGCGTGCCGAACACCTGCGGCACAATCGTCTTCGTCTGCGTGACGCCGTTGACCGTGTAGAGCAGCGTCCCGTGGGTGGCGTCGGCGAAGGTCGCCGTCATCGTGCCGACGGGGGTCTCGATCGATCCCCCGGGGCTGCCGCCGGGCGGAAACGGCACGGCGTTGAACGGCGGCCCGGTGACCGTCCAGACCGGCCCCGAATAGACACCCTCGGCGGACTTGTCGAGCTGGGCGATCAGCCACCACGGCTTGCGGGCCGCGTCGTACGTGAACCAGGTGGCGAAGACGATGCCGCCCTGATGCGCGAAGTTGATCCCCCAGCCGGACTCGGAACCCGCCGGAGCGTTCCACCACAGACCCTGGACGTTGAGGACCGCGGCGGCCTTGGCCGGCGCGTCGGCCGGCGCTGCGGCCGCTGCGGCAGCGAGGCCGGCGTGCATTCCGGCGACCAGGAATGCGAGAGCGAGAAACCCAACCAGCGCGTGGCGAAATCTGCGCATGATTCCCTCCATTCGAAAGTTGCGGCAATTTCATTTTGCCGACGCGCCAACGCGGCGGATTCGACGAAGGTCAAGAAATGGCGAAAAAATCGTTCCCGACCGCTGCGTCAGTAAGTTGCCAGCAGCCGCAATCCCAGCGCGACGAAGATTCCGCCCGCCACGCGGTCGAGCCATGCGCCCAGCGCCGGGCGCCGGGCGAGGCGCTCGCCGACGCTGCCGGCGAACCAGCCGATGGCGCCGAAGACGACGACGGTCTCGAGGGTGAACAGCGTGCCGAGTTGCGCGACCTGCCAGGCGACGTGACCGCGTTGGCCGTCCACGAACTGGGGCAGGAAGGCAAGGAAGAACAGGATCACCTTGGGGTTGATGGCGTTGGCGACGAGGCCCTTGACGAAGAGCCTGGCGGGGGCGTCGGCCGAAGCCTTGCCGGCGGGCGGCGCGCCGAGCGCGCGGGCATGGCGGATGGCCTGGACACCGAGCCAGATCAGGTAGCTGCCGCCCGCGATCTTCAGCGCGGTGAAGGCCGGCGGCGAGGCGGCGATCAGCGCGCTGACGCCGAGGGCGGCAAGCAGGGTGTGGTTGAGGCAGCCGAGCGCGCAGCCGAGGCCGAAGGCCACGCCGGGCTTGCGGCCGCGCGCCATGCCGAGACTCAACACCATCAGGTTGTCGGGGCCGGGCGCGAGCGCGACGACGAATGCGGCGGCGAGGAAGGCGGCGAACTGCGGCAGCGTGAGCAGGGCATCCATCGCGGCATTGTGCCTCAGCGCCCGGGCCGCTCCCCGGCGCCGGGTCGGCAAGCGAGGCGGGCATTTGGCCCGACTGACCGCGACAGGCTCGTCCTCGGCCGCTGTGCACGCTCCCGCGACCGCCGCGGCAAGGCCTTTCTTTGACGGGATGATCGGCGCGGTGATACCGTTCTTCCTGCCGACGACGGACGTTTGCATTTCCAATTCACTCAACAGGCTCGCGCCCATGTGACGGGGCCGTTCCACCGCAACCGGAGGCCCCATGACAACGAAACTCGACATCTCCAGACTCTCGCTGAGGGACGCCATCGATCTCGCCGCCCTGATCGAGATCGAGGCGCACAAGCGGTACACGCTGTTCGCCGAGCAGCTCGGAAGCCGCGGTTCCGGCGACGCCGGAGCGATATTCAAGTCGATGGCCGTCAACGAGAGGAAGCACGGCGAGCAGCTGGCCGAGCGCCGGCTGGTGCTGTTCGGCGACGAGCGCCCGACGGTCAGTCTCGACGACATCTTCGACGTCGAGGCTCCCGACGTCGGCGCGCCCAGCTCGGACATGTCGCCGCTGAAGGCGTACCAGGTGGCGCTGTCCTCCGAACGGAAGGCCTTCGCGTTCTACGACCAGGCGCTCGACTCCGTGAATCAGCCCGACGTCAAGGCGCTGTTCGAGGAGCTGCGGGGCGAAGAGGCCGAGCACGTTCAGATGCTCGAGGACATCATCGCCAAGCTGCCGCCGTCGGCCGCGGACGACCTCGTGGACGAGGACGATTATCCCAACCAGCCGTTTCGCAGTCACGGCTACGAGTAAGCCGGGCGAGTGACGGCAGCGCGGCGCGCGAGGACGCGCGCGGCGGTGCACCGGTCTCGTCCGTTCGGCGGATGGCGCGCGCGGCGGCCGCGGCCTAGCGTGATGTTTCCGTGTCACGCCTCCCCATCGCGCTGCTCGCGTTTGCCGCCGGTGCCACGCTGTTGCAGTGGCAGGCGGCATTGCCGCCCGTCGTTCCCTGGCTGGCGGCGTCGGCTGCGCTCGCCGCCGCCGCGCTGGCCTTGCGTCGCCCCGATCGCCGTCGGCAGCTGCCAGGCGTCGGCGCGGGGCGGCTCGCGGCCATCGTCCGCGGCGCGCTGGTCGCCGGGGCGGCGGGCGCCTTGGGCTTCGGCTGCGCGGCCTGGCGCGCCGAGCTGCGCCTCGCGGATCAGCTGCCGCCGGCGTGGGAGGGCGTCGACATCGCCGTCACCGGCGTCGTCGACCTGCTGCCGCAGGCGTCGGCGCGCGGCACGCGCTTCGCCTTCGCGGTCGAGCGGGTCGAAACCGCCGGAGCGGTCGTTCCGGCGCGGCTTTCGCTGGCGTGGTACGCCGAGCAGAGGAAGGACGGCAGCAGCGAGCCGCCGCCGCCGCTTTGCGCCGGCGAACGCTGGCGGCTGCTGCTGCGGCTG
>CAIWHR010000494.1 GCA_903912485.1 uncultured beta proteobacterium | reverse complement strand
GCCGCTGCGCGATCTGGCCGCGCACCTGCCGATGCCCGCGCGCCTGCGCAGCCTGCTCGCGCTGTACGCGCCGCGGGGGACGCTGACCCGCGGCCGCTTCCTGTGGGAGGGACAGGTCGACGCGCCCGAAATCTACAGCGCCGCGACCGATTTCAGCGACGTCGGCATCGCGGCGCAGGGTGCGCTGCCGGGCGTCGAGGGGCTCACCGGCCGCCTGGAGATGACGCAGGCGACGGGGGACGTCAAGCTGACCTGCCGCGGCGCGGCGCTCGACCTGCCGCAGCTCTTCGCCAAACCCATTCCCTTCGACAGCCTGTCGGGCGGTGTCAACTGGACGCGGACGGCCGGCCGCACGGCGATCGAAATCGAGCGCCTGGAGTTCGCCAACGCGGATGCCGCGGGCCGCGCCTCGGGAAAATTCCGGACCGCGCCCGACGGTCCGGGCGAGATCGATCTCAGCGCCGCGCTGACGCGCGCCAGCGTGGCGCAGGTCCATCGCTACCTCCCGCGCGCGGTCCAGCCGGGCGTCCGCGACTGGCTGCGGGCGGGCCTGGTCAAGGGGACTTCGCCCGAGGTCAAGCTCAGGCTCGCGGGGAATCTCGCCGACTTCCCGTTCACCGGCGGCAAGAGCGGAACATTCACCGTGACGGCCAAGGCGCGCGACGTGGTGCTCGACTACGCCCGCGGCTGGCCGGTCATCTCCGAACTCGACGGCGACGTCAGCCTGACCGGAACGAAGCTGACCGTCGACGCCACGCGCGGCCGCGTGTCCGGCGTCCCCCTGGGCAAGGTCCGCGCCGAGATCGGCGACCTGCGTGCCGAGCGGCCGCCGCTGGTCGTCGACGGCGAGGTGGCGGGTCCGACCGCCGATTTCCTGCGCTTCGTCGAGACGAGCCCCGTCGCCGGTTGGATCGGCCGCGCCACCGACGGCATGCGCGCGACCGGGGACGGGCGCCTCTACCTCAAGCTCGCGTTCCCGCTCGGCGATCCCGCCGGCAACAAGGTCGCGGGCGAGTACCAGTTCGTCGGCAACGATCTGCGGATCACCGGCGTCCCGCCGCTGACGCAGATCAACGGCAGGCTCGCGTTCACCGAAGCCGGCGTGCGGGCGCAGGACCTGGCGGCGGACATCCTCGGCGGTCCCGCCCGGCTGGCGGTCGCCAACGTCGACGGCGAGACGCGCGTCACCGGCGGCGGCAACGCGACGGTCGCGGCGCTGCGGCGCGAGTTCGACCCCCCTTCCGGCGACGCGATCACCGGCAGCCTCGACTGGACGATCGCCGTGGCGATCCGCGGCGACGGACATGCGTGGACGATCGAGAGCAACCTCAAGGGCAGCGCCATCGACTTGCCGGCCCCGCTGGGCAAGGCGGCCGGCGAAGCGGTCGCGCTGAAGGTCGAGCGCCACGGCACGCCGGCGCAGCCGAACGAGGATCTGCTGACCGTCGCGTACGGCAACGTCGGTCGCGTGCTGCTGCACCGAAAGCTCGCCGCCGACGGCGCCGCGGTCGATCGCGCGCTGCTGCTGCTGGGTCGCGCCGCGGCGGATCCGGCCGCCCGCCCCGAGCGCGCCGGCGTGTGGGTGCGCGGCGAGCTGCCGACGCTCAACTTCGACGACTGGCTCGCGCTGCAGCGTCGGGCGCCGCCGGGCGCGGGCGGGGACGGCGCGCCGGTGCTCGCGGGCATCGATCTCGACGTCGAAACGCTCGAGGCCTTCGGGCGCCGGTTCCGCGCGATGAAGCTCGGCGCGCGCCGCACGCAGGACGACTGGCGGCTGGAGTTGCAGGCGCGCGAGCTGGCCGGAACCGCCACCTGGTCGGCGCCGTCCCCGGCCGCGCCCAACGGCCTGTTTGCGGCGCGGCTTTCCCGTCTCGTGCCGCCCGACGCCGGGGAGTTCACGCCGTGGAAGGGCGCCGCCGGCGGTCCGGCCAAGGCCGAGGCCGGGGTCGGGGCCGGGGTCGCCAACCCGTGGCCCGGGATCGACGTCGTCGCCGAAAGCTATCTGGTTCGCGGGCGCGAGATCGGCCGGCTCGAGTTCGTCGCGCATCCGCGCGGCAGCGAGTGGCTCATCGACCGCATGACGCTGGCGAACGACGGCGGCCGGGTCTCCGCGCAGGGGCAGTGGCGGTCCGCGGGCAGGGACCAGCAGACCCGTCTCGACGTCGACCTCGATCTCAAGGAAACCGGCAAGTTCCTGTCGCGGATCGGCTACGCCGACGCCGTGCAGAACGCCCCGACCCGGGTCAAGGGCGAGCTGGCATGGGCGGGCGCCCCGAACGATTTCGACTATCCGACGCTGTCCGGCGCGTTTCGCATCGAGGTCGGACCGGGCCGTTTCACCAAGATCGATCCGGGCATAGGCAAGCTGCTCGGCGTGCTGTCGCTGCAGTCGCTGCCGCGCCGGATCACGCTCGATTTCACCGATGTCTTCTCCGAGGGCTTCGCCTTCGACGAGATCAACGGCGACGTCCGGATCCGCAACGGCGTGCTGATGAGCGACGACCTGCGCCTGGCCGGCCCGGCGGCCAAGGTCAACATTTCCGGGAGTGCCGACCTCGCCCACGAAACGCAGCAGCTGACGGTGCGGGTGCAGCCGGCGCTCTCCGGAGGCATCTCGGCCGGCGCCATGCTGCTGCTGCTGGCGAACCCGGTGATCGGAGCGGCGGTGGGCGCCGGGTCGCTGCTGGCGCAGAAGGTGCTGCGCGATCCGATCGAGCAGATGTTCAGCTACGAATACCAGGTGACCGGAAGCTGGTCCGATCCGGTCGTCACCCGCAAGACGGCCGTCGCCGCGGCCGCCGGAGCCGGCTCGCCGACGAAATAGCGGCGGCGCGGGCCGCAGCGATGCCTAACAGAGAGGATGCCTCAATGCTGCCGGTCCAGGATCTTCGCGTCGCCGCGGTGCAGACCGTTTCCGGCGGCGACGTCGCCGCCAACCTCGCGCAGGCGGAGCCGCTGGTCGCCGCCGCCGCGGCCCGCGGCGCCCGCCTGGTCGTGCTCCCCGAGTATTTCGGCATCTTCGGCGCCCACGCCACCGACAAGCTCGCGGTGCGCGAGGACGACGGCGCGGGGCCGCAGCAGGACTGGCTCTCCCGCGTCGCCCGCCGGCACGGCGTGGTGCTCGTCGGCGGGACGGTGCCGATCGCCTGCGCCGACCCGGACCGCGTGCGCAGCGCCTGCCTCGTCTACGCGCCGGACGGCGCGCGGATCGCGCGCTACGACAAGATCCACCTGTTCGCGTTCGCACGCGGCGACGAGCGCTACGACGAGGGCCGGACGATCGAGCCGGGAACGCTCCCCGCATCCTTCGACGCGCCCTGCGGCCGCGTCGGCCTGTCGGTGTGCTACGACCTGCGCTTTCCCGAGCTCTACCGCGCGCTGGGGGAGCTCGCGCTGATCCTGGTGCCGGCGGCGTTCACCGCGACGACCGGGGCCGCGCACTGGCACCTGCTGCTGCGCGCGCGCGCCGTCGAGAACCAGTGCTACGTGCTCGCCGCGGCGCAGGGCGGCGAGCATCCCGGCGGGCGGCGGACCTACGGACACTCGCTGCTGATCGACCCCTGGGGCGAGATCGTCGCCGAACTCGGCGAGGGGCCGGGCATCGTCGTCGGCGACGTCGATTGCGCTCGCCTGGCCGAAGTCCGCGCGCAATTGCCCGCGCTTGCCCACCGCGTGTTCCGGTAACCGCGCGGGTCGCCCGGCGAAGGGGTCATCGTCCGCGCAGCAGGATCAGCACCGCGCCGCCGCCGCCGGCGTGCTGCGGCGCTTCGCAATACGCGAGCACGTCGTCCCAGTGCGACAGCCACTTGCGAACCTTGCCCTTCAGCACCGGCTCGCGGTTGGGCGACGTCAGGCCTTTGCCGTGGATGACGCGCACGCAGCGGAACCCGCGCTGCCGCGCTTCGGCCAGAAAGTCGGCCAGCGCGTCGTGGGCTTCGACCGACGTGTGCCCGTGCAGGTCGAGTTCGCCCTGCACCGACCAGTGTCCGCGCCGCAGCCTGGTCAGGACGTCGGAACCGAGCCCGCGCCGCAGGAACGTCTGTTCGCCTTCGATTTCCTGCCCGATGTCCCAGCTGTTCGGCGAGGGCTCGGCGCCGTACTTGGATGCTTCCAGCGCATCGCGCTCGTCGGCGAGGCGCTGCTTGGGGATCGGGGCAGGGCGCGGCGGCGCGTGCTGGACGCGGGTGGACGGCGGCAGCGGCTCCACGTCGGCGAACGCCGCGGCGAGATCGACGTCGGCGGCGGGCGCTGGCGCCGGCGCGT